>NZ_BAABFD010000026.1:0-122041 GCF_039540635.1 Nonomuraea ferruginea | reverse complement strand
CAGCGCCACGATCTGCGAGAAGTACCGCGGCGTGCCCAAGGGCAGCGAGCCCACCAAGATCGGCGAAGGCGCCGACGGCGTCAACTGCCTGTACTCCTCGTCCGACATCACCTACCGGTAGCCCGCAAGTGCCGGGGAGGGGCAACCCTCCCCGGCACGTGATGTTAGCGATAACACAAGGAGACCCATGAGACTCCTCGCCATCATCCTCACGCTCTTACTTCTCCCCGCGCTCCCCGCCAAGGCCGCCCCCGTGAACCTGGCCACCGCGGCGACCCCCTCGGCCTCGTACACCTCGCCCTGGGAGAGCGTCACCGCGATCAACGACGGCGTCGACCCGCCGCGCTCCAACGACACCGCCAACGCCCGCTGGGGCACCTGGCCCCAGACCGGCACCCAGTGGGCCGAACTGACCTGGCCCACGGCCCAGACGATCACCTCCGCCGAGGTCTACTTCTTCGACGACAACGGCGGCGTACGAGTCCCCGCCTCGTGGAAGCTTCAGCGCTGGAGCGGCGGCTCGTACATCGACATCCCCGGCACCTACCCCACCGCCGTCAACGCCTACAACCGCGTGACCTTCTCCCAGATCAGCACCGTGCGGCTGCGCGTCGTCCTGCAGAGCGGCGCCGCGTCCGTCGGCCTCCTGGAGGTCAAGGCGATCGGCGACAACGGCAACCCCTCGACTCCCTGGAACCCGCCGGCCAACCTCGTCACCCCGCTCAACGAGGTCTGGCAGCACGTCGAGAGCACGTACCCGAACCTGTACGGATTCCGCAACTACGGCTGGGACCAGATCATGGCCAACGGCGGATCCATCAACTACTGCGTCCGCTGGGACTCCAGCGCCACGGTGACGGCCGCCCAGCGCGACCGCATCCACGCCACGCTGGCCCGCCAGTTCAAGAAGTGGATGGACGTGATGGCAGGCCAGGAGGGCTGGCCGTACACGAACGTCCCCGTGAAGGTCGTCGGCTGGGCCGTACGCGACCGCAACCAGCTCCAGTGGACGGACAACTCCGTCGACATCTACGTCGGCGACATCCGCGAGAACGCCCCCCAGTGCGTCGCCGCCTGCGGGCGCTTCTTCAACCAGAACGGCACCTACCCGAACTGCCCGGGCGGCGCGGCGCGCCACTACGACATGTCCCTGTGGCTCACCGCCGGCATGGGCGGCGGCGCGGGCGGCGACTGGGGCCAGCGGCTCGGCAGCGAGTACTACATGGCCAACCTGGACGCCGACAACATGCACATCCTGCTGCACGAGATCGGCCACTCGTTCGGGGTGGACGACTTCTACGACTGGACGCCGTCCGGGGTGTGCTGCTTCCTGATGAAGGCGGGCAGCGCGTCGTCGATCACGGACTTCGACGCGTGGATGTTCCGCGACTGGTGGCGCCACCTGAAGAGCCGCTACGGCCGCTGAATCCGCCGCCCTACGCGCCGGCGCTCGCCCATCCGCTGGGCAAATGGAAGGTCCAGCCGGGCCGCCACGCGAACGGCTGATCGACCAGATCGGCGAGCGGAACGCCGTGCAGAAGGTGCTGCAAGGCCCAGCGGTTGGCGGAGTGCGAGATCAGCAGCACCTTCTTGCCCGCCCACTCCACCGCCAGCTCGGCCAGGAAGTCGTTCATCTGCCCGACCACGGCCCGGTAGCTCTGGCCACCGGGCCACGGCTCGTCGATGTGCCGGGCACGCCGTGTCTCCAGCAGGCTCACCGGCATGCCGTCGAACTCGCCGTAGTGGCACTCGCGCAACCGCCGGTCCTGGAACAGAGGGATGCCCGAGCCCTCGAAGGCGACCCGCGCGGTCTGCACGGCCCGGCGCAGATCGGAGCTGAACACCGCGTCCAGCCCGTCGTCGCGGCGGCGCTCGCCCAGTTCGGCGGCCAGGGCCAGGCCCCGCTCGGACAGCTCACCGGGCAACCAGCCGCTGGCGATGCCGGCCTCGTTGTGGACGCTTATCGAGTGCGTCTCGTACACGATCTCAACCGTCATCGGCGTTCCCAGTACGTCAGATTCCGACCTGGCTTCCCAGGCTAGGGGTCGCTGCCGTACACCGCCGGGAAAAGGGCGCTTCGGAAGGCAAGCTGAGAGCGTACGGGCCGCCGGACCCCGCAAGCGTGACCTCGCGTTTTCTAACTGGAGGGCAGGACAGGCCGCCTACATCACGTCGTCTCGCATGAGACTCGTCCGATCTCCTGTTCAGAGGACACGGCTCTTGCCCTCTCTATAACATTCATGTTATGAATTGGGGAGATGTGGAGTTGGAGCCCGAGGTCGATGACTGGTTCGACTCGCTCGATCAGGACGACCAGGAGACAGCGGTCTTCTACGTTGACCTGCTGGCCGCGCGCGGTGTGCTGCTCGACGAGCCGTACACCAGGCAACTGTGCGGGAAGCTTCGGGAACTCCGATTTCACCTCTCCGGGGAGGCGGTACGTATCACGTACTGGATCGCTCCGGGCAGACGCATCATCCTGCTCACGGTCTTCCGTAAGCAGCGGATGCGGGAGACCGCCGAGATCGAACGAGCTGTGCGGGCGATGCGGCGATGTGTCGCCGAGGCACACACAGCGGACGAGGAGTGATCGACATGGGCGAGCGCAAGGCATGGTCAGACAAGCGCGCAGAGATCATGGGTCGCCCTGGTGCCGGAGCCGCTTATGAGGCGGCACGTCTGCGCTTCGAACTAGGTGCGGCCGTACGGAACCGCCGCGAAGAACTCGGTCTGACCCAGGCCGAACTGGCCGAGCGGGCCGGGCTCAAGCAGCCGGCTGTGGCGCGGTTCGAGGCCGGCGGCACGATGCCCACCATCCCCATGCTGGAACGTCTCGCCGAGGCCCTCGACCTGCGTCTCAGTGTTCGTCTTCAGCCGCTTCGGAAGGCGGGCTAGGGACGGCGCCCGTTGAGCCCGATCTTGGCAGCCGTTCAGAAGTCGAATTCGCCTCGCTTGGCCCCGTCCACGAAAGCGTCCCAAACGCTGGCGGTCACCACGAATGGCGCCTGCCCTGGGCTCTCGGTGTCACGGATGGCCACTCGTCCGCCGGACAAGGGGGCGACCTCGATGCAGTCTCCGCCATTCGATCCGCTCTTGGTGGCCTTCCGCCAGGCGGCGGCGCTCAGTTCGTCGTTCACGTCCATGTCTTGGCTGCCTCTCTGAGTAGCTCGATAGACACATGCTGGGGGTGTGCCTCAGCTCGGATGGCGTCGTACTTCATATGGATCGCAGCGACGTCCTCCGGTCGGTCAGTCATCTGCCCGTGCCCCGTGGACTCGTAGTACACGATATCTGGACTTCCGGCTAGTTGGGCGATCACAAAGCCCCCGAGGAGTCCTGTGGTCGCACAAAAAGCCATGGGGACCACTTGGATAGCGATGTGTGGCCGTTCTGCCATCTGGACCAGGTGTTCGAGCTGGCAGCGGATGGTCAACCGACCTCCAATGGGACGTTGGAGTACGCCTTCATCGAGCAGTACCCAGAACATTGGGGGGTTGAGGCGAGACCAAATGATCTGGCGCTCCAGGCGTGCTTGTACGGATTTCTCAACCTGCTCCTCCGTTACGCCGGGCTCGCCACGCAGCATGGCGCGAGCGTAGTCCTCCGTCTGCAGTAATCCCGGGATGAGGAGAGGCTGCCATGTTCGGAGGCTCTGAGCTTCCTGCTCAATGTCCAGCCACTCGCGAAACCATCGAGGGCTCGCCTCACGGCTTATGAGAGGCCAGAGGCGGAGCAACTCCCCCTTGGCTCCCACGGCTTCGTCGCAGCGTTGGACGAGATCCTTGCTCGGCGTCCGTTGAGCTCTCTCGATGAAGCCGACCAGGCTGGGGCTGAACCTGATTATTTCCGCCAATTGTTCCTGGGACAATCCGGCGTTTTTTCGAAATTTGCGTAGCTCGGCGCCGAAGAAAGCCAATGGGCTGGCCGTGGGGTCAAGCTCAAGGGGGGCGGGCATCCGTGACTCCTGTTCCGGTAAGTAGCACGAGAGTCCTACGCCAATCAGACGGCCGGTCCTACAGAACTGTCCGAACGGTGTGTCATCCATTCGATTCCGTAATGTAGCTCACCGCAGGCACTCTGTGTAGTGGGAAGCGCAAGTAATGACAGGTGAAGCGATGTGGGTCACACAAGCTCTGGCTGCTTCCAGTTTGATCGGGCGGGGCTGAAGATTCTGGACATGCAGTATTTGGGCCCCGCGAATAGGGCGGTTCATCCTTTACTGCATTTCGTACTGGCTGATGCCTGTGACACGGGAGCGAATACATGGATCCGGGAGGTGGCGTAATGGACAAGCTCTCGTTCGGCGAGATCGTGCCGGAAGTCCAGCACTCGGCGAAGGCCGCTGCGGTGGCGGAGCGTTCAAGCTCTGTCGGCCGGAGCATGGTCTGGCGGCTTCGGGATGACGCCCGTGCGGTCGGTGATGCCCGCGACCTCGTCCGGCGCGCGCTTCTGCTGGTCGGTCTGGGGCGGGATCTCGTTGACGACGCCGTGCTGATGGTCAGCGAGCTGGTCACGAACGCGGTTCTGTACGGTGACGCGCCGTACGAGCTGGTGGTACGGGTCGATCCGGTCGAAGTGGTGTGCCTGGTGGTCGACGCGGGAGCCGTTCATCCGGTGCGCCGCCCGGGTGTGGACGGTCAAGCCGAGCACGGGCGAGGGCTGCTGATCGTGGCGGAGTTGTCGGCCGGGTTGTACGGCTGCGTTCCGCAGGGGTTCACCACGTGCCCTGGGCTGCCGGGCAAGGCGACCTGGTTCGCGCTGCCTCGTACGGCAGGCCGGCGGTGAGGGTGGCGTCAGACCTGTTGGAGGATTATCACGGCCTTCACGTGGCTCCTGTCCAGGAGGGACATGAACGGATCGCCTGGGCGAGCCCCGCCGCTCGGTGCGTGCGGGTCCGGGTGCGCGAGCACACGTGCAGCCGGTGCGCGCCCTGCTACGAGTTCTGCGCCGCGGGCGGGCTCGCGTTCGTCCGGCGATCTGTCAAAGGCGTGATCCACGAGACGGCGTGGACCACGACAGCGAAGGCTGAGCAGGTCTGGGCGGCGATGCTCAGAGGCGAAGCCTGTTGAGGTGAACGCAGCCCTTCGGCGACTAAAACTCAAACGCGCAGGACGGTGACCTGGCGACCGGAGGGTGTGGTCGTCTGTTCGAAGCCGCCTCGTTCCTGCCAGGACGGAGCCTCGGGGCGGCGGTCGAAGATCACCAGTGCGCCGGTGGAGAGGGTGAGGCGGTCCAGGTAGCGGTCGAGCTGGGCGAGGCCGTCGGGTGCCGGGTCGTTCTCGCCTGCTCGCCACACCTTCAGCTCCATGGCCTCGCGCTGCATGAGCCGTTCGCCGTCGGGGCTCGTGTAGGGCCAGCGGACGAGCACGTCCAGACGTTTGGTGCCGGCCGCGTACTCCCGGTCGAGGTAGCCGCCGCCGTTGACCAGGCGGTGCAGGAAGGCCATGAGGATGATCTGGCAGGCGGCCTCATGGTAGCCCTCCTGGCGGACCAGCACCTCGCCGTGCTCGCGCCAGAAGACGACGAACTCCTCCAGCAGGCGCGGCAGGTCGAACCGGCCGTCCGGCAGCACGAAACTGCGCGGATCGGCCATCACGTACTGTTCCGACGGGTCTCCGAGCACTCGCAGAATGACCTCCCGGTAGATCGGGTTCGCCACTTCGAGCGGGGGTTTCTGCTTGATCAGGCCCAGGTCGCGTACGTAGGACAGGTCGTCGGAGAAGGCGGGGTCGATGTGGGGGAAGGTCCCGGCCACGACCGGCTCCATCACCCGCTTGACCCGCGGCTCGTGCAGCCGGGCCATCACAGAGTCCAGGTGCGTGGCGCGCGTCCGGATCAACCGCTCCTTGGCGTCCTCCACCTGCCCGTCGGTGACGGCGCCGGTCACGCCCAGTTTGAAGGTGATCTCGTGGGCGAGGGCGTTGACCAGCCACGGCTGACCCTGCGTCAGCTCGAACACCCGCTCCACCGCGTCCTTGGCGAACTCCTGGCCGGTCTGCTGAGTGTGCTGGTCGTAGAGGTCGGTGATGTCGTCGGCGGTGAAGTCGCCCAGGCGCAACGACTCGGCGACGATGTTGAACGGGCTGGCCGGGTTCGCCCTGCCGGGCTCGCCACCCGATGCGACCTTGTAGTCACGCAGGTCGCGCAGCCCGCACAGCACCACGGATGCGGGGAACGGTTGGCCCTCATGCCGGGCGTTGTGGCCGTGGCGGAGCTGGCTGAGGATGCTGACCATGCTGTTGCCCTGCAGGGCATCGATCTCGTCGAGGAGCAGCACCACGCGGCGCGGGCAGCGGCGGCACCACTCGCTCAGCGCCGAACCGAACCGGGCGCCGGGCGTGACCTGCGGCCAGGAATCCGGCGGGAGCAGTTTCTTCGGCCATCCCGACCGTGCGGCGGCCTCACGGAGGGAATCCAGCAGAAGCGACTCCGCGGCAGCGTAGTCGTCACCGGCCGACTTGGCGCGCTCGCAGGAGAACATCAGGGCGGCGATGTCGCCCTCGGCCGTCAGCTCGGACGCCAGGGTGCGCAGCATCGTCGTCTTGCCGGTCTGCCGGGGCGCGTGCAGGACGAAATAGCGGTCCATCTCGATGAGCTCGCGCGCCTGGGGGAGCCGTTGCGTGGGAGGCAAGATGTAGTGGTGCAGTGGGCTACACGGTCCCGTGGTGTTGAAGTATTTCGCTCGGGGTTGCCGCATGGTCACATTGTGTCATCATCTTGCCGCCGAATGTCTGGGACAAGGGATTCACGTGGCTCCTGTCCAGGAGGGACAACCACGGAGACAGACGCCTACTGCCCGTTCGGTTCATCGCTGAGATGGCCTACGGTGGTCAACGCGGGAAGGGCCGCGATGCGGTCGTGAAGATCACGGGTCTCAATCCCCGCATCGCCCACACTGAGCAACTTCTGGTCGAGGGCGCGCAGACGTACGCGTGTCGTATTCCGCAAGGATTGTGCAGGCACCGCGTCAAGGACCTGACCTGCCAGTGCGGTCGCGTAGGAGTATTGGCGGCGAGCGGCCTCCGCTCGCGCTTGGACGATCAGTGCAGCCGCCCAGCCAGCTCCTCCATGTCGGCTGTGCTGCTGTGATGCTTGTGCATGCGTGACGGCCTGGTCTTGCGCGCCGATCAGCAGGGCGCTCTCAGCCAGATGCAGCAGCAGTTCGGCGGCGTCGAACCCGAACCTGCCGGGCTGGTCTCCGTGCGGGTCGGCCGCCATCTCGTTCTGGGCTGCCGCCATCATCCTTTCCGCCTCCGAGCGGTGGGATGGACCGAGCGCAGCCGTCGCGCGCAGTAGCCCCCAGGCGATGATCTGCGCCCGCCGCAGCGGGGTGCGCGCGTACTCCAGAGCTTCGGCTGCCAACTCGACTGCCTGCTGCGGTTTGCCCTGACTGCAGGCGGTCATGGACTGAGCGCCGAGCGTCCAGCAGATCAGGTCGTGGTCGCCTACAGCCGTGCCCAGGCGTGCCGCCGTACCGAAATGAATGGATGCGGCCGCGTGGTCAGCGGTGTGGAAGGCGGTGTTGCCGACGAGAGCGGACAGCCATGCCGCCAGGCGACGCAGTTCGATGCGGTCGGCGTCGGCTTGAGGCCGGCGCAGCATCGGCCCCACGAGCGCGCGGGTTCGGTGTACTTCGGTGGCCAGGACAGCAGGCGGGAACGCCGAGTAACGCAGCGCGTAATACTCCACGGCCGCCTGCAGCGCCTGGCGGGCAGCAGGCCCGCCTGCAGGCCCGTCGACCTCAAGCGCGAGCTCGACCGATTCGCGCAGCGCTGACAGGGCGGCGTACTGGTCTTCGGTCATGGGGCGCCTCCAATGCGAGGCACGGTACCCCGCTCCGGGGCGACGCGGTGGGATGGCCGCGGAACTTCTCGGCAGACCCAGCGTCTCCGGGGTCACCCCGTACAGGCGGCAGAGCATCGGCCCGTACTCGGGGCCCGGCGGATGCACCCCGTGCTCCCAGCGGCACAGCATGCTGCTATTGACCGGCGGCGCGACCAGGTTTTCGTCCTCGAACAGGGCCTGAATACCGGCGATCGTTTGCGGTCGTGACCATCCGTAGGCCAGCCGCCATGCTTCCAAAGGAAGCAGCTGTGGCAACTCGTCGCAGATGGCACCGGCGATGCGCTCGACCACCCAGCCGGCCCGCTGCCCGCGTTGGCGGATGTCATTGGCTGTGCGAAGCAGTTCCGCTCGCAGGGCCCGTGTGATGACAGTCACGTCGGCGCCTCCCGTGCACTGCCATCGGAGCGTACCTCTGCCAAGGTGCCCCGGACATTGCCACGGCAGGCAATGTTGCAGACCTGGACCGGCATTGATGCGGACGCGGCCAAGGCCGGACCGTGAAGAGGAGCCCGCCGTCGCGATGACCAGGCTGCGGCGGCGGGGAGGCACCAGACCCCAGGAGGTCCTCGTGACACTTACCGCCGCATCCACGCGTCCCGCACCGCCGGTGGCGGGCCGGCGAGACCCGCGATCGTTCGTCAGGCCGGATGTGTGGGACCGCGAAATCGCGCTCCTCGTCCGCGACTACCCGTTCGACGAGGTCATGGCCAATCGGCTTTTCGGTCAGGCCGTCGCTTACCTCATCACCGCCATGGAGAAGTGGGGCGAGCATCTGGAGATCGGCTGCGGCCGACTGGTCGACATCGCGGTCCACGCCTTCATCCTCGACACCCGCAACTACCGGGAGTTCTGCGCTCAGCACTTCGACGGGCGCTTCCTCGAGCACGTTCCGGAGATCGAGTTCAAGTACGACGGGTCGGTCGAGCGGACCGCCCACATCCTCGCGGCCAATGGTTTCGAGGTGGACTGGCCGCTGTGGGAGCGCGACTTCTCCCAGTGCACGCCGTGTGCTCCTGGCACGGACTGTCACTGACCGAAACCAGCATTGAGGGCCGGGCCTCTACGGGGTCCGGCCCTCGGCTGTGCCCTGATGCAGCAGTTCGCCGGTGCGCAGACGGGTGCGACCTGTACGGTGACGCGGGTTCCGTCCGCTGCGTCACAGGGAACCGTCCATGCGCACCATCACCGACCGCGTCGACTACTGGAATCACTACGCTTCCGGCGTCTCGCAGGACAATCCGGAGGATGCGTTGAAGAGCGCCTTCGGGTGGACGCAGTACAGCGGGCACGGTCCGGGGGAGGAACTGTTGGGGGAGCCCGCCACAGCGCTGGAACTCGGGTCGTGCCGCGGGCACGCTGTGGCAGCGCTGGCGACCAAAGGCATCGTGGCGACTGGAGTCGATCTGTCTCCCGTCCAGGTCGAGCGCGCTTTGTCGGGCTGGGGCCATCTGCCCGACGCCCACTTCGTCCAGGCCGACGTCCTGGACTACCTGGCCGAGTCCCCAGGCACTCAGTGGGACGCGATCTACAGCATCTTCGGGGCGGTGTGGTTCACCGACCCGGAGCGGCTGCTGCCGCTGGTGTTCGAGCGGTTGGCGCCGGGCGGCAAACTGGTCTTCTCACAGGCGCCGGCGGTGCCGGGAAGCTACGGCGTGCAGGGCATGTACGGCAATGGCTTCACCGGCCGGGCGGTGTGGATCTATCGATGGGCGTACGAGCCGGAAACATGGCGCGAACTGCTGCTCGGCGTCGGGTTCCGTGACGCGCATGCCCGGATCCATCCGGCCCCGGCTCCGGATCACGTGGGGACGCTCATAGGGGAGGCATGGCGGTAGAGGCGGATCGGCTGGTGCCAGTCACCGTCCCAGAGCGGAGTCCACTGACGGGCTGGCCCAACTTGTTTAAGTCCTCCAGATGATCGACACGTCGAAGAGCCGCTTGACGACCTCGACCGCCCACGCGTCCTCCCCAGATTCTGCGATCCCGTCGAGCGAACCTCCCTGCGCCGGTTGGACGATTCGACGTACGAAGCCCGCATCCTCTGCACCTCCGACGGCGAGCCCTTCGAGGCGCTGATCGTGACAAGCTGGCGGGTCACCGCCGCCGCCCGCCGTACCAGCGTGCGCTTCGCCTCCGGCGCCGAGCTGCTTCTGGACCATCACGCCGTAGCCGGGTACCTGGTGCAGAACGGGCGGATCACCGAGAACTTCGGCACCGACGGGAGCGTCCCACGCCGGGAGAGCCACTACATCGGCCTTTATCACCGGCTCCTCGTCGATCGCCGCCCCCTCATGCCGAGAGAGCAGAGCAGCCTCCTGCACAACGTGCTTCTGCGGGGCGAGTAGCTCGGCCGATGGGCTACAGTCGTCCGCCGTGGCCGAATCCTCCCCCTATCTGGCCGCGACCGCTGACGCCTACGACGCCCTCGCGGACGTCTACGCCGACTTCGTGCGGGACTCGCTCGACCGCCTGCCGCTGGACCGCTCGATGGTCGCCGCGTTCGCCGAGCTCGTGCGGGCCGACGGGGCCCGGCCCGTCGTGGAGGCCGGCTGCGGTCCCGGGTACATGACGGCGCACCTGCGTGACCTCGGGCTGGACGCCTTCGGTGTCGACCTGTCTCCCCGGCTGATCGACATCGCCCGCAGGGACTATCCCGACCTGCGGTTCGAGGTCGGTTCGATGGGCGCCCTCGACGTGGCCGACGGCGAGCTGGGCGGGCTGCTCTCCTGGTACTCCCTCATCCACACCCCACCGACAGAGCTGCCGCCCTACTTCGCCGAGTTCCGCCGGGTGCTGGCCCCGGGGGGTTACCTCCTGCTCGGTTTCTTCGAATCCGAGGGCGGCCCGGTAAGCCGGTTCGACCACAAGGTCACGCCGGCTTACCGGTGGCCGATCGACGAGCTGGCCGACCTGGCCAGCAAGGAGGAGTTCGTCGAGGTGGCGCGGATGCTGCGCGAGCCTCTGGAGGATGAACGATTCCGCCGGGGCCACCTGCTGATGCGCCGCGACCGTACCGCGGCTATGGGGTGAGTGCACTGCTTCGTGGATCGGTCCGGGCTCCCGCGTGGAAGGCCAGGGCCAGCGCGAGCAGAAGCCCGGCACCCGCGATCGGCACCCACGACAGCGTGGTCGACGGGACGAAGTCCTGGGTGAGCCCCGCCCGATCGAGTACGGTCGCCGCGGCGACGATCGGCAGCAGGGAGCCGAGGCTCGTGACGATCGCCAGGGCGACGAGCCCGGCAGTATCACGCCGGGTGAAAGGCCGCCCTTTCATGGTGGAGCTCAGCAGCAGAGCGGCCAGGCC
The DNA here is from genome assembly GCF_039540635.1 of Nonomuraea ferruginea. Taxonomy (NCBI): domain Bacteria; kingdom Bacillati; phylum Actinomycetota; class Actinomycetes; order Streptosporangiales; family Streptosporangiaceae; genus Nonomuraea; species Nonomuraea ferruginea. The sequence goes on along the minus strand of NZ_BAABFD010000026.1, from coordinate 110,892 downwards.
CGCGCACAGGCCGCCCAGGAGGACGTCCGCGCGCGAGAGCACCTGCTCGGCGACGGTGGCTCCCCAGACGCCCAGCGGAAGCTCTCCCCGGAGTACGACCCCGTCGGGGAGTCTCACACCGCTCAGCGGCGAGGGCCCGGCGTCCGGAGCGGTTGCCACGCGTACGGTGACGTACCCGCCCGCCTGGGTTGCGCCGTTGATCACGTAGGCGATGCCCCAGATCGCCAGAGCGGCTCCTGCGAACCTGACCAGGTGAAGGATCGAGCTGACGAACGATCGATTCATGAGTGCCCCCACGACGCGCGTCGACTGCCGCCAGTATGCTGCGCGGCGGTCTCCCTAGATAGTGCGCCCAGGTCTCCCCAGCAAAATGGCGGAGTGGGTGTCGGCCGGGCGGCGGACGACGGGGAGGGCCGGGCGTTCCTAGCCTTCGTGGCATCACCGGCCACTTAGGGGACACCATGTCGTTGTCAGATCCGATCCGATTCCGGAGGCTCGCCGCCGGGGCGTGCCTCATCGCCGCGCCCGTCCTGTATGTCGCGGGGGTGGTCCTCGATCCCGCTCTGCGCCTGGGCGGCGGCGACACGGCCGGCGTCTACGGGCGTCAGCTGGAGGAGGTGTCGATCAGCGCGGCGGTCCTGCACTGGAGCTGGGTGCTGCTGATCCCGGGCATCATCGGCATGATCCACCTGGTACGCCACCGCGCGGTGCTCCTCGGTCACGTCACGGGCGGGATCGCCCTGCTCGGCGTGGTGAACTTCTCCGCGCTGATGCTGGGCGACTACTTCTACGCCCGCCTGGAGCGCTCGCTGCCGCCCGCCGAAGGGGCCGCGCTCGCCGACCAGGCGTTCGCCGACCCGGGACTCGTGTTCGGGTTCCAGATCCCGGGGTTCGCCGGGATCCTCGGGCTGTTCGCGCTGGGGCTCGTCCTGGCGTACTGCCGGCAGGCGCCCTGGTGGGCGCCGTTCGCGATGGTGCTGGGCATCTTCGGGGCGCCGGTATTCCCGGTCGGCACGGTCGTGGGCGGACTGCTGTACCTGGCCGGGGCCGGGGTCATCGGCCTGCGCATCGTACGGATGAGCGACGCGGAGTGGGCGGCTCAGCCCGAGGGGAACCTGGCGCGTACCCGGTAGCCGCCACCCCGCACGGGGCCGGCGGACAGGTCGCCACCGTGCATCGCGACGCGTTCGCGCATCCCGATCAGGCCCTGTCCGCTCCCGCCCCCTTGCCCGTCGCCCGTGCCGTCGTCGGTGACCTCCACGGTCACGGCGCCGGCGGAGTAGGCGACGGTGACGACGATCCGGGTCGCCCGCGCGTGCTTCAACGCGTTGGTCAGCGCCTCCTGGATCACCCGGTACGCCGACAGGTCCAGCCCTGGGGGCACCGGCCTGGCCTCGCCCTCGACCCGCACCTCCACGGCCGGACCGGCCTCATGGATCTGGGCGACGAGGGCGTCCAGCCGGTCCAGCCCGGTGGCGTGCGGCTCGGCGGCCGTGCCGCCGGGGCTGCGCAGCATGCCGAGCATCAGCCTGAGTTCCTCGATCGCCTCTCGGCCCGCCCGCTCGACGCCGGTCAGCAGCGTGCGTTCCCGCTCACGGTCCGGGTCGTCGCGGAGCATCATCCGTACACCGCCCGTGTGCAAGGTCATCAGGCTGACGTTGTGCGAGACGATGTCGTGCAGCTCCCGGGCGATCCTCACCCGTTCACCCGCGACCGCCTGCCGGGCACGCTCCTCGCGCTCGACCTCCAGCCGGGTGGCCTGTCTGGCGAGGCGTAACGTCTGATCGATCTGGCGGCGCAACAGGATGCCGCTGGCGTACGCGACGCCGACGAAAATGGCGCTGATCAGCACTTCGGCCACGTCATTATGCTGAAATGTCTGTAAATAGCCGTACGCGAGCAGGACGCACCCCAGCCCGGCCAGCCCTCGCCGGGTACGCAGCTCCGCCGCGCTGGCGACGGTGTGCACCAGGATGAGCGTGGAGTAGAAGTGCCACGCGGCGTAGTAGCCCGCCTCCGTGACCTCCCGCACGCCGATGCCGACCCCCACCAGCGCGAGCAGCATGCTCATCGGGAACCTCTGCCGGAACAGCAGCAGCGCCCCGGCGGCGGCCGCGCCGACCGCCAGCGGCACCGGACGGCTGATCTGACCCGGCTCGAACCCCTGCCGCCCGAACGACTCGACCTGCCCGGCGACCACCACGGCCAGCGCGAGCAGGGTGTCCATCCGGCTCGGCCGCCAGTTGCCGCGCATCATTCCTGACCAGGGCGGACGAAGCCGGACTCGTAGGCCAGCACCACCGCCTGGAGACGGTCCCGCACGTCCAGCTTGCGCAGGATCTGGGCGACATGGCTCCTGACCGTGGCCTCGCCGACCCCGGACTCTGCCGCGATCTCCCGGTTCGACAGACCCCGTGTCAGCAGCCGCAGCACGTCCACCTCGCGCGCGGTGAGCGTGGCCAGCTCAGGAGGCGGCGAGAGCGGGGGCTGAGCGGCGAAGGACGCGATGACCCGGAGGGTGACCGCGGGGTCGATCAGTCCGTCGCCCGCCGCCACGACCCGGATCGCCTCCAGGAGATGCTCGGGAGGCGAGCTCTTCAGCAGGAAGCCGCTGACCCCGATGCGCAGCGCCGCGTGCAGGTTCTCGTCGCTGCCGAAGGTCGTCAGCATCAGGATCCTCGGCGGGGCGGGGTCCCCGAGCAGCGTCGTGGCGGCGGCCAGGCCGTCCATGCCCGGCATGGCGATGTCGAGCAGCAGCACGTCCGGCCGTCGCTCCCTCGTCACGGCGACGGCCTCCACGCCGTCGGCCGCCTCCCCGACCACTTCCATCCCTGGGGCGTTCTCCGCCACGAGCCGCAGCCCTGCCCTGATCATGGCGTGGTCGTCCGCGACGACCAGTCTGATCGTCATGTCTCACCCGGCATGTCCAGATCGTATTGAGGCCGCGGCCTCCCCGATAGGCGGGGCCGTGCGGAGGGGCGGCGTGGACCTCTGGTCGAGATCGCAAGCAGCGCTGAGGCCGGAGGCGGCGGTCCGCTCGTAAGCTGGAAGGGTGCCTCCGGTGTTGACCTTGCTCGACGGCGTCCGCTGGCAGGGGACGCGGGTGGCCGGTGAGCGCGCCCAGACCCTGCTGGCGGTGCTCGCGCTGCACGGGCGGGCGGGGGCTGGGGACGAGCGGCTGGTCGAGGAGTTATGGCCGGACGGGCCGCCCGCGAACCCCACGAAGGCTCTGCAGGTGGTCGTGTCGAGGACGCGGGCCGCGACCTCGGCCGACGCGGTGGTGCGGACCGCGCGCGGCTACCGGCTCGGGGTGCCGGACGAGCAGGTGGACGCGTTGCTGCTCGGCGCGCTGGTGGAGCGGGCGCGGAAGGCGCTGGCCGAGGGGGACGTGGCCGAGGCTCGGCGCGGCGCCGAGGAGGCGATGAGCGTAGCGAGCGGGCTGGCGGCGGCGAGCGGGCTGGCGGCGGCGAGCGGGCTGGCGGCGGCGGGCGGGCTGGCGGCGGCAAGCGGGCTGGGGACCGCGGCGGGACCGCTCGGTGAGGTGCGGGTGGTGGCGGCGGGGCGGCTGGCGGAGGCGCGTCGCGTGTCGGCCGTCGCGCGCTCCCGCGCCGGCGACCACGAGGGCGCGCTGCCCCTGCTGGAGGAGGCCGCGGCCGACCGGCCGCGCGATGAGGAACTGCTCGCCTGCCTGCTGCGCGGCGAGGCCGCGGTCAGGGGCACGGCGGCGGCGCTGGAGCGCTACGAACGCCACCGGGCCGACCTGGCCGAACGGCTCGGCGCGGATCCGGGGCCGGCCCTCGCGCGCGTGCACGCCGAACTGCTCGCCGCGGACCGGCCCGTACGGGAGGGTGTGCTGTTCGACGGGTCGTCGCTGCTCGGCCGCGACGGCGACATCAGCGCGGTGCACGCCCTGCTGCAGACCCACCGGGTCGTCTCCGTCGTCGGGCCGGGCGGGTTGGGCAAGACGCGGCTGGCCCACGTCGTCGGCAGGAACGCCACCCAGCCCGTCGTCCACTTCGTCGGGCTCGTCGGCGTCTCGTCGCCCGAGGGAGTGGTGGGCGAGGTGGGTTCGGCGCTGGGGGTGCGCGACTCGGTGAGCGGGCGCGGGATGCCGGCGTTCGAGCGGCCGTCGGATGTACGGGCCCGCATCGCGCAGCATCTCGGCCGGGCGCCGGCGCTGCTGATCCTGGACAACTGCGAGCACGTGATCGACGCCGTGGCCGAGCTGACGGCCTTCCTGGCGGCGGCCACGCGGGATCTGCGGGTGCTCACCACGTCGAGGGCCCCGCTGTCGATCCCGGCGGAGCACGTCTACCCGCTCGGCGCGCTGGAGCCCGGCGACGCGGTGCAGCTCTTCCGCCAGCGGGCGACGGCGGCCCGGCCGGGCGTGCGGCTCGACGAGGGCCTGGTGCGCGAGGTCGTGACCCGGCTCGACGGGCTGCCGCTGGCGATCGAGCTGGCCGCCGCGAAGGTGCGCGTGATGGCGGTGGAGGAGATCGCGCGGCGCCTGGCGGACCGGTTCGCGCTGCTGCGCGGGGGCGATCGCAGCGCGCCGGGCCGGCACCAGACTCTGCTCGCGGTCATCGACTGGTCGTGGAATCTGCTGGACGAGCCCGAACGGCGGGCTCTGCGGCGGCTGTCCCTGTTCAGCGACGGGTTCACGGCGGCCGCGGCCGAGGCCATGGGCGCCTTGGACGCGGTGCAGGCGTTGGCCGAGCAGTCGCTGCTGAGCGTCGACGAGGCGGCCCACGGCGTCCGCTACCGGATGCTGGAGACCGTCAGGGAGTTCGGACAGGTGCGGCTGGAGGAAGCCGGTGAGGAGGTGTCCGCGCGAGCGGCGCTGCTGGCCTGGGCGACGGGCTACGCGCACGAGCACGCCGCCGTGCTGTTCGGCCCGGACCAGTTCGCGGCGGTTGACGCGCTGCGGGCCGAGGAGACCAACCTGGCCGATCTGCTCCGCCGGGCGCTCGCCGAGCCCGACCCGGCCACGGCGGTCCCGCTGCTGGCCGGGGTCGGCGCGCTGTGGTCGATCCGCGGTGACCACGCCAGGATCATCGCGCTCAGGACCGCGATCATCCAGGCCGTCACGGGCTGGTTCCCGCCGCCGGAGCTCGTCGAGCTGACCCGGGCCGCCCTGGTGGTCGCGATCGCCAACTCGATGATCCTCCTGGACGAACGGAGCGAGCCGCTGCACGATCTGCTCAGCAGGCTTCCCGTCGGCGACGCCACGGACCCGCGCCTCGCGGCGATGACGAAGGTGACGCTCATCGGCGCCCCCTCGAACAGCGCCGGCCTGCGCGATCGGCTGCGGGAGCTGTGCCGCAGCGCCGACCGTGACGAGGCGCTGGTGGCGACGCAGATGAGCGCCCACGTCCTGGAGAACGCAGGGGACATCGCGGGGGCGGTCACGGCGACCGAGCGAGGGCTGGCGCTGCTCCCGCAGGACGAGGGGCCGTGGCTCCGGGCGATCCTGCACACCACGCTGGCTCACCTGACCTTGCGGTGCGGCGACCGACGGCGCGCCGTGGGCCACGCGCGAGCGGCCCTGCCGGTGCTCAGCCGGATCGGCGCCACGGACGACGAGACGCAGCTGCGCTCGCTGCTGCTGATCATCGCGCTCGGCGAGGGCGATCACCGGACCGCGGAGGCCGAGCTCGCGCAGATCAACCGGCTCAACGACGGCGGGGCGGTACTCGGCGGGCCGGCGGTGGCCGCGCTGTGCGCCGCCGAGCTCGCCCTCGCCCGCGGCGAGACGGCCGCCGCCCTCTCGGACTACCGGCTGGCGGTCGAGCGGGCGCGCGATCTGCGGCTGCCCGGGATGCCGCGCTCGGGCTTCGAACCATGGGTGGTCACGGCGGAGGCGCTCGCCCTCGCGGCGCACGCCTACCACGGGGAGCCCGCGGATCTCCCGTACGGCGAGGAGCTGTTCCGCTTCTGCGCCGCTGGGCGCGCCCGCGACGTGCTGAGCGCCGACGGCCGGCTCCTCGACTACCCGGTCAGCGGCTCGCTGCTCTTCGCGCTCGGCGCCTGGGGGCTGCTGCGGGCGGCCCTGGCCCCCGGTGACGCGGTCGCCCTGCTGGTGCTGGCCGAGCGGTTCGCCTACAACGGCATGATGGCCGGCATGGCCTTCGACCGGATCGAGCCGTACGCGGAGCAGGTCGCGCCCGGCGCGCTCGCCCGCGTCCGCGCCGGTTACGGCGACCGGCGCGGCGCGGAACTGCTCGACGAGGCGCGGGCGCTCGTCGGACGGCTCGCCGCGGGTCAGATGTGCCGCTTGTAGCTCCGTACGGACAGCGGCGCGAAGACCGCGACCACGACCAGGCAGGCCAGCAGCGTCCACGCCACCGCCCCGCTCACCTGAGCGTGGTTGGCGAGGTCGCGAGCGGCCGTGACCAGGTGTGAGACCGGGTTGATCCGGACGAACGAGGCGAGCCAGCCGGGCAGGGTCTCGACGGGGACGAACGCGTTCGACAGGAACGTCAGCGGAAAGAGGATCATCATTGAGATGCCGTGCACGCCTCCGGCGCTGCGGGCGATCGTGCCGACCCAGGTGAACACCCACGCCAGCGACCACCCCGTGAGGATCGCCAGCAGGATCGCGCCGAGCACCCCGGCCACGCCGCCGCCAGGGCGGTATCCCATCAGAAGGCCCATGGCGAAGGTCAGGGTCGCCGCGATCGCGTACCGGAGCAGATCGGCCACCATCGGGCCGGCGAGCGGTGCGATCCGGGCGATCGGCAGCGACTTGAACCGGTCGAAGACGCCCTTCTCCATGTCCTCGCGCAGTTGGACGCCGGTCACCATGCAGGTCGTCAGCACGGTCTGGGCGAGGATGCCGGGGATCATCAGCGGCAGGTAGCTCTGCACGTCCCCGGCGATCGCGCCGCCGAAGATGTACGCGAACATCGCGGTGAACAGGACGGGCTGCAACGCCACGTCGAAGAACTGCTCGGGGTTGCGGCGCATCTTCTTGGCGGCCCGCCACGCCATCGCGAGGGTCTGGCCGAGCGTCTCGCCCACGGAGACGTGCCGCCGGGTGGCCGCCACCCGTTCGGCCGCTCGTACCGCCTGCCTGACGGGTGCGGTGGTCGTGCTCATCGGGTCTCCTCCGTCTCGGTCTCGTGACCGGTCAGCGCCAGGAACACCTCGTCCAGGCTGGGCTTGGCGACGCTCACCGAGGAGATCGAGATCCCTGCGGTACGGAGCGCGATCAGCACGTCGGCGGCCATGTCGGCCTGGTCGAGCGCGACGTTGAGCCGGCCCTTCTCGGGGCTGAGCACCGGTTCGGAGCCGAGGCCGCGCCGGACGGCCTCGACGGCGGCCGGCACCTCGCCGGGTTCGGCGAGCATCAGCTGGAGGGTGGAGGCGCCGACCATGGTCTTCAGCTCGTCGGGCGTGCCCTCGGCCACCTTGCGGCCGTGGTCGATGACGGCGATCCGGTCCGCCAGCTGGTCGGCCTCGTCCAGGTACTGCGTGGTCAGCAGCACCGTGCACCCGTCGGTGATCAGGCCGCGGATGGTGTCCCACATCTGGCCACGGGTGCGCGGGTCGAGGCCGGTGGTCGGCTCGTCCAGGAAGATCAGCGGTGGTCTCGTGATCAGGCTGGCGGCCAGGTCGAGGCGGCGCCGCATGCCGCCGGAGAAGTGCGCGATCGGCTTGTCCGCGGCCTCTTCCAGACCGAACCGGCCGAGCAGGTCGGCGGCGATCCGCCTGGCACTCGGCGCGGGGATCCGCTGCAGCCGGGCGAAGAGCCGGAGGTTCTCGCGGGCGGTCAGCTGCTCGTCGACCGACGCGTACTGCCCGGTCACGCCGATCAGCTGCCGGATCACGTGCGGCCGGCCCGCCACGTCCACGCCGAAGATCTCCGCCCGGCCGGCGTCGATCGCCAGCAGGGTGGCCAGCATCCTCAGCATGGTGGTCTTGCCGGCGCCGTTCGGCCCGAGGACGCCGAAGATCTCACCGGGCCGTATCTCCAGGTCGATCCCGTCGACGGCGCGGTGATCGCCGAACGCCTTGACCAGCCCTTCCGCGAGTACGGCCGGTTCTGTTCCGCTGGAGGGGGCGGTACGGCCGAGTTCTGTGATGCTCATGGCGCCACTCTCGGCGCCCCTGGTTTCACGGCCCCCTCACGCCGGTTTCACCTGTCGAAGGTCAGCGGAGGGAGTTTCCTCCGTCGGTGACGACGGAGCGTCCGGTGATCCAGCCCGCTCCCTCGCCGCACAGGAACGCGACGACCTCGGCCAGGTCTTCGGGGGTGCCGGCGCGACCCAGCGGCGTGGCGCGCGCGGCGGTGGCCAGGAGTCGTTCCGGGTCGGGGCTGATGTCGCGGAGCGCGTCCGTCGCCACCACGCCGCCGCTCACCAGGTTGACCGTGATGCCGTCGCGGCCGAGTTCGACGGCAAGGTAGCGGACGACGCTCTCCGCCGCGGCCATGGCGGCGGCGATCGCCGCGTAGCCGGGGACGTGCCTGTCCGTCCCGGTGCTCACGGTCGTCACGACGCGGCCGCCGCCGTCGAGGTGCGGGCGGGCCGCCGCCACCAGGGCGAGGAGGGAGCCGACCCGGGTCGCGAACTGCCGCTCATAGGTGTGCCAGGGTGTTTCGAGCGCCTTTCCCAGGGACGGCGAGCCGGAGCCGAAGCCTGTCGCGTTCGAGACGACCGCGCGGACGGGGCCGAGCTGTTCACCCGCCGCGCGGACGAACTCCGCACACTGGTCCCGGTCCGCGACATCCAGCGCGAAGGCGGCGGCCCGTCCCCCGTTGCGGCTGATCGTGTCGACGACTTCGGCGGCGGACTCGGCGTTCCGGTGGTAGCCGACCGCGACGGCGTAACCGTCTCGGGCGAGCGCGAACGCGGTGGCCCGGCCGATGCCCCGGCCGGCTCCGGTGATGACGGCGGTTCTCACGATCGGCCCCCGAAGGTGATGGGGTCACCGTCCGCCGCATCGGCGTAGCGGCGCCGCGCCTCTTCCTGGAGCGTCACGGATTCCGGACTGGCCAGCCTCTCCGCGAAGAGCGCGGCCTCCAGCCGGAGACCTTCGGTGATCGGCAGCCTGGAGCCCTCGACCAGGGCGCGTTTCGCGGCGGCGAGCGCGGCGGCGGGACGCGACGCCAGGTGACGGGCCAATTTCAGTGTCTCCGCCTGGAAGTCAGGGGTGGGGAGCACGCGTTCGACGATTCCGTACGTCCTGGCCTGGTCGGCGGTGAGGACGTCGCCGGACAGGACGAGGTCGGCGGCCCGCCCGGGGCCGATCAGCCTGGCCAGGCGCTGGGTGCCGCCCGCCCCGGGGATGATGCCGAGCGCGATCTCCAGCAGGCTGAAGTGGGCGGAGGCCGAGGCCCAGCGCAGCGTGCACGCCAGGGACAGTTCGAGGCCGCCGCCCCATGCCTGGCCGTCGATCGCGGCGATCACCGGCTGGGGCATCCGCTCGATGCGCCGCATCGCGGTGTACCAGATCTTGGCCCGCGGCACCGGCCCGCGGGACAGCCCGGCGAGTTCGTCCAGGTCGGCGTGCGCGATGAAGTATCCGGGGACGCCGCTGGTCAGCACGACGACGCCGATGCCGGGTGTGGTCTCCACCCGCGCGAGCTCCGCGTCCAGTTCTTCCAGCGCGGCGAAGGTGAGGAAGTTGCGCGGCGGGTTGCGGTAGGTGAGGACGGCGACGCCGTCACGGTCCTCACGGCTCCATGTCGTCATGACTCTCCCTCGTCACCCAGGATGAGGACCGAGGCGCCGTAGTGGACGCTCTGGGTGGACGGCTTCCCGTCGCCCTGGTTGCGGTCGTAGTGCGGAAAGTTGCTGCTGGACAGCATCAGGCCGATGCGGTGGCCCGCCTCGAACCGCTGGGCCGTGTGTCCGAGGTCGACGTCCACCTGGATCGGTTCTCCTCGCGGTACGGGGGTGCCCGGCCCGTCGCGGTGGCTGAGCCGGACCACTCCCTCGCAGACCGGCAGCAGACGGCCGTCCGGCAGGTGGTTCACCAGCCGGGCCATCACGTCGGCGTCCGCCGCGTCGGTGGCGAAGGTGAGCCGGAGCCGCACCTGGCCGACGACGTCGACGTCCTCGGCGAGCACGTCCCCGAGATAGAGGAGGACGTCGGATCTCGTGGCCGTCCGGCTGAGGTCCAGCGGCCCGGGGGTGAGGCGGCCCAGGTGCAGGACACGCCCGCCGCGGCTCGGCACCGGGTCGGCCGGGTCGTGCACGTAACCGTCGGGTGCGGCCGGGCTCGGCACGGAGGTCAGCCGGCCCGGCGTCTCGCCCGGGACGGCGGGGCCGGTCAGGTACAGGGTGTGCCCGGCGGCGTCCGCGGGCGGCCACTGCTCCGCGGTGCGCCACACGTCGGCGCCCATCAGGAAGTACAGGACGGGGTCGGACTCGCCGGGCCCGTCCACGCAGCGGCGGAAGAACTCCAGGTGCCGGGCGGGCAGCCGGGCGGCCGCCGCCGAGGCGGCGACGCCGAAGTTCACCTCGCCCTGCAGATGGGTCAGGGCGCCGGTGTGCGCCCAGGGGCCGACGATCAGCTCGTGCCGCAGATCCGGCCGCAGCCGGCGCATCTCCAGGTGGCCGCGAACGGTCGCGGCGGCGTAGACGTCGTACCAGCCCGTCACCGACAGGCTCGGCACCTCCACCGCCGCGAGGTCCCAGTCGGGCAGGGCCCGGATCCGCCCGTCCAGCAGGTCGCCGATGCTGATCGGGAACCCGGGCAGATCGATCATGTCCGCCAGTGGCAGCCGCCGCATCGCCTGTTCGGGATCGTGGATCAGCGACGCGACCTGCGCGGCCAGCGCGGGGTCCGCGTCCGGGCCCTGCCGGCCCAGCCAGTCGGCGGCCATGTAGGCGAGCCACCCGACGAGGTGGTCCAGCCGCAGCGCGCCGCCGGTGTCGCGGAGGTCGGCCGTCGCGCCGGTCGTCATGGCCGGGGCGATCCCCCGCAGGTGCGGCGGGCGCGAGGCCGCCCCGAGCCAGGCGACGATCCCGAGGTAGGACGTTCCCGCGAGGAACACCTCGCCGTTGCACCAGGGCTGCGCCGCCACCCACTCCACGGTGTCGTAGGTGTCCTCGGCCTCCTGCTCCCACATGACGGCCTGCCACTCGCCGTCGGATTCGAAGCGGCCCCTGGTGTCCTGCATCAGTGCGGCGAACCCGCCGGCGAGGCAGTGCTGGGGCTGCAGCGTGTCGGAGCTGATCTGACGCCGTCCGTACGGCGTCCTGAACACCACCGCCGGAGCCGGCGACGCGGGCCGCCACAGGTCGCCGCGCAGCAGCACGCCGTCCCTCATGGGGGTCTCGACGCCGCCTTCGATACGTCCCAGTTCCGTCATCACACCGCCTTGAGGGTGAGCATCGTACGGGCCATCTCGTTCCATCCGGCGGTGGCCCCGCCGTCCACGGTCAGGGTGCAGCCGGTGAGGAAGGAGCTGCCGGGCAGCGCGGCGAACACCACGGCGCGGGCCTGTTCCTCGGGGCTGGCCAGCCGGCCGGCGGAGGTGGTGGCGGTCAGGGAGTCGCGGAGCGGGCCCGGCGGCCACAGCTCGTCCACCATCGCGGTGTGCGTCGGCCCGGTGACCAGGGCGACCGCGCGGATCCCCTGCGCGCCGTAGTCGACGGCGACCGACTGGGCGAGGCCTATGAGGGCGTGCTTGGCCATGTTGTAGACGGGGGAGCGGGGTGTCGCCGCCACCCCGCACATCGACGAGGTGAACACGAACACCCCGCCGTGCGCGCGCATGTGCCTGACCGCGGAGCGCACCAGGTAGAAGTTGGCGTCGCAGCAGACGCCCATCACCTTGCGGTAGTCGTCGTCGGTGATGCTGTGCGGGCGGCCGGGGACGTTGACGCCGGCGTTGCCGTGGACGACGTCGAGCCGGCCGTGCCGGGCGGCGACCTCGTCGACGACTCTGGCGACCTGTGCCGGGTCGGAGACGTCCGCCTGGACGATCCCCTCTCCCGGAGTCAGGTCCACGCCGACGACCTCGGCGCCCACTGCCCGGAACAGCCTCATCGAGGCGGCGCCGATGCCGCTCGCCGCGCCTGTCACCAGGACGACCCGGCCGTCGAGGCGGCCGAAGATGTCACCGTCCGCCTTGTCGTCTGTCACGGTCATGCTTTCCTCCTCAACGGCCGGTGAACTCGGGGCTGCGCTTCTCCAGGAAGGCGCGCGCCCCTTCGACCGCGTCATGGACTTCCCTGTTGTTGCGGATGTGGAAGCCGTTCTGGATGCGCAGAGCCTGCTCCAGCGGCTGTCCGTACACCCGCTCGCGCAGTTGTTTGTAGAGCCCGATCGCCCGGGTCGGGCCGGCCGCGAGCCGACGCGCCTCGGCGAGGACCGCGTCCTGGAGCTCCCCGGACGGGACGACGCGGGTGTAGATGCCCAGGCGTTCGGCGTCGGCGGCGTCGAGCAGCCCGCCGGACAGGTAGATCTCGGTCGCCTTCGCGGTTCCGACGATGCGGGGCAGCATGACGGCGGTGCCGGTCTGCGCCACGTTCACCAGGCAGCTTCCGATCCGCGCCGTGTCCGAGGCGATCCGCAGGTCGGCCGCACAGGCCAGCTCGGTGCCCGCACCGGCCGCGGGGCCGTTGACCGCCGCGATGACCGGCTGCGGCGCCGTGACGATCGCCTCCACAATCCGCAGGTACACCGGATCGGCGGTGTCGCCGAGCACCGGAGAGTTCCTGCGGTCCCCGGCGAGGTGCTCGTCCACCGCGCCGAGGTCGTCCCCGCCGCAGAAGGCGCTGCCCGCCCCGGTCAGCACCACGACCCTGGCCTGCGGGTCGGTCTCGGCGCTTTCCAGCGCGCGCAGCAGCTCCTCGCCCAGTGTGCGATCGAGCGCGTTGCGCTGGGCCGGACGGTTCATGGTCAACCACAGCACCCCCTGGGCCGGCCGGGACACCAGCAAGGTCTCCGTATCGTGCGTCACGCTCTGACCATCCCTCCGTCGACGAACAATGCCTGGCCGGTGACGTAACCGGCCCCCGCTCCCAGCAGCCACGTGATCACGGCGGCGACCTCCTCCGGATGCCCGCACCGGCCGAGAGGCAGCTTCGCCGCGACCTTCTCCGCCAGCCCGCGGAGCCCGCTCACGTCGAGCATCGGCGTGTCGATGAAGCCGGGACACACGGCGTTCGCCCGGACGCCGAGCGGTCCCAGCTCGACGGCGAGCGAGCGGGTCAGGCTCAGCAGCCCGCCCTTGCTGGCGTCGTAGGCGGCCTGCCCGGCGAACCCGGTCACCGCGATCGAGCAGACGTTGACGACGGCGGCGCCCGGCCGTCCCGCGAGGACGGGCGCCGCCGCGCGGGCCAGCCGGAACGGCGCCGACAGGTTGATCTCCAGCACGCGCGTCCAGTCGGCGGTGCCGTGCTCGGCCAGTGCCGCGCGGTGCTCCACGCCCGCGTTGTTGACGAGCCCGTCAAGCCCTCCGAGCCGGTCGATCGCCCGGTCGACGACGCGCTGGGGCGCGCCGCTCTCCGTCAGGTCGAGGGGCATCGTGTGCAGCCGGTCGCCGAACCGTCGCTCCAGGCGGCGGCATCCGGACTCGTCCACATCGGTCGCCAGCACCCGCGCGCCCTGGCCGAGCAGGTCGGCGACGAGTGACGTGCCGATGCCTCCGGCGGCCCCGGTGACCAGGATCCGGCGGCCGTTCATGACGCCGATCCCAGCAGTCGTCGGGCGTTGTCGTGCAGCCAGGCCCGGACGACGTCGTCAGGCAGTCCGAGCCGGGTGACCTCGTCGGCGAGTGCGGCGGGCGGGCGCGCCTGTGTCCAGCTGGTCGATCCGAACAGGACGCGGGTGCGGACGGACGTGGTGCCCAGGGCGAGCAGCGCCTCCCACCCCGACCCGGGGACTCCCATCCTGGCCGGACGGTGTGAGGAGAACTCCAGGTAGACGTCGGCGTGTCGCTGTGCCACCGCCAGCATCTCCGTGACCCAGGGCCATCCCCCGTGACCGGCGACCAGGACGAGGCCGGGGTGCGCGCCGGCGATCCGGTCCAGCACACGCGGTGCGGAGACGTCGATCGGGACGTCCGAGCGGAAGTGCTGTCCGCAATGCAGCCACACCGGGACACCGCGGTCGGCGGCGAGGCGCCAGAACCCGGCGTGCTCGGGTCCGGACGGGTCGACGCCGTCGAGGAACGGGATGACCGACAGGCCGGTCGCGCCGAGGTCGTCGAGCGCACGACGGGCCTCGCTGATCGCGGCCCGCGGGTCGGCGAAGCTGACGCCGGCCCAGGCGCTGAGGAGGTCCGGGTGCCGAGCGGCGTAGGAGGCGACCCGGTCGTTGACGGTGCCGTCCCCGATGGGCCACGGCCCGCCGTGCAGGACCTGGTGGGCGACTCCGGTTTCGGCCAGCGCGGCGACGTGGTGGTCGATGTCGAACCCGCGTCCGAGTACGGCGGCCAGCTGGTCCGCCGTGCCGGTCGCGTCGCGGGCCGCCTCCGCCGCGACGGCGCCGGGGTCACGCCCGGTGAGAGTGGCGAGCCGACCGGCGAACAGGATGAGATAGCGGGGCGCGGCGGTGGCCAGCGCACGCAGATAGGCCGTCCAGCACTCGGTGTCGTAGACGACCTCACAGACGTCGATCACCGGTTCACGCATCAGACCTCCATTTTGTACAAACGTTTGTTTACCATATGCGGCGCTGACAGGTCAATGAACGTTTATGTGGTGGTAGCGTCGAAGCGTGGCTACGACACGCTCCCGGACGACCGCCGGCGCACCACAGACCACGGCCTCGATGAGCCGGCGGATCCTCGACGAGGCGGCGCGCCTGTTCTACGAGGACGGGTTCCCCGCTACCAGCGTCCGCAAGATCACCGCCGCGTGCGGTGTCACCGCGGGCTCGCTCTACAACCACTACGAGTCCAAGGAGGAAGTGCTCTACGCGATCCTCAAGCGGGCGTACGAGGACTCGGAGGGCATGCTGGAGGAAGGGCTGCTGCGCGGCGGCGACAGGGCCGACCGGCAGCTGGCCGAGCTGGTGCGTGAGCTCACGCTCTTCCACACCGAACGGCGCGTCGAGGGCCTGGTCGCCCGGACCGAATGGCGTCACCTCCCGGCGGAGCAGGCCAAGGAGATCCTCGACGCCCAGCGGCGCATCCGCCGGATCTTCGAACGCACCCTCGAACGAGGCTTGGCCGCCGGCCTGTTCCGCCTCAGCGACCCGCGGGCGTCGCGCCCTGCCCAGGTGGACGTGGTCGCCAAGGCCATCCTCGACATGTGCATCAACGCCGGGCAGTGGTTCCGCCCGGAGGGCGCGGTGTCGGCCCGTGACCTCGCCGACCAGTACTCCTTCCTGGCCCTGCAACTCGTCGGCGCCGGCCCTCCGGACGCCTGACGGTCCGCCTGCCCGCCGGCTTCGGGGCCGGCGGGCAGGCGGGCTCAGCTCCCGCCGATGCGGTCCCGCCGGACGACCACGCCCAGCCGCTCGCGATCGGCCGTGTCCGCCGTGACACCCTCCGAGCGCAGCCGATGCTTCTCGACCTTGTTCGTCGGGGTGTGCGGGAGCGCGCCGACCACGCGGACGTAACGGGGCACCATGAAGTGCGCCATGCGCGGGATCAGGAAACGGAACAGCTCGGCCGGGTCGATCGTCGCGCCCTCCACGGGGGCGACCACGGCGAGCACGTCATCCTCGCCGTACGGGCTCGGCACGGCGACCACCGCGGCCTCCCGGACCGACGGATGCGCCAGCAGCTCGATCTCCACCTCGGCCGAGGAGATGTTCTCGCCCCGGCGCCGGATCGTGTCGCCCATCCGGTCCACGAAGAAGAACTCGCCGTCCACCGTGCGGAAGGCGTCCCCGGTGTGGAACCAGCCGTTGCGCCAGGCCCGTGCCGTCGCCTCGGGCATCCCGAGGTAACCGGAGTTCATCGCCCACGGCTGGTCGGTGCGCAGCACCAGCTCCCCGACCTCGCCGTCGGGCACCACCCGGTCGTGCTCGTCCACGACCCGCGCCGCGACACCGGGCCGCAGCCGCCCCGACGTCCCCGGAACGCCCGGGTCGGGGCCCGAGATGATCGGGATCGAGACCTCTGTCATGTTGAACATGGCCACCACGTCGACGCCGAAGCGTTCGGCGAACGCCGCGCTGTCCTCGATCAGCGGAATGATGAAGACGCGCCGCAGCGGGTGAGCACGGTCCTGGGGGGACGGCGGGCGCTTGGCCAGGAACGTCGCCATCACGCCGAGCAGCGTCACATGCGTGGTGCCCGTCGCGCGGACGGCCGGCCAGAACGCCTCGGTGTCGAACGCGCTGACCAGACTGATCCCGCCGCCGAGCAGCAGCGCGGCGTACGTGCCGATGGTGCCGCCCGCGTGGAACAGCGGAAGGTTGACCATGTAGCGGTCGGCCGCCCCGAAGCCGTCGAACGCGGCCCGCGCGCACGCCGCGAGCTGGACGTACGAGCACAGGACGCCTTTCGACGGCCCGGTCGTCCCCGACGTCAGGATCACCGCGTACGGGTCCCACGGCAAGGACGGCGACTCCGGGCGGAATCCCGGGGCCGGCGTGGCCAGCGTCTTCGGCCCCAGCACTTCCGGCGCGGCGACCCGGCGAGGTGACCGGGCGTCGTCCGCTCCGAGCACCACCACCCGTTCCAGCGCACCGGTGCCGATCTCGTCCAGCCGCCCGGCCAGCTCGGCGTGCACGATCGCCACCCGCGCTCCGGACAGCCGGATCGCGTGTTCGAGCAGCCCACCGCGATAGGCGGTGTTGAGCGGGACGAGGGTGCAGCCGAGCAGGTTCACACCGAACCAGACGCGCAGGGCGTCGGGTCCGTTGGGCAGCCACGAGACCACCATGTCACCCGGCCGCACACCCAGTCGGTGCAGCCCGGCCGCGACCTGCTCGGCCTCGGCCAGGGTTTCGGCGTACGTCCATCGCGTCCCGTCCTCGAAGACCGCGTACACGCGGTCCGGATGCTCCGCGGCGCGGCGGACGAGCAGCTCCCCGACCACGCAGTCCTCGGCCGCGGGCACCGCCGGGCCCCACCATCCACCGCTCATGTCACTCCTTGATCCGCTGGTCACCGGACACGGCCGCGCCCAGGTAGGCGACCCGCAGCGCGGGGTCCTCCGCCAGCTCGGCGGCGGACCCCGCCGCCTCCACCCGGCCGTGCCGCATCACCAATCCCCGGTCCGCCAGCGCCAGCGCCTGGCCGACGCGCTGCTCCACCAGGATCACCGTCATGTTCTGCGCCCGTAGCCGGTCCACCACCGCGAACACCCGCTGGATGATCACCGGAGCCAGGCCGATGGACGGCTCGTCCAGCAGCAGCACCCGGGGTTCGCGCATCAGCGCCTGGCCGATGGCGAGCATCTGCTGCTCCCCGCCGCTGAGCACCTCGGCGTAGGCGTCCATCCGCTCGCCCAGCACCGGGAACAGGTCGACGACCCGTTCCGTCCGCTCCCGCTCGACCCCGCGCCGGTTGGGGACGTTCCAGAGCCCGAGCCGCAGATGCTCGGCCACCGTGAGCCCGGTGAACAGGCGCCTGCCCTCGGGGATGTGGACCAGGCCGTGCGCCACGACGCGCTCAGGGCTCCACCCGGTGATGTCGGTCCCCGAGAGCCGCACCGACCCCGACGTGGGGCGCAGCAGCCCCGAGATGGTGCTGAGCAGGGTGGTCTTCCCGGCCCCGTTGCCGCCGACCACCGCGAAGATCTCGCCCGTACGCACCGTGAAGTCCACGGAGCGGACCACCGGCACCGCGCCGTAGCCCGAGCTCAGCCCGGACACGGTGATCAGTTCCTCTGCTGTCATGCGGGTGCCCCCAAGTACACCTCGACGACCCGCGCGTCGCCGAGTGCCTCCTGCGGCGGTCCCGACGTCACCAGCCGGCCCCGGTCCAGGACGGTCACCACGTCGGCGACGCTCGCGACGAGTTCGATGTGATGCTCCACCAGCACCACGGTGGTGCCGGTGTCACGGATCGCCCGGATGAGGCGGCCCAGCGACTCCAGCTCCCGCGGCGTGAGCCCGGCCGCCGGCTCGTCCATCAGCAGCAGGCGCGGACGCGCCATCAGTGCCCGAGCCACCTCCAGCAGCCGCTGCTCACCGTGCGGCAATGAGGCCGCCTCCTCGGACGCCCGTCCGGCCAGTCCATGACCGGCCAGGAGCCGGTCGGCCTCCGCCGCCAGTTCGGCCTGCTCGCGGCGGGCCCACGGCAGCCGCAGGACGATCGCCGGCCCGCCTGACCGCTCCCGCGTGTAGGCGCCGAGCAGGACGTTGTCCCGCAGGCTCGACGTGCCCAGCAGCCGAGGCGTCTGGAAGACGCGCGCCACGCCACGCCGGGCGAGCCGCTCGGCGGGGGCCCGGCTGACGTCCTCGGCGTCGAGGATGACCTGGCCCTCGTCCTGCCGCAGCAGGCGGCTGATCACGTTGAGCAGCGTCGTCTTGCCCGATCCGTTGGGCCCGACGATCGCGTGAACCGTGCCCGGTTCGATGGTCAGGTCGATCCCCCGCAGGGCGTGCACCCCGCCGAACGACTTGCGGACGCCGATCAGCTCGACGCCGAGCGGCTCACCCCGCGGCGGCCCCGCCTCGATCGGAATGCCCGGGTCGGCGGTGTCGGTGTCGGCGGGCACGCCGGAGGACCGGCGGCGCGCCCGGAGCTTCTCCCACGCGCCGGCGACGCCCTGCGGCGCGTACACCATCAGCACGAGCAGCGCCGCGCCGTAGATGAGTCCGCGCCATTCCGCGAGGCCGGTCAGCAGCTCGGGGAGGGCGAAGAACAGCAGGGTGCCGATGACCGGGCCCGCCAGCCGCGCCGCGCCGCCGATGATGACCACCAGCAGGAAGAGGATGGAGAAGTCGAGGGTGAAGTCGTCCGGGGTCACCAGCCCGTGGTGGACGGCCAGCAGCGCTCCGCCCAGCCCGGCGGTGGCGCCGCCGCAGGCGAAGGCGAACAGCTTCATCCGCGCGGGCGCGACGCCGACGCTCTGCGCCATCTCGGGCGCGTCGCGTACGGCCATCATGCCGCGGCCCAGGCGGGAGCCGACGATGGTGCGGACCATGACGAAGAGCATGACGTTGACGGCCAGAACCAGCCAGAGGATGTCCCGTTCTCCGAGCTCCCACGGCCCGAGAGCCGGTCGCGGTATGCCCATCAGCCCCGACCAGCCGCCGGTCAGCCCTTCGAACTCGACCAGGAGGCTGCGGGCCGCCATCGCCGCGCCGAGCGTCACCAGGGCGATGTACCAGGACGACAGCCGGAACGCGGGCAGGGCCATCAGCGTTCCCGCTCCCACGGCGACCGCCACCGCCACCGGGGCCGCCGCCCAGAACGTCCAGTCGTGGTCGGCCATGAGGATGCCCGTGGTGTAGGCGCCGACGGCGACCAGCGCGCCCTGCCCCAGCGAGACCTGGCCGGTGTAGCCGAACATGAGGTTCAGTCCCGTACCGACCAGCACGTAGATCCCGGCCGTGGTGGCCAGATAGGTGATCGTCGGGTCGCCGCTCACCAGCGGCAGCGCGGCCGCGGCCGCCACGAGGACGAGCCAGGGGGCCGCGCGCCGCACGGCGCGGGACCGTGCCCCGCGAACTTCAGACATGACGTTGCACCGCCAGACCACGCAGGCCGTTGGGCCGGATCAGCAGGATGAGCAGCATGGCCGCGAACAGGACGACGGACTGCGACCCGGGGGAGGCGAAGACGGCGCCGGTGGCCTCGATGACGCCGAGCATCCAGCCCGCGACCAGCACGCCGCGGTTGTCGCCGATCCCGCCGACCGCCAGGGCGGCGAAGCCTTTGATCAACAGGCCCAGCCCCATCGTCACCGAGGCCAGCAGCAGCGGCGCCGCGAGGACCCCGGTGAGCCCCGCGAGCGCGCCGCCGAGCAGGAAGGAACGGCGGGTGAGCGCCGTCGGGTCGATGCCGCGCAGCCGGGCGCCGTCACGGTCGGCGGCCACCGCCCGCAACGCGGTGCCGAGCCGGGACCGATCCAGGACGCCGAGCAGGGCCACCACGGCGACGGCGACGACCACCACCGCGACCTGGTAGCTCGAGAACCGGACGCCCAGCACTTCCTGGACCCGCATGGACAGCGGCCACGGGGGCGCGACGGCGCTCGGCTGGTCCGTCCACAACCGCCCGGCGGCCTCCGCGAGCAGCAGCGAGAACGCGAGCGTGGTGATCACCCAGCCGACCGCGTGGGATGACCTGCGCAGCACCGGAGTCACGGCGACCCGCTCCTCGGCCAGCGCCACGACCGCCACGATCACCATCACGCAGGCGGCGGCGACTCCCCAGGGGAGCCCGCCGATCGGCGTGGCCGCCATCAGCATCGCGCCGATCATGATGAGTTCGCCCTGGGCGAAGTTCACCACGTTCGTAGGCCGGTGCAGGACGTTGAAGCCCACCGCGACCAGTCCGTAGAGGCTGCCGAAGACCAGGCCGGCGACCAGGATGTCGGCGATCATCGGCCGGTCACATCCCGTCCGCGCGCCGCCGGAGGACCCCACCCAGGCTCTGCGGCTCCTTGGCCGACATGAGGGTGCCCACCGTGATGTCCTCGTCGGCGATGCCGGAGTGCCGTTTCGCGGTGAACGACACCTTCGCCCGAACGCCCTGGTAGCCGTCGACCTGGTCGAGCGCGGCCTTGAGCTTCGCCGGTTCGAGGCTCTTGGTCTCCTCGATCACCTTGGCCATCAGCATCATGTAGTCGTAGTAGGGGCTGGTCACCGCCGAGTAGCCGAGACCCGCGGTGTCCGGATGCTTGTCGATCCGCTCGACCAGCGCGCGCACCTCGGCGGACGGCTCCTCCTCGCCGGTGTAGGTGAGCCCTCGGTACGTCGTGCCGAAGAACCCGTCGAGCAGCGCGCGGGGGAACTCCCCGAGAGCTTCGATGTAGTTGAGGTCGTGCGAGACGATCACCGGGTGGAAGTCGCTGGCCGCCATCGCCCGCAGGATCAGGATGGTCGCCTGCGGCTGGCCGGTGAACAGGCCGAGGCCGTCCACGCCGGCCCGTTCGAGGTTGCGGACGAACGGCGTCATGTCGGAGGCGTCCACCTCGAACACCTCGACCGCGACCGGCTTCGCGGAGTAGGAGTCGCGCAGGGTCGCGATGACCGCGTCCCGGATCGACGTGCCGAACTCGGAGTTCTCGACGATGATGCCGATCTTGCGGAGCCCGCGGACCTCGTGCAGGAAACGCGCCGCCACCCTGGCCTGCTGGGTGGTGTTGTACACGAGCTGGTAGTGGTAGGGGAAGCGGTCGCCGTCCCCGAGCAGTTCCGCGCCGCCCCAGGCTGACTGGATCAGCTTCGCCCGGGCGAGGGCCGTCACCGACGCCAGGACCTGTGAACTCCCGGTCGGCCCGACCACGAACGTCGGCTCCTCCCGGATGAGCCGTTGCGCCACGGCCGGCTGAGAGGCCGGGCTTCCCTTGTCGTCCTCCTCCATGACCTGAACGGCCTGCCCGAGCAGCCCGCCGTTCGCCTTGAGATCCTCCAGGGCCAGCCTCGCGCCGACGTAGATCGGCTTGTACGCGGCGGCGAGCCGGCCGGTCTTCGGCTCCACCCACCCGATGCGGGCAGTGGTCTTGCCGGCTCCCGCCGAGCTTCCGCACGCCGCCGTCCCCAGGCCCAGCATGCCGAGCGCGGTGATGGACGCGGTGCCCGCCAGAAATCCTCGCCGAGACATCCCGTCCGTCCGGTATGTGGTCACGGCCGCCTCCTCGTTCAGTGTATGAACGTTTGTATATTTGACCGGAGTGTGAGTCAAGGGTTCTGGGAGGTTCTAGCGGGGAATGGGGGGCCGGTCGCGCGGGCTCACCCGTCGCAGGGTCGTGCCGCCGTACGGGCGAGGCGATGAAGGCCGGCGCGTATCCGCTTCTCGCCCAGCTCCGGCAGGAGAGCGGACACGTGCTCGGCCGACAAGGCGGCCAGCACCGCATGGGCGGCGTAGTCGGGGTCGGGCGTGCCGTCGAGCAGGATCGCCACATGGCGGTGCCAGAACCGGTAGGCCCCGATCCGGTAGCGGGCACCCGGCGCCGCGGTCTCCGACATGCGGATCAGGTCCAGGTGCTCCAGCAGGTAGTCGAAGTACGCGTCCACGAACGCGGCGAGTCGCTCGCCGGCTGCCGCGCCGGGGCCGAGCGGCGGCGGTCCATGCAGGATCGCCTCCTGCAGCACACGCTCGCGGGCGTCCAGCAGGGCCGCGGCCAGTCCGGACTTGTCACCGAACCGGCGGAACAAGGTGCCCTTGCCGACGCCCGCGGCCGCGGCCACCTGATCCATGGACACCGCCTCCACGCCGTGTTCGGCGAACAGCCGGGCCGCGGCCTCCAGCACGGCGGCCCGGTTGCGTGCCGCGTCCGCCCGTTCCTTCGGGGGTGGCTTGAGAAGCAGTTCCAACGGGATTGCGGAACCGGACTGCGGTCCGCTATTGTCACCAGACATAAGCGGACTATAGTCCTATTCTTCTGGAGGTGGCGGCATGACCGCACTCATCACCCGGGACGAACTGAAGGCCGCGATCGACGCGGGCACCGTGACCGTCGTCGACGCGCTGGGCGGCGAGTACCACGCGAAGCGGCATCTGCCGGGCGCCATCGCCCTGGTCAGGGAAGACGTCGACAGGCTCGCGCCCGCCCTGCTCCCCGACCTGGACGCCGCCATCGTCACCTACTGCTCCAACCCGGCGTGCCCCAACAGCGGCCAGGTCGCCGACCGGCTCACCGCCCTCGGCTACACCGACGTCCGCAAGTACCGGGAGGGCATCGAGGACTGGACCGACGCCGGCCTCCCCACCGAATCCGGATGATCCTCGTCGTGAAGAGGAGAGGCGACGGCGGGCCGCCAGGGGCGTGGGGCCCGCCGTCGCCGTCGGGGATCAGGCCTTGGCCAGTGACCGGCCCGCTTCGAGGGCGGCGGCCAGGGCGTCGGCGCGCTGCTGGGCGGAGAGGTCCCTCAGCGCCTCCATGCCCGGGGTGGTGGCGGCGAGGGTGAGCTCACACTTGATCAGGGTGAGGTCCGCCTGCCAGACGTCGGCGATGACGCGCTTCAGGTAGGGGGTGGAGTGGTCCCACCCGTCGCGCGGGGTGCCGGGGCCGTAGCCGCCGCCGAGTGTGGTGATCAGTACGGCGGGTGTGCCCTTCAGCAGCGGGGTGCCCTTGGCCGCGCCCGCCATGGCCAGGTCGGACCAGGTCTTGAAGTGCTGGGAGACGCCGTAGTTGTAGATCGGCACGGCCATGATCACGGCGTCGGCGTTCTGGAGTTCCCCGGCCAGTCCGGCCGCCAGGGCCAGGGCGTCGCGCTGCGCCGGGGTGCGGTCGGCCTCGGGGGTGGAGCGGGCGGTGGCGGCCTGTGCCCAGGCGTCGGCGGCCAGCGGGTCGGTGCCCAGGTGGCGGCGGGTCACCGTGCCCCAGGGGTGGGCGGCGGTCCACTCGGCTTCGGCTCGGTCGGCGATCTCGGCGCTGACGGAGGCGGCCGGGAGGATGCTGGCGTCGAGTCGGAACAGGTGCATGGATCGATCACTTCTTCAGGGTGGATGCTTCCCGCGGAACGCGGGGGTGGTCGCACGCGACGGCCCGGAGAGCTCCAGGGCCCGCGTCTCTCGACAGAGAAACGGACTTTACCCCGGTTAACATTCCCGGTTAGATTGATCGGGTGAACTTCCCTGTCGTGCCCCTGGGAAAACCACGTGGTGAGCGCGCGGACGCGGCACGCAACCGCGAGCAGTTGCTGGCGGCGGCCCGCGCGATGATCGCTGAGCACGGGACGCGGAAGGTGACCATGGACGCTCTCGCCGAGCGCGCCGGTCTGGGCAAGGGCACCGTCTTCCGCCGCTTCCGCACCCGGGCCGGCATCTTCCGTGCGCTGCTCGACGAGGAGGAGCGCCGCTTCCAGGAGCGGGTGCTGTCGGGCCCACCCCCGCTGGGCCCGGGCGCCGACCCCGCGCAGCGCCTGATCGCCTACGGCCGCGCCCGCATCGCCTTCCTCCTGGAACACCACGCCATCGCCCGGGCCGCCCTGGACCGCGCCCAGCCGATCCCCGTGGGCGAGGTCGCCATGACCCGGCCCCACATCCGCATGCTCCTCGGTCTGTCAGGCTCGCGCCTGCCCCACCCGGACACCCTCGCCGTCCAGCTCACCGCCGCCCTGGAAGGCCCGCTGCTGCTCTATCTGTCCATGGACGAGGACGCCGCGCCACCGGCCATGGAAGCGGCCCACCCTCTGGCCGAAAGCTGGCAGACCCTCATCGAACGCGTCCTCCAGGTCGACCTTCCCCCGGAGGACGCCGTCGATGGTTGACCGGATCCCGCGCTGCGAAGAGTACGTCTAGCCGACGTCCTTGCAGTACATCCAGCCGTAGTCTTCGACCCAGCAGGGGTAATAGTCGTCGTACCTGGGCTTCGCCTGTGCCGCGGTGCCGATGATGGCGAGGGACGCGGCGGCGATTACCACGGCTGCGGCGATTCGGCGGCTCGTGCGCGCGAAGGCGCCGGTTTTATTCTGGTTTGTCATGACGGATATCTGAGCTCGTCGACCTTGTGGATCACTTGCATCCAGCTGTCCTCAAGCGGAGCGGTCTCCATTACCCGTCCCCAGGGACTCCAGCGCCTTGGCGAGCCTGGCCTGCCGGATCTCCGGGGTGGAAGCCTGGAGCAGCGGCAGGATCACGAGGTAGCGGCCAGTCTTGTCGAGCGCCTCGAACGCCTGCCGGGCAGCCGGGTCGGCGTCCAGCAGGGCGGCGAGGTCGGGCGGCACCGTCGCGTTCTTCTGCGACTCGTACGCGCGATCCCACCGCCCGTCCTCCTGGGCGCGACGCACCTCGGCCAGCCCCGGCTCGCGCATCCGCCCTGCGGCCGTCAGCTCGGCGACCTTGTCGACGTTGACCCGCGACCACAGGCTCCTGGGGCGGCGCGGGACGTACTTCTGCAGGTAGTGGAGGTCGTCCAGGCCGCGTCGCTGCCCCGAGATCCAGCCCCAGCAGAGCCCGACGTCGACCAGTTCGTCCTCGGTGACGGACGGGATGCCGGACTTCTTCTTGGCCACCTTGACCCAGACGCCTTCCGCCCGCGTGTGGTGCTCGGCCAGCCAGTTCTCGAAGGCCTCCGCGTCGGGGAAGGCGATGATCTCCACACCGTCGTCCATACGGATCAGGCTAACGCGGGACGATCCCGTACGAGGTCGGCTGGCGCCTACTCGGGCCGCGGCGTGACGGATTCGCGGCTGCGGACGTGCATCGGAACCCGGTGCACGTCGCCCACCCGGCCGGTGTCCGAGCGGTCGCGGTCGATCTCGGTGAACAGCACGTCGACGGCCTTGCGGCCCAGTTCGTAGTGGGGCAGCGCCACGGTGGTCAGCTTGGGCCGCATCCACGAGGCGATGGGGTGGTCGTCGAAGGAGACGACGGAGACGTCCGCGGGGACCTTGAGCCCGAAGTCGTCGAGTGCCTGGTAGGCCCCCATGGCGATCCGGTCGTTGAAGCAGATCAGCGCACGCGGCCGTACGGTACCCAGAAGGTCGCGCGTGGCGGCGAGGCCGTATTCCGGCTGCCAGTCGGGGCACCTGCGAGCGCCCGCCACCTCGACTCCCGCCTCGCTGAGGGTCTCGCGGATGCCGATGAGCCGTTCCACCGCCGCGACGCTGTCCGAGGGCACGTCGCGCAGGCCCGGCCCGGCACCGATCAGGTGGATCCCGTCGCGGTGGCCGGCGTCGAGCAGGACGCGGGCGGCCAGGCGGCCGGCCTCGACCTCGTCGGGAAGGACGGCGGGCAAGGGCGTGGGCTCCTGGGGAAGCGCGTTGAGCAGCACGGCGGGTGAGGCCGTCATGCTCTTGGGGACCTTGATGGTCCTGGTGAACATCGAGGCCAGGATGAGCCCCTCGACCTGGCGGTCCTGCATGGTCTGCAGCAGGAGGCGTTCGAGCTCGGGGTCGCCTTCCGTCTCACCGATGAACAGCATGAAGCCCCGGTCCCGGGCGGCCTCCAGCGCTCCCTTGATCATGTCGCCGGCCAGGCGCGAGGTGGCGACGGTGTCGGAGATGAAGCCGATCGTCTGGGAGGTGCCCTTGCGCAGGCCCACGGAGACGATGTTGGGCCGATATTGCAACTCGTCGGCCGCTCTGAGCACTCGCTCCTCGACGTCCTGGGAGATGCGCAGTTCGCGGCCGCGGCCGGACAGCACCAGCGAAGCGGTCGGGCGGGAGACACCTGCGGCCTTGGCCACATCGGCCAGCGTGACCCGTCGTGGACTCACCCAGAACCTCCGGTCGTCAAGAGTGTGTTACAGGGGGTTGACATCCTGCGACGCGCAGGATGAGACTATCGGCGCTAACCCGATTTAGCAACGGAGGCGGACGCCGCCTGGCGCCGATCGTCCCAAGCAGCAGAGGAGACGCACATGGCTCGTCGAGGTCGCCGCGGCAGGTCCGGGGCCGCGCTGGTGATCGCCATGGGGACGCTGGCCGCCGCCTGCGCGGCGCCCGGCAGCGACAACCCGCAGCCTCAGGCCACCGCCTCGTCGCCGGTGTCCTCCGCACCCACGTGCGGCACGGAGCCGATCACCATGAGCGGCTACTTCGAGACCGGCTTCCCGCTGCCCAAGGCGCTGACCACCGAGTTCACCAAGCAGCACCCGAACGTCACGTGGAACCTCCGCGAGGACCAGTTCGCGGTGATCACCCAG
The DNA here is from genome assembly GCF_039540635.1 of Nonomuraea ferruginea. NCBI lineage: Bacteria > Bacillati > Actinomycetota > Actinomycetes > Streptosporangiales > Streptosporangiaceae > Nonomuraea > Nonomuraea ferruginea. The sequence goes on along the minus strand of NZ_BAABFD010000026.1, from coordinate 84,268 downwards.
AACGCGCCGCGCGTGCTGGCGGACAACCCGCCCGACCTGATGCGCCTGCCCCAGGTCTCCGAGCTGGTCAAGGACAACCTGCTGAAGAACCTGGACGGCTACGCGACGGCGTTCGGCTGGGACAAGTGGCCGGCCTCCCAACTTGAGCAGCTGCGCCTGGGCCAGGGCGGGCGGCCGCGCGGCGAGGGCTCGCTGTACGCCATGGGGCTCAACTCCAGCATGACCGGCGTCTTCTACAACAAGGAGCTCGCCGCCAAGATCGGGATGTCCGCCCCGCCCACCACGCTGGCGGAGTTCGACGAGGTGCTGGAGAAGGCCAAGAAGGCGGATATCACGCCCATCGTCCAGTTCAACGGCGGCGCCACCGGCGGCCTGGCGTTCCCGCTGCAAAACCTCATGGCCTCCTACGGCCCGGCCGGGCCCATCAACGACTGGATCTTCCAGAAGCCCGGCGCCAGCATCGACACCCCGTCGAACCTCCAGGCCGTCCAGCACCTGGAGCGGTGGATCAAGGCAGGATACTTCCAGAAGGACGTCAACGCGGTCGACTACGCGACCATGATGAGCCGCTTCATCGACGGTCAGGGCCTGTTCATGTTCAACGGCGACTGGGAGTCGGGCAACCTCGACAAGCAGATGCCGGGCAACGTCGGCTTCTCCCTGATGCCGCCGGCGCAGCAGGGCGGCAAACTGGCCGCGATGTCGGCTCCCCTCACCTTCGGCATCGCCGCGAACGCCAAGAACGCCGACTGCGCCGCCTTCTTCCTCGACTGGGTGGCCACCGACAAGCAGGCCCGCACGATCGGCGTCGAGGTCGGCGGATCGCGTCCGATGGGACCGGCCGACGCGTACATGCCGGACGTCGCCTCGGACCAGGTCACCGCGAGCACGCTGGCAGCCGGGGCGGACATCGCCGAGGACAACGGCGCGATGGACTTCATCGCCAACGCCACAGGTGCCATCTACGCCAAGAGCTGGACGCCGCAACTGCAGAAGCTGGTGGGCGGAGAGCAGACGCCGCAGGAACTGCTGAAGACGGTCCAGGCGGACTACGCCGCCCAGGTCGAAGGGAACTGAGACCGGTGATGAGCAGCCGTGCCGGCGCCCGAGCCGCGCGCCGGCGGCCGGTCGTGACCATGCTGGGCGGCACGCGCGGCCTGGTCGGCTGGCTGTTCGTCGCCCCGGCGCTCGCCTTCTACGCGGTGTTCGTGCTGCGCCCGATCAGCCTGACATTCCAGTACTCCCTGTACGACTGGAACGGCATCGGCGCCTCCACCTGGGTGGGGCTGGCCAACTACGGCAAGGTCTTCACTGATCCCGACCTGTTCGACTCGCTCGTCAACGCCTTCCAGCTGATCGTGTTCTTCAGTGCGATCCCCGTCGTGCTGGGCCTGGCGATCGCCGCGACGATCAGGCGCATCGCCCAGAGCAGGCTTGCCGTCGTGGCCCGGACCGTGCTCTTCCTGCCGCAGGTCATCCCGCTGGTGGCCGCCGGCATCGCGTGGAGCTGGCTGCTGGCCTCCACCGGAGTGATCAACCAGTTGCTCTCGCTCATCGGCCTCGGCGGGGTGACGCGGGCCTGGCTGGGTGACTTCGCCACCGCCCTGCCCGCGGTCGGCATGATCGGCGCGTGGGTCCTGCTGGGCCTGTGCACGCTGCTGCTCCTGGCCGGCATGAGCAAGATCGATCCCGCGTTGTACGAGGCGGCCCGGCTCGACGGCGCCGGGCCGTGGCGGGAGTTCGTCTCCATCACGGTCCCGAGCCTTCGCCAGGAGATCGCGGTCTGCGTCACCGTGACCGTGATCGCGGCGCTGGCCAGCTTCGACATCATCTACATCTCCACCCAGGGCGGGCCCGGCAACACGACCATGGTGCCCGGCCTGCAGATCTTCTATCTCGCCTTCTCCGAACGCGAGGTGGGCATGGCCTCGGCCCTGGCCGTGGTGCTCATGGTCCTCGTGATCGCCTGCGCCCTTCCCATCCAGTGGTTCGCGAAGGACGGCGACCGATGAGCATCGCGTGGCGGGAGGCGTGGACCGGCAGGTTCCTGCTCATCCTCATGATGGCGGTCACGCTTCTGCCGTTCCTCAGCCTGTTCGTCACCGCCCTGCACCCCTCGCGCACCTATCCGGCCGGACTGGCCTGGCCGGACGACCCGCAGTGGGGCAACTTCGTGCGGGCCTTCGAGGCGGCCAACATGGGCGAACTGCTGAAGTCGAGCGGGCTCATCGTGCTGGGTGTGGTCCCGATCTCGATCCTGCTGGGCACGATGGCCGGCTTCGCCATCGGCCACCTGCGCGTGATCGGCGGACGAGTGATCTTCCTGCTGTTCGTGCTCGGTCTGACCCTCCCGTTCGAGGGCATCATCACGCCGTTGTACTACCAGATCCGCGACATGGGACTCCTCAACACGCGGTGGGCCATCATCCTGCCGCTCATCGGCCTGTTCATGCCGTTCAGCGTCTTCTGGATGCGCGCCCACTTCGTGAACATGCCCGGGGAGATGTCCGAGAGCGCCCGGATGGACGGCGCCACTACCTGGCAGCTGTTCCGCCGCATTCACGTCCCCCTGGCCATGCCGGCGATCTCGTCCCTGGGCATCCTGCTGTTCCTGTGGACCTGGAACCAGTTCCTGCTGGCCATCGTCCTGGTCGACGACCCTGCCAAACGGACGATGGCCGGCGCGCTGGGCGCTTTCCAGGGCCAGTGGGGCACCGACATCCCGCTGCTCTGCGCCGGATCACTGCTGATCCTGACCCCCACGCTGGTGATCTTCCTCATCTTCCAGCGTCACTTCGTCAAGGCCCTGCTGCAGGGCTCGTTGAAAGGATGACGGCGATGAGCGCGCCGCCGCTCTACGGCGGGATCGAGGCGGGCGGGACGAAGTGGGTGTGCGCGATCGCCGACGCCGACGGGAAGGTGCTCGCGACCCGCGTGATACCGACGACCACACCGGAGACGACCATCACCGCGGCCGTGCGGTTCTTCCGGGAGCACCGGACGCTCGCCGCGGTCGGCGTGGGCAGCTTCGGCCCTGTCGATCTGCGGACGGGCTCACCGACGTACGGCCACATCACCGCCACGCCCAAGCCCGGGTGGTCCGGCACCGACGTCGTCTCCCCGCTGCGCGCCGCGCTGCGCGTTCCCGTCGGCCTCGACACCGACGTGAACGCCGCCGCGCTGGGCGAGTGGCGGCGCGGAGCGGGACGAGGGCTGGGAACGGTCGCCTACATGACCGTGGGCACCGGCATCGGCGTGGGAGCGGTGGTGAACGGCCGGCCGCTGCACGGTCTGCTGCATCCGGAGTTCGGCCACGTCCGCATCCCGCACGATCGGACCAGGGACCCGTTCGCGGGCAGTTGCCCCTTTCACGGGGACTGCCTGGAAGGCCTCGCCTCCGGCGAGGCGATGCGCCGGCGGTGGGGACAGCGCGCCGAGGACCTGGACGACCCGGCGGCGTGGGAGCTCGAGGCCGAATACGTGGCCCACGCCGTCATGAACCTGACCTACGCGCTGTCACCCGAGCGGATCATCGTCGGGGGTGGCGTTACCAAGCGCGCCGGGCTGATGGGACGAACGAGGGCACGCGCGTTCGACCTCGCCGCCGGCTACCCCGCGATCTCGGCGCTGACCGATCGGGCCGCCATGGACGAGTACGTGGTCAGCCCTTCGCTCGGCGACCACGCGGGAATCACGGGCGCCGTCGAACTCGCCATGCGCTGCTTCGCGTGACCGGCAGAGCACATCCGACCAGTGAAAGAAGAGATCATCCATGCACTCCCGAGGACGGTCAGGCGCCCCATGGACCCGCCGGCACCTCGATCAGCTCACCGAGACCGGCACGGCCACGGCTCCCGTCATCGATCCCCCGGCCCTGCCGAGGATCCTGCCGGACCTCGATCTGTGGGACCTGTGGCCGATTCAGGAGGAGGACGGCTCACCGAGCGTGATCGGCGGCCGGGAACTGTGGATGGCCCTGTCGGCTCCCGCCCTCGGTCATCCCGAAGAGCGCCATGACCAGGCCCGGATCCGCCTGCTCGGCAAGAGCGGCGACGCGTGGGAGGACCTGGGGAACGCCTTCGCTGACGGCGCCTCGCCCGGCAGCCGTGAATGGTCGGGGTCGGCGGTCCGCCGGCCCGACGGCACCGTGTCCGTGTTCTACACGGCCGCCGGACGGCGGGGCGAAGCACGCCCGACCTACCGGCAGAGCGTCGTCGAGACCCGCCCCGCCCTGGTCGCGGACCGCGGCGGGGTCCTGCCGCGACGAGACGCCGAGCACCGTGAGGTCCTGCGCTCCGACGGCCTGACGTATCTGCCGGCCGACGAGTCCGACGGGGCGCCGGGCCGCATCAGAGCCTTCCGCGATCCCGGCTGGTTCCGCGACCCGGCCGACGGGCGCGACTACCTGCTCGTCGCCGCGTCCACCGCCTGGGAGGACGGCTTCACCGGTGCGATCGCCCTGGCCGAGTCACGGGACGGCGCCTGGTCCCTGCTTCCGCCCCTGCTCGTCGCCGAAGGCGTCAACCACGAGCTGGAGCGACCGCACGTCATCGTGCACGACTCCTGGTACTACCTCTTCTTCTCCACCCACCGCCATTCGTTCCACCCGGCCGACTGTGCGCCCACGGGGCTGTACGGCTTCGCCGCGCCCAGCCTGACCGGCCCGTACGAACCGCTGAACAGCTCCGGACTCGTGATCCAGAACCCCTCCGTCGCACCCGACCAGGCCTACGCCTGGCTGGTGCTGCCGGATCTCCGCGTGGTCAGCTTCGCCAACTACCGCTCCCACCAGGGCATGGACCCCCGATCCGCGGGAGCGGCGCAGGCGCGGGCCGGTTTCGGCGGCACCGTCGCCCCCATGCTCAGGCTCGTACTCAACGGCATGACCACCTCTGTCAGCCCGGTCACATGGTCACCGTCCTGAAGGAGGTCGGTGTTCCGACGGACCGGCGCCGGGGCCGCAAGAACCCCGGCGTCCGCCCGTTCACTCCGGCCGCTTCGCCCTGGAACCCGCCAGCCAGAGGCCGACACCCACCAGCGCGAGCGCCGCGGCGGCCACCCAGATCCAGCCGGGGATCCCGTCGCCCGCCTCGGCCGCGGCGACGGCGGAACTCTCCGGCGCCGCGGGCGCGGTGGTCTCGGCGGGGACGCTCGGCGGCGTGCTCCGCTCGGCGGCCGGGGTCGGCGTGGACGGCTCCGGTGAGGGCTCGCCCTCGGCCGTGAAGGGGATCTCGCCCTCGATCGGGTGGCCGTCGGACGACACCACCCGCCAGGCGATGACGTACTTCCCGGCCGGCAGCGGCTCGGGCACCTCGGTCCGGACGAACTTCCCCTCGACCTGCGGTTCTCCGAGGTCCATCTGCCGGTCCCCGGCGTCGCGCAGGGCCACGAAGGGCATGCGGACGCGGGAGGTGAACTCCAGCTCGATCTCGTCGAGCGAGGTGACGGTGGCGTCCTTGGCCGGCGAGCTCGCCTTCAACGAGTCGTGAGCCAGGGCGGCGGGAGAACAGAACACCACAAGCAGGCCGCATATCAGCGCGGCCAGGATGGAACGCGGCGCGATCGCCATCGTGCAACTCCGTAGGTACAGGCCCGGCCCTCAGCCGGGTATGCCGAGCGGGCGCGCGGCTGTGACGACGCGCGCACCTGATGACCACGGGGCGCCGGGGGACGCGTACGTCAGCCGGCGCGGGCGAGCGCGGGCGGGCCGCGCCGGTGCACCGCCGCCGTGAACTCCAGGGAGCGCCGGGGACCGCTCCGGCCGGCGGACCGAACCGGCCGCACGCACCGGGGAGCCCGTACGGGCGAGGCGAGCACCAGGAGCAGCAGCCGCAGCGGGGCGACCCCCCACAGCCGCAGCATCGTCCACACGACGCTCTCGCCCTGGTGCAGCCACCAGCCGCTGACCAGCGCGAGGGTCAGGTGGACCAGCGCCATGCCGGCGTTCGTGTGGCCGTGGTCCGTGGAGGTGACGCCGCCGGGCGCGACCTGCGCGAACGTCTGGTGCAGGACGAGCTGGGCGAGCACGGTCGCGGTGAGCACGGCTTCCCGCGTACGCTCGCGCCTGTTGCAGGCGAGGGCGAGGGCGAAGGACGCGATCAGGCTGATCACCAGCGCGGACCCCGATATCGCGCCGCCGCCGGCGAACAGGTGGCCGCAGGCCGAGACCACGACGCAGACCGCCGCGAAGGCGGCCGCGCGGATCAGACGGAGGACCGGGGCCATGTGCCCATCCTCTCAGCCGGGTGTCGCGGTCCTGGTCAGTGGTGCTGCGTCGACTCGATGTCGCCGCCGAGCTTCGTGCGCAGGCCTTCCAGCACCGCCGGGTCGGAGACGACCACCCAGCGCTCGCCCACCAGGTAGGTGCCGCCGTACGGCTGGGCGGCGTCCAGCCAGTCGCGCTGGCCCTTGCCCGTGGTGAAGGTGATCAGGACGGAGTGGGCCGCGGACGTCCGGCAGACGGCCTGCCGTAGCTCGTCGGCGTCGATCTGCACGTCGGGGCTGGGGCAGCCGAGCGCGGCGCCGATCTGGTCGATGCTCGCCGCGGTCGCCGGCTTGGCGGCGGCGGCCGGTGGAGCCGCGTGGGCGTGATGCGCGGCCGCGGGCTCCCCCGCGGCCGGCGTCGAGCACGCGGTGAGGAGCGTGCCGAGAACCACGGCGCACGCGGCGCCGAGCGGCTTGCCGACGAAAGTCTTCATGGTGCGGTCCCCGGGGGTGTAGGCAGAGCTCTTCCATACCGAGATACGCACCCCGGGCGAAGAAGTTCGATCGGCGCCGCGTCCGCCCCCGGGCTCGGGTCACCAGCCGAGTTCGTCGCAGCCGCTGTGGTCGGCGGGCTCGACCTGCAAGGTGGCGTGCGCCACGCCGTGCCGCTGGAGCAGCAGGTCGCGCGCCTGGTCCAGCACCGCGTGGTTGTCGCTCTGGTCGGCGGTGACCAGGTGGGCGGTGGCGACGTTCATGCCGGACGTCAGCGTCCACAGGTGCAGGTCGTGCACGTCGCGGACGCCGTCGATGGCGGACAGGTCCTGGGCCACGGCGCCGGCGTCGATGCCTTCGGGGACGTGCTGGCCCAGCACGGCGAAGACCTGGCGGCCGAGCGAGATCGCCCGGGCGGCGACGAAGACGCCGATGGCCAGGGCGATGACGGTGTCCCAGATGGGCCGGCCGGTGGTCGCGACCAGCCAGCCGGCGACGATGACGCCGACGGAGCCGGCGGTGTCGGCCACGACCTCCAGGTAGGCGCCCTTGACGTTCAGGCTCTCGGCGGCGCCGGAACGCAGCAGCATCAGGGCGACCAGGTTGACGGCCAGGCCGAGCGCGCCGACGACCAGCATCGGGCCGGAGGAGACCTCCACGTGGTGGCCGATGCGGCCGATCGCCTCGGCCACCACGTACACCGACACGACGATCATCAGCACCACGGCCAGCAGCGAGGCGAACACCTCGGCGCGGTAGGAGCCGTAGCTGCGCCGGCCGGTGGTGTCGGGCCGGGTGGCGATCCGCGTGGCGATCAGCGCCGCGCCGAGGGTGACCACGTCGGCGGCCATGTGGCCGGCGTCCGACAGCAGCGCCAGCGAGCCGGAGAGGAGACCGTAGACGAGCTCCACCACGAAGAACGCGCCGATCAGGGCGAAGGAGACCGCCAGCCGCCAGCGGTGCCGGCCGCCCGCGTGGCCGTGCCCGTGCCCGGTGCCCATCAGTGGTCCCCGCCGCGCTCTGGGTGGATCGCCTCGGTGTGTCCGGTGTGCTCCAGCGCCAGGTCCAGCAGCATCCGCACGTGCGGGTCCTCAAGCCGGTAGTACGCCATCCGGCCGGACCGCCGGGCGGCCACGATGCGGTGCGCGCGCAGCAGCCGCAGGGCGTGGGAGACGGCCGACTCGCTCTGCCCGGTCACCGCCGCGAGGTCGCACACGCACAGCTCTCCGTCCAGCAACGCGACCAGCAGCCGCAGCCGGTTGGGGTCCGACAGCAGGCCGAAGACGTCGGCGGTGTCGACCACGTCCTCGGGGGCGGGCATCCGCTCGCGCACGGCGGCCACCCGGTCACCGTCGACCACCTTGACGCTGCACCCGTCGATGGTCAACACACTGTCACTTGAAGAGCTGTTCATATATGAGAGAGTAGCCGGTGCTCTGGATCAGCTGTCAAGCCGTCAGAGGAGGGCTACTCGGCGTCCGCGGTGTCCGCCTCGCGCGGCGCAAGCGCGTACGCGAGGGCGACCCCCAAGCAGAGGGACAGCGAGATCCCCAGAAGGAGGTCGTGCAGGGTGACGCCGAGGCCCATGCCGATGGCCAGCCCGCAGGCCATGCCGAGCGTCCAGTCGGGGGAGGTCTTCTTGTCGTTCGTCATGGTCAGATCTTCGCCGGACGGGGCGGTGCCGAGGTAGAGACCGCGGTCATCGAAGGGCCGTGACAGGTGTCATCCCGGACGCGGGACCGCGGTCACTTGAGGGGGTCGTGGCCCCAGTTCATCAGCGAGTAACGCCATCTGGTCTCCCGGACGTCGCCGGACGGCCGCTGCGCCAGGTGGCGGTGCACGTAGCCGATCACCTTGCGCATGTGCGCGTAGTCCTGCTCGGTGAGAGCCGACTCCTTCTTGTGGAGCAGTTCGACGATCCTGCGGCCGGACTCGTGGCCGGTGGACTCGCCGCCGCCGTCCTTCTGCCCGACCGCCTTGGACTCGTCCGTGTCGAGCCAGCGCTTCAGCTCTCCGGCGGTCATGTTCACCGCCTTGCCGAACTCGGCCGCGATCGCCCGCTCCTCCTCCCCGGTCATCAGGAGCCCTTGTCCTTGCGCAGGGCCGACGGCTTGTGCACGGCCTTCTTGCCGCTCTTCTCGCTGCGCACCACGTACTGGGGCTCGTCGGGCGAGGCGGCCACGGTACGGCCGGCCTCCTTCTCCCGTTTGGTGATCTTCTTCTCGACCTTGCCGTGGGCGGTGGAACCGTGGCTGCGCCAGGTGACCTCGTCGCCCACCGACGGGTCCTTCTTCCGTTTATCGGCCATGACCTGCGCATACCCGGGCCCGCGCACGTCACACGACATGGTTGCGCAGGCCCAGCTCGTCCGGATACGGGAGGAAGTATGTCTGGTTCTGGACGTAGGTGGCGGCTTCGCCGCGGGCGTGGTGGCGCAGCAGGGCGAGCGGCACGCTGAGCGCCACCCGGCGCTCCTGGTAGGAGGCGATGACCTCGGCCAGGTCGGCCCGGCGGACCGGGTCGAGCTCGTCACCGAGCATGCCGAGGCAGTGCTGCAGGACGTTGACGTTGCGCCCGACCGACGCCTTGACCGCCATCGCGGTGCAGAACGCGGTACCGTACGCGCCGGCGAGCTCCTCGCGCGGGCGCGTGCCCGCCTCCGCGACCAGGCGGCCGGTCTCGCGGTAGCCCTCGGTGGAGTGCGCGAGCAGCTGCATCTTGTGCCGGGACTGGAAGGCCACCAGGTCGCGCGGCCGCCAGTCGCTCCGCAGCAGCTCGCGCAGGCGCGCATGGGCGAAGATCCGCTCGGTGAACGCCTCCCGCAGGACGGCGTCGCGGAGCCGGCCCTCGTCCTCCACGGGCAGCAGGGGATGGCTCTCGATCACCGCGTCGGCGAACAGGCCCCGGTTCTGCCGGGTCACCATCGTCTCCCCGTCGTAGAGCGGGATGCCGTGGATGCCGCAGCTCGGGCTCTTCGCCTTGAACACGTACCCGTCGACGTCCAGCCCGGCGGACCGCTCGGCGGCCAGCCCGGTCATGGCGGGCGTGAGGTCACGGCCGGTGTTCCTGGTCATGAGCCGGGGGCCACTGGGGGAGCGTTCGAGCCGCAGCGACTCGCGGGGCGTGCCGAGGCCGATCTCCATCTCCGGGCAGATCGGCACCCAGTCCACGAACGGCGCCAGCTCGTCGGTGAGGTAGCGGGCGCGGCTGTGGTTGCCGTTGTGCCGTACGCGCGCGCCGAGCAGGCAGCTCGACACCGCCACCCGCGGCCTGCCCAGGCACTGGTCCTCAACCATGCCCCACAGCTGCCCACAACGGGTCGCCGCACGCCACCCGCAGGCCGGCGTCGGACCTGGTCACAGCGGCGCGGGGAAATCTTGTCCCGATGCTCGGACCGCCATGGCGCTCGTTTGGGACGCCATCGGGCACGTGCATCCGTGATCGCGACGGCTTCGAAAGACAGTGTGTGGAACAGACGAGAAGCGAACAGGCGGGGCGCGTGGCCCTCGGGCCGGCCCGCGCCCTGGGAGTCCTGTCCCTGCTGGCCATGGTCGGCCTCCAGGTGGCGTCCGGGCTGGCCGCGCGGCCGGAACGGTTCACCGGGCTGATCGTGGCGCTGCTCGCCGCGTCCGCCGTCGCCTTCGCCGCCGGCGCGTGGGGGACGCGCCGGGCGCTGGCCGCGTTCGGGGCGGCCGTGCTGACCGGGTACGCGGCCGAGGTGGTCGGGGTGCTGACCGGGTTCCCGTTCGGCGAGTACGCCTACAGCGACGTGCTGTGGCCCCAGGTGGGCGGCGTGCCCGTCGTGGTGGCGATGGCGTGGGGCGGCATGGGGCTCGCCGCGTACGCGGTCGCCGCCACCCTCTTCGGCGGCTGGGCGCGCGTCTGCGCGGGCGCGGCCGCGCTGACGGCGTGGGACCTGTTCCTCGACCCGCAGATGGTCCGACTCGGCCTGTGGACGTGGGCGGCGGACGACGGCTTCTACCGGGGCATCCCGTTGAGCAACTTCGCCGGCTGGCTGCTGGTGTCGGCCCTGGTCATGCTGGTCGTCGGGCGCGTCGCCGGCGACGCCGCGCCGGGGCGAGGGCTGCTCGCGGTCTACACGGTCATGGCGGTCATGGAGACGATCGCCTTCGCCGCGGTGTTCGACCCGACCGACCCGCTGGTGGCGGCGGCCGGCGGGATCACGATGGGCGCGTTCGCCGCGCCGGCCTGGAGGCGGTCATGGCAGAGGTGACGGTGGTCGGCGGCGGCGTGGGCGGCATGGCGTGCGCGCTGCTGCTGGCCCGGCGGGGGCACGAGGTCCGGCTGTACGAGCAGCTGCCCCGGCTGGGCGGCAAGCTGGCCGAGCATCGCCGTGACGGGTTCGCCTTCTCCCTGGGGCCGTCGCTGCTGACCATGCCCGGCCTCTTCCGCGAGCTGGGCCTGGACCGCGAGCTGATCGAACCTGACCCGCTGTGCCGGTACCGGTTCGCCGACGGCACGGTGCTGGACGCCCGGCGCGACCCCGGGCGCATGGCCGCGGAGGTGGAGCGGCTGGCCCCCGGCGAGGGGCGGGCCTGGCGGGCCTTCCACGGCTGGGCCAGGGGCGCCCTGGAGGCGGCGGACCGGACCGTGTTCGCCGGGCCGCTGATCCGGCGCCCCGGTGAGGCCCGGCTGTCCGACCTGCTGGCCGTGGCGCCCGCGCGCACCCTCGACGGGCTGGCCCGCCGCTACTTCCGTGACGCCAGGCTGCGGCAGTACGTCGGCCGCTACGCCACCTACGCCGGGTCCAACCCGTACCGCGCGCCCGCCGCGCTGGGGTGCGTCCCCGCGCTGGAGCACGGGCAGGGCGTCTGGTACGCGCCGGGCGGCCTGGCCCGGCTGGCCGACGACCTGGGCCTGCTGCTGAAGGCGGCGGGGGTGCAGGTGTTCCTGTCCGAGCCGGTCGCGGCGGTCGAGGCCGGTGGCTCCGCCGTCACGGGGGTCCGGCTGGCGAGCGGGGAGAGGGTCCGGTCGGACGTCGTGGTGGCCAACACCGACGCCGCCGCGCTGTACGGCCGCCTGCTGCCCGACCGTGGGCGGCTGCGCAGGATCGCCCGGCTGGGGCGCTCGTCGTCGGCGCTGCTGGTGCTGGCCGGCGTGGAGGGGCGCACGCCCGGCCTGCCGCACCATGCGGTGCTGTTCTCGGCCGACTACGAACGGGAGTTCGCCGACGTCTTCGACCGGGGGAGCCCGCCGCTCGACCCGACGATCTACGTCGGCTGCTCGGCCGTGGACGACCCCTCGCAGGCCCCGGCGGACGCGGAGAACTGGACGATGCTGGTCAACGTGCCCGCCCGTGATCCCGGCCGGTGGCCGATCAGCGTGGCGGCGTACCGGGATCTGGTGCTGGAGCGGCTGGCCGAGCGCGGCCACGACCTGGCGGGCCGGTTGCGCTTCGCCGACGTCTTCACCCCGGCGGACCTGCGCGACCGCTACGGGGCTTGGGGCGGCGCCATCTACGGCAGCGCCTACCGGGGCAGGCTGTCGGCCTTCCTGCGCCCCGGCAACCGCGGCCCCCGGCGCGGCCTGTACCTGGTCGGCGGCTCCGCGCACCCGGGTGGCGGGCTGCCCATGGTGACACTGGGCGCCCGCATCGTGGCCGACCTGGTGGCCCAGGACTTCCGCACCGGGCGGCCCACGGCGAGCGACGTGCGAGGTGGTTCCCGATGAGGTCGCTCACGGTCGTACAGGCGGTCGCCGCCGGGGTGGCGCTGGCCAGGCTCGCGCGGGGGCGGCGGCGGCTTCCGCCGCTCCGGCCGCGCCGGGACGCGGGCGTGACGATCTCCGTGGTGATCCCGGCGCGCGACGAGGAAGCCAGGATCGGGCCGTGCCTGCGGGCCGCGCTCTCCGACCCCGCCGTCACCGAGGTGATCGTGGTCGACGACGGCTCCCGCGACGGTACGGCCGAGGTGGCGGCAGCGGCCGGGGCCAAGGTCGTCACCGGCGAGCCACTGCCCGGCGGGTGGGTGGGCAAGCAGTGGGCGCTGCGCCAGGGGGTGGCGGCGGCTGGCGGCGAGGTCGTGGTCACGCTGGACGCCGACGCCCGGCCGGGGCCCGGCCTGTTCGGCGCGCTGGCGGCCACGCTGGAGCGGTACGACCTGGTGAGCGCCGGCCCCCGGTTCGTCTGCGACGGCGTGCTCGAACAGGCCCTGCACGCCTCCATGCTGGCGACGCTGGTCTACCGGTTCGGGCCCGTCGGCCCGGCGAGCCCGCCGCCGCCGCACCGCGCCGTCGCCAACGGCCAGTGCATGGCCTTCCGGCGCGCCCGGATGGCAGAAGCGGACGGGTTCGCGCTGGTACGCGACCGGATGACCGACGACGTGGCGCTGGCCAGGCGCCTGGCGGGGCAGGGCTGGAGGGTCGGCTTTCTGGACGCGGGCGGCCTGCTGGAGGTCGACATGCACGACTCGGTGGGCGAGCTGTGGCGGGAGTGGGGCCGCTCGCTCCCGCTGCGCGACGTCACGGGCCCCGGCTGGCAGGCGGCCGACCTGGCCGTCATCTGGCTGACCGGGGCGCTGCCGGTGCTCCGACTGGCGGCCGGCCGCCCCACCCGTCTGGACACGGCGCTGCTGGCGGCGCGGCTGCTGCTCACAGGCGCGCTGCGCGGCAGCTACCGCGCCCCCGGCCTGGGCCTGCTGCTGTCGCCGCTGCTCGACCCCGCCGCCGCGTTCCGGCTCACCCAGGCGACGCTGCGTCCCGTACGGACCTGGCGCGGTCGTACGTACCCGGAGGTCAGCGGCGGCGCTCGGCGAGCGCGGCCTGGCCGAAGCGCAGCCCGATGAGGCACATCAGCCCCCCGGTGGCCGCCACCAGCTCCACGGGCGCGAACAGCAGTTGCAGCACCGGCACGCCGAACACCGCCAGGCGCGCCCCCACCGCGAACGAGCGCAGCGCCACGGCGGTGACCACCAGCGCCGTCACCGCCAGCACGAACGCCGGAGGACAGATGACCGCGACGCCCCCCGCGAAGGTCAGGATCGAACGGCCGCCGCGGAAGCCGGCGAAGACCGGCCAAGCGTGCCCCGCCATGGCCGCCGCCACCGCCAGGTACACCGGCAGCGCGCTCGCCCCGGTGACGACGCCGAGCGCGGTGGTGTGGACGCCGCTGACCAGGAGCGCCACGAGGGCGGCCAGCGAGCCCTTGAGCGTGTCACCGGCGAACACCGGCACGGCGGCCCGCAGGCCGAGCTGCTCCTTGACGTTCCAGTACCCGGGGTTGCGGTCGCCGACGTCGCGCGGGTCCACGCCGTGCGCCCGCGCCACCAGGACCGCCACCGGCACCGAGCCGAGCAGGTAGCCGGCCATGACCGACACCAACACCTCAACCATCGCGTCGTTCCACCTCATCCGGTACGACAGCGCCCGCGCGATGCGGCACATGGCCTTCGACCGGCCGTTGTTGCGGCGCACCGGCGGGCTGCTGTTCTGGCGGCTGCTCGGCACCGGCCGCGGCCGGGCCATGTCCCTCGGCGCCGACCTGCGCCGGTGGGCGCTGTTCGCGGTCTGGCGCGGCGAGGACGATCTGGACGAGTTCCTGCGCGCCTCGCCGATCGCGGCCCGCTGGCGGGCTGAGGCGTCCGAATACTGGCAGGCGCGGCTGTCCCCGATGGCCTCGCGCGGCGCCTGGTCGGGCCGCGACCCCTTCGCCCCGCCCCCGCCCCTCAAGCCCAGCGAAACCCCCAGGGGGCCGTCCAAGCCTACGGCGCCCACCGGCGACACCCCCGGGGACTCCCACAGGGCCGAGCGGGTTCGGGGTATGGGCGGGTCTTACAGGTCCGGGGCTACTGGCGACATCCCGGGGGAGCCCCTCAGGTCCGAGCGGGTCCAGGGTGTGGGTGGATTCCTGGGGTCCGGTGTGCCTGGCGACGCCCCAAGGAAGCCTCTTAGGGGCGAGGCGACCGGGGTACTTTTCGAGTCTCCGGGGGCCTTCGGGGCGGGCGCGGCGCGCCGGGGTGGCGGGCCGGTGGCGGTGCTCACGAGGGCGTCGATCCGGCCTCGCCGCCTGGTCGCGTTCTACCGGTCGGTGCCGCCGGTCGACGCGTTGCTGCGGCGGCAGGACGGCTGCCTGGCCTCGATCGGCATCGGCGAGTGGCCGCTGGCCCGGCAGGCGACCTTCTCGCTCTGGCGCGACCGCGAGGCGGTGCGCGCCTTCGCCTACCGGGGCGAGGCGCACCGGCGGGTCATCGAGCGCGTGCGGGCCGACGACTGGTACGCGGAGGAGCTGTTCGCCCGCTTCACCCCGTACGCCAGCGAGGGCACCTGGGACGGAGCCGATCCGCTGCGCTGAGGACGTCATGACGATGTCTCCACCGTTACGGCTTGGACGCCGACGGCGGTCATGGCGCCGTCTCCACCGCCACGGCATCGATGCCGGCCGCCGGGTCCTGCGATGACAGCGCGTGCGCCACCACACAGGCGCGGGCGATCGTGGCCGCCGGAGAGGAGCCGTGGGCGACGACGACCGTGCCGCGCAGACCCAGGAGGGCGGCGCCGCCGTGGGTCTCCGGGTCGTAGCGGCGGGCTATCTCGGCGAGCCGTTCCGGGGAGGCGATGCCGGCCTGGGCGACCATGGCCAGCGCCGTGCGAACGCACCCCTCGACGTTCTTCAGCACGATGTTGCCGGTGAAGCCGTCGGTGACGATCACGTCGACGGTGCCCGCCAGCACGTCGTGGCCCTCCACGTTGCCGTGGAAACGCAGCGGCAGGGCGGCGAGCAGGTCCCCGGCCCGGCGCGTCAGCCGGTTGCCCTTGCCCGGCTCGGACCCGATCGACAGCAGCCCCACCACCGGGTCGGCACGGCCCAGCACGGCCCGCGCGTAGGCCGCCCCCAGCTGGGCGAACTGGGCGATCATGGCCGGGCTGGGGTCGGCGGTCGCACCCGCGTCCACCAGCACGCTGGCTCCACCCGTCAGCGAGGGCAGAGCCACGGCCAGGGCCGGCCGCAGCACCCCGCCGGCCCGGCCGATGCCGCGCACCGCGCACGAGACCACCGCGCCGGTCGACCCGGCGGACACGAACGCACCGCCCTCGCCCCGGCTGATCAGCTCGCAGCCCACGGCCAGGCTCGACGTCGTCAGCGTCGCCGCGGCGGCGCCGCGCTCGGCCATCGGCACGGTGTCCTCGGCGTGCACCACCGCGATCTCCCCGGCGGCGCCGTGCCCGCGCAGCTCACGCTCCACCCGGTCCCGCGCGCCGACCAGGACGACGGGCACCCCGTGCCGCCGCCACGCTGCCACGGCCCCGGCGACCGTCGCCACCGGCCCGTGGTCCCCACCCATCGCGTCCAGGACAACAGGCGGAGTCATGGAAAGGCCGGCGGTCATGGGAGTTCCACGCTGACGCGGCGCTCGGCCCTGCTCGCCTCGGCGGAGGCCAGCAGGTGGCGGGCGAACACGGCCGCCTTGCGCCGGCGCGGCACCCGTACCCGGCCCGCCAGGACCTCGAAGCCCCGGCGCTCGATCTCGTCGAGGATGCCGCCGTACAGGGCGTAGGCGGCGCGGACGCACGGCCGGGAGGAGGCGGCGAGCAGGCCGATCCCCCCGGCGGCGGCGCGGTAGTGGTCGCGGGCGCGCCCCGCCTCGAAGGCGAGCAGGTCCCGCAGGGCGGGCCCCGTACGGCGGGCGCCCAGCTCGTCCGGGTCCACCCCGAACTTGTCCAGATCCTCCATCGGCAGGTAGACGCGGCCCCTGGCGTAGTCCTCGCGCACGTCGCGCAGGAAGTTGGTGAGCTGGAACGCCAGGCCGAGCTGGCGGGCGGGCTCGCGGGCCGCCTCCTCGCGGCCGGGCGTCGCCTCCAGCACCGGCAGCATCATGGTGCCGATGGCGGCGGCCGATCCGGCCATGTAGCCGAGCAGGTCGTCGTAGGTCGCGTACCGGGTCACCGACAGGTCCGCGCGCATGGACGCGAGGAAGACCGCGATGTCGTCGTGGCCGATGCCGAAGGAGTGGACGGTGTGCAGGAACGCGGGCAGCACCGGATCGTCCTGCTTCGCCCCGGCGAGCCCGGCCTCGACCTTGACGGTCAGGGCGTCCAGCGCGCGGGCCCGGTCGGCGGTCATCGTGAACGAGTCGACGATCTCGTCGGCGTACCGGGCGAAGCCGTACAGCGCGTGCACGTGCCTCCGCTTCCATCGCGGCAGCAGCCGGGTGGCCAGGTAGTAGGAGCGGCCGTAGCGGGCGTGGAGCCGCCGGCAGCGTTCGTAGCTGGCGGTGAGCGTCAACGGGTCTCCTTGAGGATGCGTTCGGCGGCGAGCCGGCCGGAGATCAGCACGGGCGGCACCCCGACTCCGGGCGCGGTGTACATGCCGGCGAAGTGCAGCCCCGGCACCCGCCGGGCCACGGCGGAGGGGCGCAGCCACGCCGTCTGGGTGAAGCGGTGGTCCAGCGCGAACGGGGTGCCCGCGGTGTGGCCGCGCGCCGCCCAGGCGGGCGGGTCCAGCACCAGCCGGGGCGCGCCCGACAGGTCGCCGTAGCCGAGTCGCGCCATGCGGTCGAGCAGCCGGGACTCCAGCCGGGGGCGCAGCCGGTCCCAGTCGGTGTGCCGCAGGTTGGGCGCGGGTTCCAGGACGCTGAGGGTGGCGTGCCCGTCCGGCGCCGGGCAGGTGACCAGCAGGCTCGGGTCGGGCTGCGGCCGGCCCGCCTCCAGAGCGGTGAACGTCTCGTTCCAGTCCCGGCCGAAGTGCAGCGTGTGGTGCGCCTGGCCGGTCGGCGGGCGGTCCAGGCCGACGTGCATCACCAGGCACGACGGGGAGTGGCGCGGACGGCGCAGCCGCCAGTCGCCCGCGCGGGAAGGCAGCAGCCGCCGAGCCGCCAGCCGGTCGCAGGCGACGACCACGTGCCGGGCCGCCAGCCGCTCGCCGTCCCGCAGCAGCACGCCGGTGACACCGTCGCCGTCCGTCTCGACCCGGTCGGCGGGCGCGCCGTAGCGGAGGTCCGCGCCCAGCTTCTCCAGCAACGCCGCCATGGCCGCCGGGATGGCGTGCATGCCGCCGTGCCGAGGGAAGTACACGCCGCCGACCGTGTCCATGTGCGCGATGACGGCGTAGATGCCCAGCGCGCGCTGCGGCGACAGCCCCACGTACAGGGACTGGAACGTGTGCGCCTTGATCAGCCGAGGGTCCGTCAGGTGGCGGGCCGCCAGGCGGTCCAGCCGGCGGAACCCGCCCAGCCGGGCCAGCCGCAGCAGCGCGGCCGGCCGGGCCAGGGCGCGCAGCCGGGTCATGTCCGCGTCGATGAACGCGGGCCACTCGACGCGGAACAGTTCGTCGAGCAGGCTCCGGTAGCGCTCGTAGCGGGCCGCCTCCGCCGGCCCGCACACCGCGCGGACCTGCTCCGCCATCGCCTCCCGCTCCGCCCGCACGTCCAGCCGCGACCCGTCGTCGAAGACCATCCGGTACGAGGGATCCAGCCGGCGCAGCGGCAGCCAGTGCCGCAGCTCCTGCCCGGCCGCCCCGAAGACCTCCGCGAGCACGCCCGGCATGGTGAGCACGGACGGACCGGTGTCGAAGCGGTACGCCCCGAGGCGGGTCGTTCCGCAGCAGCCGCCGGGCTCGCCGAGGGCCTCGACCACGGTGACCTCGCGACCGGCCGCGGCCAGGTGGATGGCGGCCGACAGCCCGCCCAGGCCCGCGCCGACGACGACCACGGGGCTCATCAGAAGGTCCTTTCCGTGCACTGGGCGGCCAGGTCCACCAGCGCCGTCCTGGCTTCGTGCGGGATGCCGGGCGGCCGGTCCAGCGCTGTGACCGCCTCGTCGACCAGCGTGGCGATGCGCCGCTCCGCCGCGTCCAGCGCTCCGCACTCCACGATCAGCTCGCGCGCCGCCGCCACCCCCCGCTGGTCGGTGATGTCGTCCAGGAGCGCGCTGCCCGTCTCGCGCCGGGCGTAGGCGAGCAGGTAGGTCGCCTTGCCCTGGAGCAGGTCCGCTCCCGAGGGCTTGCCGGTGCGCGCCGGGTCGGCGAACACGCCGTTGACGTCGTCCCTGAGCTGGAACGCCTCGCCCAGGGGGATGGCGTACGCGCTCAGCGTGCGGCGCGTCTCGGGACAGCCGTCCGCGACGGCGTGACCGAGGTGCAGGGGCCGCTCGACGGTGTACTTGCCCGACTTGTAGAGCGAGATCACCCGCGACGGCTCGTCACCCGTCCGGGCCCCGGCCGTACAGGCCAGGTCGAGATACTGGCCGCCGATCGCCTCCACCCGCAGCCGGGTGAGGACGTCGAGCGAGGGGCCCAGGTGCGGCCCCGTATCCAGCAGCGCGGCGTCGGCCCAGCTCAGCGCGAGCAGCGCGAGCAGGGTCGCCGCCGACTCGCCGAACCGGTCGGCGTCGCCCCGCCAGCCGGACCGCCGGTGCAGCTCGGCCAGCGCGACGTGCGCCGCCGGTCGGCCACGCCGCGAGCCGGCCTCGTCCATCACGTCGTCCAGCAGCAGCGCCGCCGCGTGCACCAGCTCCACGGCGCAGGCCGCGGGCAGCACCGACTCCAGCCGCTCGCCGCCGGCCGCCCGGTAGCCCCAGTAGACGAACGCGGGCCGCAGCCTCTTCCCGCCGCCGAGGACGAACGCCGTCAGGTACTCGCGCACCAGACCGACCTCCGCCGGGGCGAGGAAGCCGAGCCGGCGGACCTGGTGGTCCAGCAGCCGCGCCAGCCGCCGGTCGACCTGCTCGCGCACGCGGGTGGTTCGCGCGATCACCGTGTCCATGTACGCAGCCCCTTCTGTCGCTATGGGAAGTCTTCGCAGGAGGGGCCCGACCCGGTTGCACGCGAGCTCGAATCGCACTATCACGGTAACCAGCGCGTACCGGGTTTCCGCGGGGGACACGCCTGGTCATGCGTCCGAGCGGCTCCGGAACCGCGAAAAGATGGTCGGACACGTCGAACGTCAGCGGGAAGACCATGGTCGAGGAGACACCGGACAACGTGGAGGACGCGGGCTACGGCATCGGAGCCGCCTCCCGGCGGCTGGGCGTGCCCGCCCCCACACTGCGCACCTGGAACCTCCGCTACGGCCTGGGGCCCAGCCGCCGCACCCCCGGCGGCCACCGCCGGTACGACGCCGCCGACCTGCGGCGGCTGACCGAGATGAAGCGTTTGATCGCCACCGGCCTGGCGCCGGCGGAGGCCGCGAGGCTCGCCCTGGCGCTGCCGCCCCCGCCTCCCGCCGCGACGCCGGAGCCCACGGAGGAGACCCCCGCCGACGCCCCGGAAACCGGCGCACCCCCGACCGGCACCCCCGCGACCGGCGCACCCCCGACCGGCGTTTCTGAGGCCGGTCTGCGGCGGCCGCCAACGGCCGCGCTGGCCCGGGCCGCGCTCGTGCTCGACAGCCACCAGGTCTCCGGCCTGGTCGAGGAGACGCTGGCCCGGCACGGCGTGGTGTGGACGTGGGAGCGGCTCCTGCTCCCCGTCTTCGACGCCATCTGCCGCCGCCAGGACGACACCGGCGCCGGCATCGACGTCGAGCACCTGCTGTCCGACCGGGTCCAGGCGGCGCTGCAGCGCCGTGCCCGCGACGTCCCGCCGCACGAGGGCCGTCCGGTGCTGCTGGCCTGCGCCGAGGACGAGCAGCACAGCCTGCCGGTGCACGCTCTGGCCGCCGCGCTCGGCGAGGTGGGCGTGCAGACCCGCGTCCTCGGCGCGCGCACCCCCTACGCGGCGCTGGCCCACGCGATGCGGAGGCTCGGCCCGGTGGTCGTGTTCGTCTGGTCGCAGCAGGCGATCACCGGTGACACCGCCCCGCTCGCGGCCCTGCCGAGGCTCCGTCCGGCGTGCCGGATCGTCATCGGCGGGCTCGGCTGGCAGGGCGAGCCGCCCCCGGGCGTCGTCCGGGTGTCGACGCTGCCCGAGGCCGTCGCGCGCATCACGGCCACGCTCGCCTGAGCAGCCCTTTCACCGGAGGACCTTGTGGCATCCCCCTATGCCCAGCTATGAATAAGTTTTGAATAGGTTTTTGGGGTGAGGGGCAGGGACATGCGGATCAGTGACGAGGAATCGCTCAGCGGGTGTTATCGCGCGCACGGCCCCGCCGTGCGCTCCTACCTGCGCCGGTACGTGCCCGCCCAGGACGTGGAGGACCTGGTGCAGGTCGTCTTCGCCGACGTCTGGCGCTCGCGCGAGAGGTACGACCCGTCCAGGAGCCTGGCGGCCTGGATCTTCGCCATCGCCCACCGCCGCGCCGTCGACCACCTGCGCGGACGCAGGCCCGTCACGGTGCCGCTGGAGGAGGTCGGCGACCCGCCAGGACGAGGACGCTCCGAGGTCGACGACCTCGCGGACCGCGACCGGCTCAGCAGGGCGCTGGCCGAGCTGTCGCACGCCCAGCGGCAGGCGATCGAGCTGGCCTACTTCGGCGACCTGAGCCAGCGCGAGATCGCCGAACGGCTGCGGGTGCCGCTCGGCACCGTGAAGGCCCGCACCTCCCGCGGCCTGCGCAGACTGTCGGCTCTGCTGGTCGCCCCGTGAACCCCGGGCCCCGGGTCAGACAGCCGGCACCGGAGCGAGCGTGGTGATGGTCAACCGGACGTGATGGTCCTCGTCGTCCGGCCGGCGGGGGTCGGTGTGGCCGGGCTCGCGGAAGAGCATCGGCCTGGACGGCCCTGGACGAGCAGATCGGTGCCGCCCGCCCAGATGCGTTCGGCGTCCGATCTGCGATCGCGGAGGTCGTCCACCACGGCCGTCAGCTCGTGGCCGCGCGGCGACCGCATCGCCCGGCCGCGGACCAGTGACATCAGCGCACCATTACGGTAACCACCGGTCACCGGTTTTCGAACGGGACACGCCTAGCGGCCACCGATGGGTGAGCCGCCGGCTGGATCAGGGCCGGTTGTCCTTTCCGTCCAGCCACAGGGTGTCGGACTCGTCCCGGTGAGTTCCGGTGCTGCCGACATGCTTGGCGTCGATCGCCGGGCCCTTCTTGATCACGTGTACCAGCGCCATCGCGTGCCCGCGGCCCAGCCCGTGGTCCTGCTTGAGCCACTCGACGATCGTGGCCGGCCTTCACGGACGGGTCGTCGAACCCGCGTTCCTTCGCGAGCTCGACGAACTCGCGGGGCGTCAGCCCGGTCTTCGTCTCGATGTTGTCCAGATAAGCCTGGAACGACATATGACTCTCCCTCTCGTATGACGACTTGTCAGGCCCGTACGGCCTTCTCCAGTTTGGACATGGTCACCGCGATCCAGGCCCACGCGGCGACGACGCCGGCGAACATGGCGAGCGGCCCGCCCGGCGCGCCGCTCATCCCCCAGCACAGGCCGACCGCGAGCAGCACGCCGCCGGCGCGGCCCGCCACGGCCCAGGACGTGCCGCCGAACCGCCGGCTCAGCACGAAACAGCACGTGATCATCGCGATGAACGAGACGCAGGCCCCCGCCAGATGCACGGCTCCGACCGAGCTCATCGTCCCCGGCACGTCGGGCGTACCAGGAGGAAACGCGAAGCCCGGATCGGCAGGGAAGACGCCCGCCACGATCAAACCGAGCCCCTGGAGACCGAGCAGGCGAGGCCCCCACACGCCGCCCAAGCCGGCGCGGCGCATCCCCGCCGCACCGCACAGGGTCATCACACCGGTCACCAGGAAGCTGGAGACCTGGATCCAGCCGAGGTCGCCCAGCGAGAGCATGCTGATCGGGTGCCGGGTCAGGTCGAAGCCCGTTCGGCTGGCCGCCTGGGCCGCGGCGAGCAGGATCCAGATCGGCGCCGCGAGCATCCCGGCGGTGAGCAGCAGCGGGCGGCTCCGCGCTTTTGCCTCAATGATTGTCATGTCGACCATGGTGATCACGGGGTCGCCGAGGCACCAGGGCAAACTGAGTTCCCGGGACGCCGTTACCGGCGATACCGTTACCGGCAACGCCATTTCCTGCTTGACGCGGCAAGGGGGGAGCGCTTGCACGAGAGCCGCGAGCTCCTCGGCCAGTTCCTGCGCGAGCGCCGCGCCAGGATCACCCTGAGCCAGGTGGGCCTTCCCCCGCGACGTTCCCGCCGCCGTGACTCCCTCACCCAGGAGGACCTGGCCTACCTCACGGGATACTCCATCCGCACCATCAGCGCGCTGGAGCAGGGCGCCGAACACCGCCCCACCTCCGAGCTGCTCGAAGCCATCGCGTCGGCGCTCCAGCTCGGTCAGGACGAGCGCAGCATCCTGTGGTACCTCGCGAACGGCACCCCTCCTCCCGAGCCTGACGGCGCCGTCGAGCCCGACCCGGCCCTGCACCGCCTGGTGAGCGCTCTCGAACCGCACCCCGCGTACGTGACCGACGGGTTGTGGAACGTCCAGAGCCAGAACTCCGCGTTCGCCCGGTGGATCTGCGACTTCACCGCCATGCCCGAGGGCGAGCGGACGATCCTCCACTGGTTCTTCCTGCACGAGCACTCCAAGCACGTCATGGTCGAGTGGGAGCGCGAGGCGACGGCGCTGATGTCGCTGGTCCGCGGACGGGCGATGCGGTCGCGGCGCGGCCACGAGCTGATGGCCGTGGTGGACGACCTGCGCGAGCGGAGCCCCGACGCCGAACGCCTCTGGGCCGGGGGCACCGAGCTGCTCGTGCAGGGCCCGTCCAGGCCGATGCTCTTCCGCGAGCCGGGTCACACGGGCGCCGACGACCGTCACGTCCAGCTGACCATCACCACGCTCGCTCCGGTACGCGCCGGGGAAGGCCATCGCATCCTGGCCTTCCTGCTGCCCGAGGGTTACTCCGCGCCGCCCGCGAGCGGAGGTTGCCCCGCGTGCCAGGGCTGATGCCGGCGCGGGCCGGTTCTGTCGTAGGGCCGGGGCATGATGCCGGCATGCTGCTCCGTATCGAGGCGTCCGATCTGCCAGGGCTCGAATGCGGGCTTCCCGGGGTCCGCGACATCCACGTCGGCGTGCAACGGCGGGCGCGCCCCGGCGAGTTGACGGGCACGTTCCCCGCGGACGCCCCTTCAGCCGTCTGGGAGCTGGAAGTGGCCGCGACCCGCGGGGAGTCCGGCTGGGATCTCCGGGGCCCGTTCGTCCAGGGCGGGCCGGGCGGCCGGTTCGTCTACCTGTCCTGGATGTCGGCCGACGACGCCGGGAGGTTCTCGATGTTCCGGCGGGCGAAGCTGCTGTTCGACGGCGTCCCCCCTGACGTGCTGGACGCCGCGGTGGGCCACGGGCTGCTGGTGGCGCGGCTGGGGCTGACCGATGCCCGGGGTCACCCGTTGTGCGCCGCGGTCCGCCCGCCGCTGGTCGAGTGGTCCGCCCCGGCTCCCCGGTAACCGGTGCCGCCGTCCACGGCCTGACGTCTCCGGCCCGGGTGACAAGAGCGGGAGAGGGGGTAAGTCGCAGGTCGGGCCGCATGGCGCTGATCGGGGGGATCATGCTGGGGATGCCTGACGGGGTGCGCGGGTGCCTGTTCGACATGGACGGCGTGCTCACCCGCACCGCCACCGTGCACGCCGCCGCGTGGAAGTCGATGTTCGACGACTTCCTGCGCGACCGGGCAGACCGCACGGGCACCCCTTTCGTGCCGTTCGACGCGGTGGCCGACTATGACCGCTACGTCGACGGCAAGAAACGGCTCGACGGGACCCGGAGCTTCCTGGAGGCGCGCGGGATCAGCCTCCCGGAGGGCAAGCCGGACGACCCGCAGGACGCGCAGACCCTGTACGGATTGAGCAACCGGAAGAACGCCCTGGTGCAGGCCATACTCGACAGGGACGGCGTGCAGGTGTTCCCCGGCTCCGTCCGATACGTGCGGGCCGCCGAGGAGGCAGGGCTGCGCAGGGCGGTGGTGTCTTCGAGCGCCAACGCCGCCCACATCCTGGCCGCCGCCGGGATCGCCGGACGCTTCGAGGCGCGGATCGACGGGGTGGTCGCCCGCGAGCGGCACCTGGCGGGCAAGCCCGCCCCGGACATGTACGTGGCGGGCGCCGAGGCGCTGGGGCTGAAGCCCTCGCAGGCGGCGGTGTTCGAGGACGCGCTGGCCGGAGTCGCGGCCGGCCGGGCCGGAGGTTTCGGCTTCGTCGTCGGCGTCGACCGGAAGGGGCAGGCGGACGCGCTGCGCGAGCACGGCGCCGACGTCGTCGTCGGCGACCTGGCCGACCTGCTGAAGTCGGAGGGCCGGCGATGATCCGGCATCCCGCGTTCGCCATCGAGCCGTGGTCGGTGCGGGAGCGCCGGCTGGACCTGGACGTGCTGGCGCAGAGCGAGTCGGTGTTCGCGCTGTCGAACGGGCACATCGGCCTGCGCGGCAACCTGGACGAGGGCGAGCCGCACGGGGAGCCCGGCACCTACCTCAACGGGCTGTACGAGCTGAGGCCGCTGCCGTACGCGGAGGCGGGCTACGGCTACCCCGAGTCCGGGCAGACGGTGGTGAACGTGACCAACGGCAAGGTGATCCGGCTGCTGGTCAACGACGAGCCCTTCGACGTGCGCTACGGGA
This sequence comes from Nonomuraea ferruginea, assembly GCF_039540635.1. Taxonomy (NCBI): domain Bacteria; kingdom Bacillati; phylum Actinomycetota; class Actinomycetes; order Streptosporangiales; family Streptosporangiaceae; genus Nonomuraea; species Nonomuraea ferruginea. Next base: position 59,160 of record NZ_BAABFD010000026.1, on the reverse strand, counting down.
CGGTGCACGAGCACGAACGGGTCCTCGACCTGCGCGCCGGCACCCTGACGCGCACCGTCCTGTGGAGCTCGCCGACCGGCACCCGGGTGCGGGTCACCTCCACCCGGCTGGTGTCCTTCACCCACCGCGCCGTCGCCGCGATCCGGTACGAGGTCGAGGCGGTCGACGAGCCGTTGCGCGTCGTCGTGCAGTCGGAGCTGGTGGCCAACGAGACCCAGGAGACCACGGACGACGACCCGCGGGCGGCCGCGCGGCTGCGGTCGCCACTGGTGCTGGAGGAGAACGTCCCGAACAAGAACGGCCCGGCGATCATGGTGCACCGCACCCGGGTCAGCGGGATACGGGTGGCCGCCGGCATGAGCCACGAGATCGACGGGCCGGACGGCACCCTGGTCGACGCCGACGGCAGCGGCGATGTCAGCCGGCTCACCGTCGCCACGAATCTCGCCCCCGGACGGCCGCTGAGACTGGTCAAGTACTTCTCCTACGGGTGGTCGGTGCGGCGTTCGCGGGCCGCCACGCACGATCAGGTCGTCGCGGCGCTCGCCGCCGCCCGGCTGGCCGGGTGGGACGGTCTGTGCGCCGACCAGCGGCGCTTCCTCGACGACTTCTGGAACGGCGCGGACGTCGAGGTGGAAGGCGACCCCGAGGTGCAGCAGGCCGTCCGTTTCGGGCTGTTCCACCTGCTGCAGTCGGCCGCGCGCCTGGAGGAGCGCCCCATACCCGCCAAGGGGCTGACCGGCTCGGGCTACGACGGGCACGCGTTCTGGGACACCGAGATCTTCGTCCTGCCGGTCCTCACCTACACCTATCCGCGAGCCGTCGCCGACGCGCTGTCGTGGCGCCGGTCCATCGTCCCGCTGGCGCGGGCCCGCGCCACCCAGCTGGGGCTGCACGGCACCGCCTTCCCGTGGCGGACCATCCACGGGGAGGAGTGTTCGGGCTACTGGCCGGCCGGCACCGCGGCGTTCCACGTCAACGCCGACATCGCGCACGCGGTCACCCAGTACGTCGACGCCACCGATGACACGTCGTTCGAGCGGGAGACCGGCCTGCCGCTGCTGGTCGGCACGGCCCGGCTGTGGTGCGCCCTCGGCCATCACGACCCGGCCGGACGGTATCGGATCGACGGGGTCACCGGCCCCGACGAATACAGCGCCGTCGTCGACAACAACGTCTACACCAACCTGATGGCCCAGCAGAACCTGCGCGTGGCGGCCGAGACCGCGGCCCGCCATCCCGACGAGGCCGAGCGGCTCGGCGTCACCGCCGAGGAGACCACCGCCTGGCGCGACGCCGCCGCCGCGATGTCCGTCCCCTACGACGAGGACCTGGGCGTGCATCCGCAGCACGAGGCGTTCACCCAGCACGCGCCGTGGGACTTCGCCGCCACCAAGCCCGACCAGTACCCGCTGCTCCTGCACTTCCCCTACTTCGACCTCTACCGCAAGCAGGTGGTCAAACAGGCCGACCTGGTCCTCGCCATGCACCTGCGCGGCGACGCCTTCACCGCCGAGCACAAGGCGCGGAACTTCGCCTACTACGAGCCCTTGACGGTCCGCGACTCGTCCCTGTCCGCCTGCACCCAGGCGGTGATCGCCGCCGAGGTGGGGCACCTCGACCTGGCCTACCGCTATCTGGGCGAGGCGGCCCTGATGGACCTGGAGGACCTGGAGAAGAACACCGTCGACGGTGTCCACATGGCCTCGCTGGCCGGGGCGTGGATCGTCCTCGTGACGGGGTTCGGCGGGATGCGCGCCGGCCAGGGGCGGCTGGGGTTCGCCCCGAAGCTGCCGCCGGAGATCACCCGGCTCGCCTTCCGCCTGCGCTACCGCGGCAGCCTCCTGAGCGTCACCGCCACGGAAGAGACGACCACCTACGAGCTCCTGGAGGGCCCGCCGATCACCCTGACCCACCACGGCGACCAGATCCGCCTCGACCGGGAATCGGTCGCCCGCCCCAACCCACCGCGCCCGCCGTCGAACGGACAGCCCCGCCAGCCCCCCGGCCGCGAGCCCGCCGCCCGACACACCAAATCCAAGGGGCACAAACGCCGGTAAGAGACGGTCCCTCGCCGGGCGACCACGACGCGACTCGCCGCGTACGGCTCACCGCCGGGCGTACAGGTGACTTCGCGTACGGCTCACCGCCGGATGTACACGGTGACTCGCCGCGTACGGCTCACTTACGGGCGAGTGCGGACCGGTAGACCGCGATCGTCTCCTTCGCGGCTCCGGCCCAGCTCAGCCGCTCCCTGACGAACCGTTCCCCGCTGTCCGCGAGAGCGCGGCGGGCCACCGGATCCGCCATGAGGTCGATCACGGCGTCGGCGATGGAGCCGGGGTCGGCGCTTCGCGCGTACCGCACGGCGGGGTCGGCGGGGTCGCCGAGGAAGATCCGGGAGAACCCGTCGCCGAGGATCGTCGGCCTGGCCAGAGCCATGGCCTCGGTCGCCACTAGGCCGAACGGCTCGAAGAGCGAGGGGAAGACGCAGAGGTCGGCCAGCTCGTAGTACTCCAGCAGCGCCGCGACGTCGACGAACCCGCCCGAGGTGAGGACGCGCCCCTCCAGCCCGGCGTCCGCGACGATCCGCGCGACCCCGGCCTCGTCCCCCTCGCCGACGATCACCAGCCGGAGCCGGGGGAGCGCGACGGCGATCTTCTCCATCGCCTCCAGCAACTGGTAGATCCCCTTCTGCCGTTCGACGCGGCCGACGAAGAGCAGGACAGGGTCGCCGTCCGCGATGCCGAGACGGGCGCGCAGCGCGGCGGCGCCGGAGCGGAGCGCGGCCCTGTCGACACCGGCGAGCCGCCGTTCGAACGTGCCGCCCAGACAGACCACGTCGATCGTGTCCCGGTTCCACCCGGCGGCGGCGAGCTGCTCGCGCACCTCCGGGGTGGCGACCACGACCCGGCGGGCGATCCGTCCCAGCCACCGCTCCAGGGCGGCGAACACGCCGACCGGGTCGGTGATGCTGCGCTGCGGCGCGACGCCGTACTCGGTGGTGTGCACGTGGAAGACGACCGGCAGGCGCAGCACGTAGTGGCACAGCAGGGCGGCCAGGAAGTTCGTCGAGTCGTGCACGGCGACCAGGTCGGGCCGCTCACCAGGGGCCAGCCGGCGCAGCCGCAGGAAGTACCGCCAGTTGCTCACCACGACGTTCACCGCCAGCAGGACGAACTCGGCCCGGCGCGTCCGGTTGAGCCTGCGGCGGCGGCTGATCGCGCCGAGCAGGCGGCCGAGCGGCCGGTAGACGGTGACGCCGTCGCGCCGCTCGTGCACCGGCAGGCGCCCGTCGTTCAGCGTGAACACGGCCATCTCCAGGTCGCGCGCCAGGTGCGGCGTGATCTCCTCGACGTAGCGGCCGAGCCCTGCGGTGATGTTGGGCGGGAACTGGTTGATGACGTGGACGACCTTCATCGTTCGACCTCCGGAGGACGGGCCCGGTACACCCGGGCCGCGGCGACGGCCACGACGGCTACCAGGACGAGATTGGTCAGTGCGAACCCCATCAGGCCCCCGGTCAGGCCCTGCCAGGAGATGAACACGGCCTGGCAGGCGAGCGCGAGGGGCGACCCGACGGCGAGGCAGGCGATGAGCACCTTGGCGCCCCGCACCCCGTCCATCGACAGGGCGAAGAGGTAGAGGTTGAACACCGTGTGGACGCCGATCCCCACCGCGGACAACGCCATCAGTCCGGGCGAGTACGGATACTCCGCCCGCAGCACCAGGAAGAACAGCGCGCTCGCGGCGAAGGAGAAGACGGCGGTGGCCACCGCGATCGCCGGCGCGAGGCGGCCGATCCGCCGCAGCGCCGCGACCTTGTCGGCCGTCGCCAGCACCGGCAGCAGCACGAGCCCGATCCCCTCGGTGAACACCACGCCGAGCAGCCTCTTCGGGAAGCCGTTGTAGATCGAGTAGACGCCGACGTCGCTCCCGGAGGCCCAGTGGTTGAGGAAGATCACGTCCACCCCGAACAGCACGGCGGTGAAGGCGGCGATGACGCTCATGTAGGCGCCGTGCCGGAGCAGCGAGCGCGCCAGGGACGCGGACCAGGAGCGCGGGACGATATCGAAGCCGATCACGGCCACGAGGGCGAACACGACGTTCGTGACGATCAGCGCGACCAGGTAGACCTCGGCGTCCCTGATGCCCGCGACCAGCAGGCAGTAGGCGGCCGTGGCCAGGTAGACGGCGGCGACGGCGAGCTTGAGCCCCGCCACGAACGCGAACTTCTTCAGCCCGCGCAGGAAGCTCTCGGTCAGCTGGTTCACCGTCATCGACAGGGCCAGCGCCAGCGCGAAGCAGAGCGTACGGACGTCCACGCCGAGCAGGCGGGTCAGCGCCGGGGCGGCCAGCAGCCCGGCGGCGACCAGTCCGCCGCCCAGCGCCAGCGTGGTGAACAGCGCCGTCGTCACCAGGGCCGGCCGGTCCTGCGGCTCGGCCCTCGGCAGCTCCTGGAACATGACGTAGTTCAGGTTGAGCAGCATGCCGACGGTGACGATCAACGCGATCGTCAGCACCAGGGTGAACCGGCCGAACGCCGCCGCGCCGATCCCCCAGGCGATGACGAGCGTCGTCGCCGCCGCCGTCCCGCTGGCGGCGATCCCCACCAGCGTCGGCCACACGGCCCACCCCCGCCCGCCGACCAACCTGGCCACGTGGTCGCGGACGGCCCAGCCCCGTCCACCGGCGAGCCTGGTCGCGTGGTCGCGTCCGGCTCTGTTCCGGCCGCCGAGCAGGCGCGCCATCCGGTCGCGGACCGGGCCGGACGTCACGGGGTCACCTCCGCGTACGCCGCGAGCGTGGTTTCGGCGGTGCGCGTCCAGGAGTATCGCGCGCGGACGTGCTCGGCGCCGCGCCGGGCGAGCCCGGCAGCGTGCTCCGGGTCGTCCAGGCAGCGCGACAGGGCCGCGGCCAGTTCCTCCGGCTCTCCGGTACGGCAGCGGACCGCCCCGTCGCCGACCACCTCCGGCGAGTAGCCCGGCCCCACCACGACCGGCCGTCCCAGCGCCATCGCCTCCACGGCGACCAGCCCGAACGGCTCGTACGACGAAGGGAAGGCGCACACGTCGGCGGCCAGGAAGTGCGCGAACACCTCGGGTGGGTCCAGGAACCGGTAGCCGGCGACCACGTGCCCGCCGACGCCCTCCCGCTGGATCAGCCGGGCCACCTCCGCGTCGTCGCCGCTGCCGATGAGCACCACCCGCAGGTCGCCGCGGTCGCGGAGCAAGGGCACCGCTTCGATCAGCGTGCGCACGCCCTTGTGCGGCGACAGGCGACCGGCGAAGACGACCAGCCTTCCTGCGCCGCCGGGCAGGTAGCGGGCCCTGACCTCCGCGCGGAGCCGGTCGCGCTCGGCGGGGGACAGCCCGGCCAGCCGCACCAGCTCGGGATCCTCGAACCCGTGCGGCACGACCCGCAGCCGCCCCGGCGGCCAGCCGCGCGCCACCAGCTCGTCCCGCATGCCCGCGCTCGGCACCACGATCAGGTTCGCCAGCCGGGCCTGGGCGTTCTCCAGCGCGGTGATGCCGGCGGTCACGGCGGTGCGGCGCGCCCACGGGGCGGTGTTGTGCTCACAGGTGTGCACGTGGAACACCACCGGCATCCGCCCGACCACCCGGCACAGGATCCCGGCGATGCACCCCATCCAGTCGTGCACCGCCACCACCGCCCCGGACCGCCGCCCACCACCCCGCAGGATCCGCGCCGCGACCCGCACGTTGAAAACGACCAACCCGGCAACCCTGACCAGCGACCGGACACCCCCACGCGAACGGGCGTCCGCACGCGGCTGGGCGTCCTCGGACGAGCGGGCGTCCTCGCGCCGTTCGGCACCTCCACGCGGGCCTGCACCCCCACCGGGGCCAGCGTTCTCGCGCGCTCGGGCGTCCTCGGTCGGGCGGGTGTTCTCGCGTGGGTCGGTGGGTTTGGGGGGGTGTGGGTGGGTGGGCTGTCCGGCGGTGGGCAGGCGGTGCAGGGTGACGTCGCCGGTCTGTTCGGTCCGGGCCCGCGTGTGCCGGCCTACCGCGCCGTACACCTCGATGGGGACGCCGGCGGCGCGCAGGGCGGGGAGCATCCGCTCGGCGTACCGTCCCAGACCGCCGACGACGTTCGGCGGGACCTCGGTGCAGACGACGTGGCAGCGGCGCGGCCGGGTCAGTCCGGGCACCGCTGGAACGCCTGGCGGGCGAAGTCGAGGTCGTCCGGGGTGTTGACGCCGCGGGCCTCGGAAGGGTCGGTGACCGGCACCACCGTCACCGGCCTGCCGCGGACCTGCGACAGGTACGGCAGGAACGGCAGGAAGTTGACCTCACCGGTGGCCGCACCGGGGGCGGCGTCGAGCAGGTAGCCCGCCCACGCCTCCGCCAGCCTGTCCGTGCCGAGGCAGAAGACGCCGACGTCGCTGAGCCCGCCGGGCCGGCAGTCGTCCCCCTCGCGGGACATCCGCACCCTGACCAGGGCCGGCCCGTCCAGCTCGTACTCGACGTACGGCGCGGGCATCGGCACCAGCGGGAGTGTGAGGCCGTCATGGCAAGCCCGCACCACCTGCCGCACGGTCGCCGGGGACAGGTTCACCTGGTCACCCCAGACCACGAGGATCCGGTCGTACCCCTCCCAGTGCGCGACGGCTCCGAAGATCGCGTCACCCATGCCCGTCGGCCGCGCCTGGACGCTCACCGAGACGGCGCCTCGCTCGATCTCCTCAGCGGCCAGGCGGCGGAACGGGATCTCGCCGGCGGGGGAGACCACCACGTGGACGTGCTCCACCCAGGGGCTCAGCCGCCGGTGCAGCAGGTGCCACACGGTGACGCCGTCCGCGATCTCCAGCATGATCTTCGGGATGCCGAGGCCGAGCCTGGTCCCGCTCCCGGCCGCCGGGATCACCGCGCAGACGCGCTGGTCACTCACTGCCATTCACTCCCCTGCCGAGGAAGTCCACGATCTCGTCCAGATCCCGCACCTGGGTCGCTCCCGCTGCCGGTTCCGCCGCGTTGACCTGCAACGTCACCAGCCCGGCGCCGACGGCGGAGGCGACGCCGTGCTCGGAGTCCTCCAGGGCCACGGCGTCGTCCGGGTCGACGGACCAGCGCTCGCAGGCGTGCCGGTAGAACGCCGGGTCCGGCTTGCCTGACGGGGCGTCGTCGCCGGTGAGCACGCCGCTGAAGTAGCCGCCCAGCGAGCAGGCCGCCAGGACCCGTTCGACCGAGCCCCTGCTGCCGCTGGTGACCAGGTAGGCGGTGCGGCCGCCGCTGGTCAGGCGGTCGAGCAGCCGCCCGGCGCCGGGGAATGACGCCACCCTGCCCGCTTCCACGTACTCCCGGTAGAGCCGCTGCTTGCGCCGGACCAGCCGTTCGGCCACGTCACCGCCGACGCCCAGCCCGGCCACCACCTCGCGCGTGGTCGCCCCGGCGTGCGCGTCGTACCGGAAGGAACCGAGCGCGGACGGCGCGAGCTCCCCGATCGCGGCGCGGAACGCCGCCGCGTGCACGGGCGCGGAGTCGACGAGCGTGCCATCCAGATCACAGAGCCAGACCCGCCGCCCGGCGACCATCGCCGCCAGACCCTCGTGGCCCAGCCGGCCGTCCGCCGGGCTCATCGGACCCTTGCGGCCCAGCCGACCACCCGCCGCCGGGCCCTCGCGGCGCAGCCGGCCGTCCGCCGTCGGGCTTATCGGGTCCTCGTACCCGCGCCGACCGTCCGCCGGGGTCATGGGGTCCTCGTCAGGGCGGCCTCGTCGGCGATGTCCATCAGGGCGCGTACGGTGCGGGGGCCGCAGTGGACGCCGGGGCGGTCGGCGTCGGCCAGGTCGGCGGTGACCCATCGGGCGCCCGCCCAGACGCCGCCGGCGACGACGTCGGACGGGACGCCCGGCGCGTCCGGGGCGCGGTGGCTGAGGACGTGCGTGACGGTGCCGCGCTCGTTGCCCGGGTCGCCGAGGTAGGAAAGGGTACGGCCGACCAGCTCGGGTGCGCTCAGCCCCTGGACGTCGTGGTCGTCGCGGGTGTTGACGACGAACACCTTGGCCGCGGCCCGGCTCTCCGCGATCGCGTCCGCGGCCCCCGGCGTCAGGTAGCTGGGCAGCAGTGACGAGTGCGGGGTGCCGGGTCCGTACAGGAGAAGGTCGGCGTTCCTGATCGCGTCCCCGGCCTCCGGGTTGAGCGAGACCGTGGCGCGCAGATCCGTCAGGATCCGCCGCACCTCCTGGACGGGTCTGGCCGCCAGTTCGGCCCGGCGCTCGAAGGTCAGCGGCTCGCGGAGCAGGAACAGGTCGGTGATCGCGGCGGCGTCCTGCGGTGCGACGATGTCCGCCTCGTCGGCCAGGAGCCGGCCGTCCTGCTTGAGCGCGACCAGGAACGCGTTCTCGCCGCCGGTGACGTTCACCAGGCCGAGCGGTGACTCGAACGTCCGCGCGCACGCGCGTACCGCGGCGTTGAAGTCCTCGCCCAGCCGCAGGTACGCACCGGCGAACACCAGGTTGCCGAGCGCGCACTCGGTCAGGTCGAGCCCGTCGGGGTGACTGTCGATCCAGCACAGAAACGCGGCCAGGTCCCGCCCGATCGCGGCACGCGCCTGCGGCGAGAGAGCCGCTGGGTCCAGCGCGCTCGCGGTACGCGCCGACGGCGGCAAGGCGGCTGGGTCCGGCGCGTTCGTGGTACGCGTCGAGGGCGAGGCCGGACCGCCTATCGCGTCGGCGAGCTCCTCCTTGCCGGCGGTGAGCCGGTGCTCCAGCACCGAGCGGAGGGCGACTGGGTCGGGCGCGTCCGCGGTGCGTGCAGGGGATGACGGGCTGCTTATCGCGTGGGCCAGGGCGGTGAGTTCCTTCGCGCCGGCGGTGAGCCGGTGTTCCAGGACTGAGCGGAGGGCGGCCTGACGGGGGTCGCGGTCGTCGAGGTGGACCAGGAGGTTCTTGCGGAAGTCCGAGGGGCCGAGCATGCCGGGGAGGTAGCGCCGGAGGGCGCCGGTGGACCGCCCGTTGTCGTAGCCGTTGATCACCAGTGTGAGGTCGACCCCGGGGGTGCGTAAGAGGCCGCGCGCGATGCCGGCCCCGCCGCGCCCGCCGCTGAAGAGGGTGACGGCGGTGCGGCCGCTCATCGGGCCCGCTCCGTCATCCCGCGCGCCGGTTCCGACGCCTCCGGGAGGCGGAGCACGCCCCGGCGTAACAGCCACCGGCGATAGCCGAGATAGCCCACGAACAGGGCGCGGTCCCGCGCGCCGCGCCAGAACCGCCACCCCCGGGCGCCGCCGCCGCGCTCCCGGTGCTCGATCGGGATCTCGACCCAGGTGTGGCCGAGCTCCGCGACCCTGGCGGTGATCTCCGTCGAGCAGTTCATCCCGCTCGACTCCAGGTGCAGGGCGCGCAGCAGCGGGCCGCGTACCACCTTGAAGATCGAGTTGTAGTCGCGGTACCGGGTGCCGTGCGTGAGGTTGCTGACGGCGCCGCTGGCCGCCGAGCCCCACCGGTACGCGACGCCGTCGGCCTTCCTGATCCGGGCGCCGGAGAAGGCGTCCGCCTCGCCCGCCCGTACCCGGTCCAGGAAGGCGTCCAGGGCGGAGATCGGGAACTGCCCGTCGGAGTCGAGCAGCACCACCCAGTCCATCCGGGTGTGCGCGATGGCGGCGGCGATGGCCGCGCCGGCGCCCCGGTTCCGGGCGAAGGTGACGACGACCAGCTCGGGGCAGTGCTCCCGCAGGTCCGCGAGGATCTCGCCGGTCGCGTCGGTGCTGCCGTCGTCGCAGACGACGATCTCCCAGGCGCCGATCGCCGGGTGCCCGGCCAGGTAGTCGCGCCATTCGGTCACCGCCGCCGCGATGTTCGCCGCCTCGTTGTAGGCGGGCGCCGCCACCGAGATGCCGACGGTCGGCGGTACGTCGTGGGTGTCCAGCTTCGCCTCCTCAGTGACGGCCTGGCGTGCTTCCCAGCAGGCGGGCGATCCAGCGGTCCAGCGGGAGCAGGTTGATCCCGACGACGATCGGCACGTGCGCCAGCGTGAACAGCACCGCCCCGGCGAAGGAGATCGGCCCGCCGGTGATCACGTTGATGTGCGGCGCGTCGATGACCTCGGGGATGTCGACCGGGTTCACGACCTGCCACATGACGTCGAGGAGCCCGGAGAACACGATGACGATGCCGCTGATCGCGATCTTCAGGCAGCGCCCGGGGCTGCCGCCGCCGATGCGGTAGGCGGCGGCGACGGTGAGCACGAGCCCGGGATAGAGCAGCAGGTAAAGATGGGTGTAGAAGCTGTCGCCCTCGACGCGCCCGACGTCCCCGTAATAGAAGTAACTGACGCGCGGGATCACGTACGCGGTGAAGAACACGAACGGGACGCACAGCAGCCAGTGCAGGCGTTCCGACACCCATGGGAAGAACGCGATCGCGCAGCACAGGAAAGCGAAGGCGAGCAGTTTGACGCCGAGCTCCCAGGCGGCGCCGATCTCCCGGCCGTGCGGGGTGGCCAGCCAGGCGAACGCGAAGCCGAGCGTCCCCGCGAGGAGGGCCATCCACCACAGGTGCGGGGCCCATCGGGAGGGGGCGGGGTGCTCCGCGTCCGCGAGGGGTAACGGAGACTGCGGTGTGTCGCCACGGGCCGTCATGAAGCTCCGCATCTCCCATCCCACGTCGCCACGCGAAAAGCTGGTGACCTGGAGAAACGCGCCGGACCCTGATTTACGCCGAAATAACCGGCGTTACGGCGTCCGTAATTCCACACATTCCCCCGTCGGCATCCCGAAAAGGGACCCTATACGTTCCTCTGCATAGATGGGGAGATTTTTCGTGGATCCGGCGGGATGGGCTCAGAGGAGCGCCCCCGCGCGCCGCAGCCGTCGTTCACGGAGCGCGAGCAGCGGGGGCAGACCGAGCCGCAGCCCCACGTACGCGGTCACGACGAGGGCCTCCCAGAAGCCGGCCGAGCCGACCTGTCCCTCGGCGAACTGGGCCACGCCCCACTGGGCCAGCGAGACCATCAGCGGCAGCATGACGGTGAGGAACACCCAGGCCATGACGGCGATGCCCGCGACGTAGAGCAGCGCGAACCAGCGGGCCATCGCGCGGTCCCGCGCGCCCGCCCCGGCCAGTTCGGCCGTTTCAGGTTCGGTGAGGCGGAAGATCCGGTTCTTCACGGTCAGCCAGGTGACCCGGTAGAGGTTGTGGCAGCGCAGGGCGTTGGCGAGCAGGGCGTACGAGTCGCTGCGCAGCGGCAGGGCGGCCCACTGCCACACGATGGCGACGATCCTGAACAGGACCACGGCGGCGAGCAGGTCGTCCAGGGCGCCGGGCGGGACGAGCATCCGCAGGCCCAGCGCGGCCGCCACGACCACGGTCTCGACGGCCATCCCGGCCAGGTACACCCCGTGACGCCGGTCGCGCGGCACCGCGACGATCTGGGTCAGGTCGGTCTCGTAGACGATGTACATGCCCCGGTAGCTCACCCGGAAGGTCGCGGGGACGCCGATCGCCCGTCCGGCGAGCCAGTGCCAGGCCTCGTGCAGCGCGCCGAACGCGATGCCCAGCACCAGCCATCCGAACACGGACAGCCCGGGACTGGGCAGGAACCACGCGTCCTGCCAGGAAGGGCGCAGATCGGGCCGCGCCACGAGGACGGCGAGCGCGAACAGGAGCGCCACCGTGTAGAACGACCAGCCGGTACGCCCGAAGAGGCGGGCCGCCGCCCGGGGGCTGATCCCCTCGATCCACTTGACCCGCCGGCCGGCGGGCGCGACGGTGTCGTCCGGCGCCGCGGCCGGGTCGAGCAGGCCCGCAGCCGTGAGGCCGTCGATGAAGTCGCCTCCGTCGACCGGTTCGCCGGCCGCCTCGCTCGCCCGGGCCGTCGCCTCGGCCGCCGAGCCCGTCTCCTGCAAGGTGGTGACGAAGACCGCGCCCGGCTCCGGCACCGCGACGAAGACGCCCAGGTCCGGCCGGCCCAGGACCCAGGCCGAGCCGTCGAAGGCGACCGTCAGCCGTGCGGCCCGTTCGCGCAGGTCAGCGTCCAAGGACGCGGTCATTCTTCTCCGCCTTCACATCTGAGGGGGGCCGCGCTCCCCGGAGTGGAGCGCGGCCCCGGATCATCAGGAGTCCGACCCCGGGTCCGCGTCCACGGTCAGGCGGGTGTTCTCGATCCGCACGATCTCGATCTTCATTCAGGTCACCTCCCTCCGCACACGTCACAGTCGGGATTGCGGGGCCACTCGGTACGACTCGTGGCGCAACCGCCCGCGAAGTCGACGATGAGCGGCCGACCGGCGTACGCCGGTGGCTCGAATCCGGTCAGATAGCGCAGGACCTCGAACGCGCCGTACGCGCCCAGGAGGCCGGCGACCGGGCCGATGCCGCGGTTCGGCCGGGCCCCGTCGCGGTAGAGGCGGATCGCGGCCAGGTCCGGCGCGTCGGGATCGGCGGTCGGCGGCACGCAGGCGCGGCAGGCGCTGACCCCCGGCGCGACCGACCAGACCGTGCCCGAGGTGACCCACATGCCGCCCCTGACGAACGGCACCCCGTGCCGCACGCAGGCCGCGTTGACCCACAGGTCGATCTCGTTCGGCCGGTCGATGCCGGAGGCCACGACGTCGGGCCGGGTACGCCCGACGAGCTCGTCCAGCTGCTCCGGGCTCTCGACGCCCAGGTCGATCGCCTCGACCTCGATGGACGGGTCGAAGGCGCGGACCCAGTCCGCGGCGCGCGCCACCTTGCGGGAGCCGACGTCGTCCCAGCGGTAGAGGTACTGCCGCGCGAAGTTGCGCGGGTCCACGGTGTCCCGGTCGAGGAGCGTCATCCTGCCGACGCCCAGCCCGGCGAGGTGGGGGATGGTGTTGGAGTTCAGCCCGCCGGTGCCGAGCACCAGCACGTGCGACTCGCGGAGCCGCCGCAGCAGGTCCTCGCGGCTGCTTCCGAGGGTGCCGAACGACTCGAGGAAGGCCAGGTTGCTGAAGTGGCGTTCGGCGTCGCCCGGTCCGAGCTCGCCCAGGCGGTCGCCGTCCTCCAGCAGCCGCTCGGCGTCCAGCGCGGCCACGGCGGCCGAGACGTCGGCGACCGGCAGCGACAGCTCGCCGGCGAGCTCCGCGACGGTCCGGCCGCCCTCCCGCAGCAGGTGGAGGAGCTTCTCCACCGTGCCGTCGGGGTCGGGGAGCACCAGCCGGTCGCGGGGGTCGTACACGAGCCGCAGCTCGTCTCCGGCCCGCTCCCACGCCAGGGTCTTCAGTCGCGGCCTCATCCGTTCGTCAGCGCCAATCTTCGCGGGGAACTCTGGACAGACGATGACACCCGCCCGCATGGCCGGCGCATGGATCCCGCACGGATCGGCCACAGGCGAGATTGCTCTCGCGTGGGCGCTGCACTAGCGTCTGCCGGTGTGCGTCGGAAGGGTGCCCGCGTCCTCCTCCTCGGTCCCCTGGAGGTCGTCGTGGACGGCCGGGCGGTGCGCCTGACCGGCAGGCAGCGCGCGCTGCTGGCGGGCCTCCTGCTCGACGCCGGTCGCGTGGTGTCGGTGGAGCGGCTGGCCGGACGCCTCTGGGGCGAGGATCTGCCGCCGTCGGCGGCGGCCAGGGTACGCGCCCTGATCGCGGAGCTGCGCCGGGCGCTCGGGGCGGCTGAGGTCATCGTGACCCGGAGCCCCGGTTATCTGGTCCCCGCCGGGGCCGTCGACGTGGACGCCGACGAGTTCGCCGCCCTGGTCGCGACGGCGCGGAGGGAGGCGGGCGACGGCCTGCACGCCGAGGCGATCACCACGTACGACCGGGCCCTCGAACTGTGGCGCGGCGACCCGTACCCGGATCTGGGCGGACCCGTCGCCGAGGCGGAGCGGCACCGGCTCGACGAGCTGAGGACCGAGGCGATCGAGGGCCGGGCGGACGCCCAGCTGGCGGTGGGGCGTCATCAGGCGGTCATCGCCGGGCTGGCGAGGGTCGTGGCCGAGCAGCCGCTGCGGGAGCGCCCGCACGGCCTGCTCATGCTGGCGCTGCACCGGGGCGGACGCCTTCCCGAGGCGCTGCGGGTCTACCGGGAGTTCCGTGACCGGCTCGTACGCGAACTCGGCGTCGAACCGGGCCGCGACCTGCAGTCGCTGCACCAGAGCATCCTCGAAGAGGACCCCGCCGCGCGGCCGGCGCCGGTTCCCCGGCAGTTGCCTCCCGACACCGGCCGTTTCGTCGGCCGCGAGGCGGAGCTGCCGCGGATGGACGCGGGCCGGGTGACGCTCCTGGTCGGCCCCGCCGGCGTCGGGAAGACCGCGCTGGCGCTCCACTGGGCGCACCGGCGGGCCGGGCTCTTCCCGGACGGGCAGCTCTTCCTCGACCTGCGGGGCTTCGACCGGCGCGCGCCGATGCCGCCGTCGGAGGCGCTGCCGCTGCTGCTGCAGGGGCTCGGCCAGGCGGCGAAGGACATCCCGGTCGAGCTGGACGCGCAGATCGCGCTGTACCGCTCGCTGCTCGCGGGCCGGCGCGTGCTGCTGGTGCTGGACGACGTCGCCGAGCCGGACCAGATCCGCCCGCTGCTGCCGGGTGACCCCGGATGCCGGGTCGTCATCACCAGCCGCCACCGCCTGGGCGGCCTGGTGGCCCTGGACGGCGTCGAACGGCTCACGCTCGGCGTGCTGGAGCCCGGGGAGGCGCTGCGGCTGATCTCCGCGGGCGTCGGCGAGGAGCGGCTGCGCCGGGAGCCGGAGGCCGCGCGGGAGCTCGTGGCGCTCTGCGACCACTCCCCGCTGGCGCTCTCCATCGCCGTGTCCTGGATCGGCGACCACGAACACCGGAGGATCGCCGACTACGTGCGCGAGCTCGCGGAGCGGGGGCGGCTGGTGCGCCTGCGGGTGGACGGCGACGAGAGCGTGGCCGTGCGCGCCGCGCTCGACCTGTCGTACAGGGCGCTGCCCGCGCCGGCGCAGCGCGTGTTCCGCCTGCTCGGCCTGGCCCGGGGCGCCGGCATCTCGGCCGCGGCCGTCGCCGCCCTGGCGGGCACGGACCGCGAGCGGGCGGAGGTCCTGCTCGGCACGGCGGCGCGGATCCACCTGATCGAGGAGATCGGCCCGCGCCGCTTCGCCGCGCACGATCTGGTGGGGGAGTACGCGGCCCAGCGCGCTCTCGCGGAGGACTCCGAGGCCGAACGGGAGGCCGCCGTCCGGCGGCTGTTCGACCACTACCTGTCCACCACCGTCGACGCTCTGACGGTGGCCGGCTTCGAGGTCCCGGAGACGCCGGGCCGGGACGCGACGGCCTTCGCCACCGCCGCGCAGGCGCTCGGCTGGCTGGACACCGAGTGGGACAACCTCACCGGGGTGATCGCGTCCGGGGCGCGGCCGTACGCCTGGCTGCTGGCCGAGGCCATGACCGACGTCCTGCAGCACCGGCGGACCCGGGCGGAGTGGCTGCGCCTGGCGGAGACCGCGCTGGCCGCCGCCGAGCGCGACGGCGACCTCAGGGGGCAGGCGGCGATGTGCTACTCCATCGGCCGGGCCCGCCTGCTCACCGCCGACCTCAAGGGCGCGATGGGCTTCCTGGAACGGGCGCAGGCGCTGTGCCGGCTGGCCGGCTGGTCCCAGGGCGAGGCCTCGGTGCTGCAGAGCCGCGGCGTGGTGCTCAAACAGCTCGGGGAGCCGCGCCGGGCCATCCCTCTCTACCAGCGGGCCGTGGAGATCCATCGCGAGCTCGGGTCCGTCCGCGGCGAGGCGCGCGGCCTCAACAACCTGGCCTCGGCCAACCTCATGCTGGCCCGGCTGGACCGCGCCGAGGAGTGCCTGCTCGCCTGCCTCGCCCTGACCGAGCGGTCAGGCGACACGCACCTGCGGACGCTGACACTGGTCAACCTCGCCCTGGTCCGCCAGAAGCAGGCCCGGCTCGCCGACGCGCTCGCGTACCTCGAAGAGGCGCTGGCCCTGGCCCAGACCGCGGGCCTGCGGTACGCCGAGGCGGTGACGCACGAGACGTTCGGCTGGGTCCACCGCGACGCCGGCCGCCACGAGCGGGCGATCGACGCCTTCACCCGGGCCCTGGGCATCGCCGAGGAGGTCGAGAACAGGCGGTGCCAGATCGCCTCGCTCACCGGCACGGCCGCCGTGGAGACGGAGCTGGGCCGGACGGACGACGCGCTCGCGCACCTCGACGCCGCCGCGCGGCTCGCCGAGCGCACCGGCACCGACCTGGACGAGGTGCTGCTGGAGCGCGCCGGCGCCCACTTCCGTCAGGGCCGGTACGAGGACGCGCGGAAGGAGGCCGGCCAGGCGCTCGAACGCGCGCTCACCGCCAACCCGCTCAACCTGCCCCGCGCGCACGTCCTGCTCGCCGCCGTCCACCTGGCGGCGGGCGACGGCGAGGAGTGCGTACGGGCGTGCGAGCGGGCCATCGGCCTGGCCCGGCGCTCGGGGCAACGCCTGCAGTACGCCCGCGCCCTGACGATCCTCGGCCACGCCCGCAGCCGGGAAGGCGACGACGGGCAGGCCGCACGTCTCTGGACCCGGGCGCACGCGTTGTTCACGGCCATCGGCGCGCCCGACCGGAGCGAGACGGTGGCCCTCCTGGGGTCGCGGGCGTAGCCCTTCCCGTCAGCGGCGGACGACGGCGCAGGCGTCCCTGTTGAGCGAGAACCGGGTCGGCAGGGACGCGTCGCCCGTATGGCTCGCCAGGTAGCCCATGGTGACGCTCTGGCCGGGGGCGATGGAGCCGTTGTGCCCGGCGTTGACCGCGGTCACGATGTCGCCGCCCTGCGTGAGGTCGGTGTTCCAGTCGGAGATGACGGACTGGCCCCGGGCCATGGAGAACCGCAGCGTCCAGCCGTTGATCGGGGTGCTGCCGGTGTTGGTGATCGTGAGGTCGACGGTCATGCCGCCACCCCAGACCTGGGTCGTGTACCCGATCCGGCAGGTCGGCTCCGCGCGCTCGAACGAGACGCGGTGCAGGCCGCCGGGCAGGTCGTTGACGACGTACAGCTCGCCCTCCGTGGTGGCCCCGAACGCCGTGACCTGCGTGGGCATCTGGCCGATCTCCGCCACGGAGTAGCCGCCCGCGCCGTCCTCGCGCACCGCCCACACGATGGAGGAGCAGTAGTCCGTGGCGATGTAGGTGCCGCCGACCAGATCGGCGAACTCCTCGCCGTGGTACACCTGCCCGCCGATGACCGCGCAACTGCCGGTGTACGGGGAGTAGGTGAAGACCGGCTTGGTGTAGGCGGCGCCGGAGCGGCACTGGTCCGCGTCGAACACCTCCAGTCCTTCGTAGCAGGACCAGCCGAGGTTCGCGCCGGCCTGCCGTCCGGGCTTGACGTGGTTGATCTCCTCCCACCTGCCCTGGCCGACGTCGGCGATCCACATCGAGCCGTCCGCGGGGTCGACGGAGAAGCGCCAGGGGTTGCGCCCGCCGTACATCCAGATCTCCTCGCGGGCGCCCGCCACGCCGACGAACGGGTTGTCCTCGGGGACGCAGTACTCCAGGTCGCCGCAGCTCCGGCTGACGTCGACGCGGAGGATCTTGCCCAGCAGGGTGTCGACGCGCTGCCCGGAGTCGAACGGGTCGCCGGAACCGCCGCCGTCGCCGATGCTCATGTACAGGTTGCCGTCGGTGCCGAAGGTGATCTGGCCGCCGTTGTGGTTGCTGTGCTCGGCGTGCTCCTGGGACAGCAGCGGTTCGAGTTCCGCCTCGTCCAGGCTGTATCGGGCCAGGGTCACGGCGCCGTCGGGCAGCGCGGTGTAGGCCAGGTAGAGGTCCTGGCTCTCGGCGAAGTCGGGCGGCAGGGCGATGCCGAGCAGCCCCCGCTCGTTGCCGGACTCGTCCACGGACGACGTGATGTCGATGATCGGGGTCTGCTCAAGACCGGTGTCCGGGTGGTAGACGCGTACGGTGCCGCGCTTCTCGGTGATGAGCAGCCGGTCCGTCCCGTCGTCGGGCGTGGCGATCGCGGTGGGGCGCCGCAGTCCGAAGGCGACCTGGGTCGTGGTCGTGTTGATCGATTCGAGCGGCACGCCGCCGTCCGTGACGGACGACGGCGTCGCGGCCGTGGCCGGTGGGGCGATCGCGGTGAGGGGGGCGAGGAGTAGCAGGGACAAGGCGAGCGACGCGGGGGCTGCCCGGCGCTTTGCTGGCATGTCGGCTCCAGTGACGGGGCTTCGTCGGAGCGCGTCCGGGCTCGCGACACCCGCGTCCCGCGGTGCCGTGCCTGGACGCGCCCGACCGGACGGTATCCGCCCGCCGCCGTCGCGGCCAGATCTCTCCCTTCCCGCAGGCGTCGTCAGACCCTCACTCGCCGCTGATCAGGGACGACGCGAGCGCACTCCGGTGAGGACCGGTGAAACGTACATCAGCGGTGGTCGTTCTCCTTCAGTTCGATGACCCAGGCCCGACGCTCGGCGATCTTGCCGTCGCGCATGACGAACACCTCCGCCATGGACATGCGCAGCTCACCGCCCGCGGCCCGCTGGACCGTCCCGGTGAGCTCCGCCATCACGACGTCGCCCTGCTCGACCATGCGCACCACCTCCAGGTGGGGAGGGTCGATGAGCCCGGGCGGGCCGTCGATGGCCTTGTCGTAGGCGTCTTTGCCGGTCAGGCGGAAGGCGCCGAAGACGGTCCACTCGATGTCGTCGGTCAGGCAGGACAGGATCTGTTCGTGATCGTTCTTACGGAAACCGTCCAGATAGGTGGTGACGGTCTCGATGTTCCGTGACATGTCCGCTCCTTGGAACCATTGGTCTGTTCGCGGGTAGGTCGGAGCGGCCGGAGCGTCCTCGACATCGACTACGTCCGAGGGCCGTAGGTCAGGCGGCGCAGGACGAACTCGGCGGGGCCCGGCCGTCCGCGCTCGTCGAGAAGGCGGGCGAGCAGCACGGTCGCGAGCCAGACGGCCACCGCGATGATCAGGCCGGTCACCGTGGGACTGCCGAGACGGTCGCCGAGGTCGAGCGTGAAGGGCGCCAGGAGGACGAGCCAGGCCACCGACTGGAACAGGTATCCCGACAGGGAGCGCCGGCCCAGGGCCGAGAGGGCGCCGACGACGGGGCCGGGCCGGGTGACCCGCATGGCGATCAGACCGAAGACCGCCACGTAACCCGGGCCGGCGAACATGCCACTGGCGCCGTGGAGCGTCAGCGCCAGAGCGGCGGCCGGCTCGTCGACGTGCAGCCATCCGGCGCTGACCAGGGCGGCCGGGAGACCTCCGGCGACGGCGAGGCCGAGCCCGAGGACGGCGGTCCATATGAGCAGGGTCCTGTGACGGGCCGGCTCTTCGAGGACGCGGCGGCGGGCGGCCCACATGCCCAGCCAGGCGATCAGGATGAAGGGCAGGACGGTCAGCGTGTGCGACGGCCATTCGCCGAGGCGAGCCGACATGGACTCCAGGTAGCCCGGAGCGGTGAGGGAGCCGATCGGGATCGCCGGCAGCGGGGCCGACCCACCGGGACCCCCGACGATGCCGCTCACCACGGTGGCGCCCATGACCAGGACCTGGACCGCCGCCACCGCCCAGATCACCAGCACGATCCGGTGGAACCCGTCGCCCCGGCGCAGCAGCACCAGGGTCATCACGATCCCGACGACCCCGTACGCGCCGAGGAAGTCGCCGTAGTACAGCAGCGCGGCGTGTGCGAACCCGAAGACCACGAGCCAGAGGTTGCGGCGCAACAGCACCGAGCGGACCCGCCGCGGCGTGGCGCCGGAGGCGTCCTGGCGGCGGGCGAGCTGGACGACTCCGTAGCCGAACATCACGGCGAAGACCGGATACCCACGGGCGTGGACAAATTCGAAGAGCAGGAAGGTGAGCCCGGCCTCGGCGCCTTCCGGGTCGGGGTCGAGGCCGGGCTGCCCGGCGAAGACGACCCCGGCGACGTTGGCCAGCGCGATGATCAGCAGCATCGCGCCCCTGGCCAGATCCGGTGCGAGGGCGCGTTCGGCGCGCGGGACCGGCCCTCTCGATGTCCGCGACGCGGCGTCGACGCTCATGTACGTCCCTCTCCCCGAGATTTAGTTTCAGCGAGAAAGTATCACATATATACTAAAGAAGGTTCTGGCATGATGGGGCCTGACTCTCCGGGGGTGAACAAGGGAGCCATGACCAGCGAGGACTACATACCGGCGGCGCTGCGCAGGCTGTGGCGGATGCCGGAGTCCTCGCGTCTCGGGCGGCCCGCGGCCCTCGACGTCGACCTGATCGTCGCCGCGGCCGTGGAGATCGCCGACCGTGACGGGCTCGGCGGCGTGACGATTCCCAAGGTCGCCAAGAGCCTCGGCTTCACGGGGATGTCGCTCTACCGCCACGTCGGGTCCAAGGACGAGCTGCTCACGCTCATGGCCGACGCCGCCTCGGGCACGCCTCCGGACCTCGACACCGACGACTGGCGCGAAGGGCTGCGCGACTGGGCCTTCGCGCTGCGCGCGGTGTCCTGGCGGCGGCCGTGGCTGACGCGCGTGCCCGCCTCCGGGCCGCCCTCCGGCCCCAACCAGATCGCCTGGATGGAGGCCGGGCTCGCCATCCTGGCGCGCACCCGCCTCGACTGGGCGCACAAGGTCGGCATCCTGACGCTGATCAACGGCTACGTGGTCCAGTGGGTGCGGCAATACAGCGAGCTCGCCGAGGGCAGGGCCGCCGAGGGCCGGGGGCAGGCCGACGCCGAGCGCGACTACGGCCGCGCGCTGGTCCGGCTCGTCGACCCCGGACGCTTCCCCGAGACGGCCCGGCTGTTCGCCTCGGCGCTGTTCGAGACGCTGCCGTCCGACACCCCCGACGCGACGATCGCCGACGCGGACTTCTCGCTCGGGCTGGAGCTGATCCTCGACGGAGTCGCCGTCCGCGTCGAGCGCTCCTGAGGTCAGCGCCGGTGCGTCGTGAGGGCGGCCATGGCCTTGGCGTGCCAGGCGGGGGCGTTGGCCGCGGCGAAGATCTCGGCCGCCGTCTCCAGATGCTCTATGTGCCGGCCGTCGACGATGTGGCCGAGGGCCAGGTGCACCCGCCCCTCGAAGTTCTTCCCGTTGAGCTGGCGGCCCTGCTCCAGAGCCAGGGTGAGGGTGGCCCTGCCCTGGGCGGGACGACCGGCCGCCACCTCGGTCTCGCCCAGGACGAGCAGCGCTTCGGCTTCCTGGAAGAGGTCGCGCCGCGCGCGGGCGCTCGCCAGGACGTCGGTCAGGATGTCATGGGCCTCCTCGACCCGGCCCTGGCGCAGGTAGGAATCACCGAGCGTGCGGCGCAGGTGGAGTTCGAGCTCGGGAATCCCCGGGGGCAACAGGGCGAGCCCGCGTTCGGCCGCGGCCTGCGCCTCGCCGAAGTGATCGCGTCGTAGGTGCAGGGCCCCCAGATGGAACAGCACGTACGCGGCTGACGCCAGGTCCCCGAGGTCCTCGAAGATCTCGAAGGCCCGCTCGAACGCCGCCAGAGCCGGCTCCCAGTCGGCGAGCACGCGGTGGGCGACGCCGGAGTCGGCCAGGGCCAGCGCGTGCCCGCGCTTGTCGCCGAGGCGCTCGTACAGGTCGACGGCCTCGCTCGCGCACGCGGCCGCGAGCGACAGGTTGCCCATCTGGTGGTGGAGGCCGCCGTGGCTCAGGAGGAGGGCGGCCGTGCCGCGGAGATTCCCCTCCCGGCGGCACAGTTCCAGGGCCAGCTCGTAGTCGGCGAGCTGGTCGTCCTGGTAGCCGCGCCGTTGCCGCAGCATCGAGCCGGTGGCGGTCAGCTCCCAGCACGGCTCGGACCAGCCCGCGCGGGCGGCCTGCCGGACCATGGCGGACAGGTTGAGGCGTTCGGCGTCGAGCCAGAGCATCGGCTCGGGGACGAGCGACGCGTGGTCGCCGGGCAACCAGCGTGCGCAGGTGCCCTGGACCTCGTCGATGTCCTCGCCGCGGAAGGCTCTGTCGGCGTGGGCGGTGAGCGCCAGCATGGCTCCGAAGGCGCGGAGGGTGGCCGCGTGCCGCTCCTCTTCCGGCTCGTCCGCCTCGGCGCGCTCGGCGGCGTAGAGCCGTACGAGATCGTGGAAGCGGAAGCGCCGCTGCCCCACGCAGTCCACGCCCAGGGGCTGCAGCAGTTGCGCGTCGACCAGCTCGTCCAGCAGGGCGTCCGCTTCGGACAGGTCCGGCTGGTCCAGCAGCGCCGCGAGATGCCAGGCCGCCAGCCCGCCGGGTGCGTCGAGCAGGCTCAGCAGCCGGAAGGCCCGCGTCACCGGTGCGGGAAGGTCGCGGCAGGACAGCTCGAAGCCGCTGCGGACCTGCAGCTCCTCCCCGCTCAGGAGGTCGAGCCGGCGTTGCCGGTCAGCCAGCTGCGCGACCAGCTCCGCGAGCGTGCCGGTCCTGCTGCTGGTCAGCCGGGCGGCCGTCAGCCGCAGAGCCAGGGGGAGGCCGTCGCACAGCCGGGCGAGCCGCTCGGCGTCCTTACGTTCCCGTTCGACCCATGGGGTGCCGAGCACGCCGGCGAGCAGGTCCACGGCTTCCCGGTCGTCCAGGGGCGAGAGGGGGACGGCCGCCGCGCCGTACTCGATGAGGAGGTCTTCCAGCCGGGGCCTGGCCGTGACCACCACGCGGCAGCCCCGCGCGCCCGGCAACAGCGGCCGGACCTGGGCCGCCGAAGCCGCGTTGTCCAGCAGGATCAGCACCCGCAGCGGGTGCAGGACGCTGCGGTAGAGCGCCGCGCGCTCGTCGGGGTCGGCGGGGATCTGCTCGCTGTTGACGCCCAGCGCGCGCAGGAACCGCCCCAGCAGGTCGTGCGGGGCGACCGGTCCGGCCAGGCGGTCGTAGCCGCGCAGGTCGGCGAAGAGCTGGCCGTCGGGGAAGCGTGACACGTTCCGGTGGGCCCAGTCGAGGGCCAGCGCGGTCTTGCCGACTCCGGCGATGCCGCTGACGATCGCCACCGGCGCCGGGCTCCCGGGGGCGACCAGTCCGTCCAGCGCGCGGGCCGCTCGCGCGCGTCCGGTGAAGGCGGAGTTCGGCGGGGCCAGCTGCGCCGGTACCACGGCCGGCGCCGATCCACGGGGCCGCGACGGGTACGTCTCCTGACGGAGGATCCGCTGCTGGAGGTCGCGGAGCTCGGGTCCTGGATCGAGGCCGAGCTCACGTGCCAGGAACTCGGCGGCGTCGCGGTAGGCGGCCAGCGCCTCGGCCTGCCGGCCGTCACCCCACAGGGCGGTCATCAGCTGGGCGCGCAGCTTCTCGCGCAACGGGTGGGCGAGAGCCACCGGCTTCAGCTCGGCGACGATCTCGCCGTGGCGCCCCAGGGTGAGTTCGGCGTCGAAGCGCTCCTCGGTCACGGTGAGCCGCAGCTCGTCCAGGCGGGTCGCCTCCTCCCGCACCACGGCCAGCGTCTGCAGCTCGGCGAAGGCCGGGCCACGCCACATCCGCAGGCCGCGGCCGAGCGTGGCCGCCCCGGTGGTCAGGTCGCCGCGGTCGATCAGCTCCCTGCCGTGCCGTACGGTCCGCTCGAACTCCAGGGAGTCCAGCTCGTCGTCGCCGACGGTGAGCAGGTAGCCGGAGGCCGCGGTGGTCACCCGTGAGGCGCCGAGCGCCTGGTTGAGCCGGTGGACGTAGATGCGCAGGCTCTCGCGGGCGGAGGCCGGCGGAGCCGACTCCCACACGGCCTCGATCAGGTCCGTCGCCCCGACCACGGTGTTCGGCCGCGACAGCACCGCGGCCATGAGACGCCGCACCTTCGGTGGCATCGGCACGACGTCCTCCCGGCATCGCGCCTCCACCGCGCCCAGCACTCTGAACCTCAGCACCGCCACCGCCTTCCCGGCCCGACTCACGGATCTCTCACGGCATCCTCACGACTACGCGGTCACGATGGGGCCGGTTCGCAGAGATCGGTTTCGAACCTCCACATCTCCGGACGGATCGAGCGTCGTCGCCCAGGCCAGGGCGCGCGCCGGCCGCCCTCACCTTCAGCGAACGGAGCCCGATGGACCCGACTCGTGTCCGCCTCCAGACGTACGCCCGGTGGTAGCGGTGCGTACTCCGCTCTTGCTCACCGCGCTCGCGGGCGCCGTGCTGGCCTCGGTGCTGACCGTGCCGGCCGCACCCCTCACGGCGCCGGCCTCGGCCGCCGTCGAGAAGCCGCTCGGGTCCGTCCCCCCTGACCGGCGGGACGAGCTGCTCGGCTCGGGCTGGTCCGGCTCCGACGACCTGGCCTGGACCGCCACGGGCGACTCCACCGGCTTCCACCTCCTGGTCGCCAGAGCCTCCGAGGGCTACCGGTGGCGGACCGCGGCGACGCTGTCCGAGGGCGGCTTCGACACGGACAGGTGGATCGGCAACGTCTGCCTCACCGGCTCGGCCAGGCGGGCGGTGGTGGCCTACGCGCCACGTCAGTTCACCAACTCCGAGGCGCTCTTCCAGCGTGGCGCGTTCACCGCGCTGGTGGACCTGGAGTCCGGACGGATCACCAAACTGGGACTGCACGCGAGCCTCGCGTACCACAGCCCGGGATGCGGCGCCGGCGAGAGCGCCGTGTTCGCCCAGGCGGGCGGGAAGGAGAGCACCGCCACCCGGCTGCACCTGGTGGACGCGGCGACCGGCAAGACCGCCGCCCCGGTCGAGGTGCCCGGCCAGGCCACCTCGGCGGTCCCGATGGGGGACGCGATCGTGGCGGTGGCGGGCGACGGCCTGGTCGAGGTCTCCGGTTCGGGGAAGGTACGCCCGTACGCCCGTCTGGAGGGCACGCCGAGCCACCTGCGTCCGCACCGTGACGGCAGCCTGACCTTCCTCGCCGCCCACGGCGACGACCTGGCGACCGTCGAGCACCTGCCCGCGGGCGGGGAGCGGCCGAAGCAACTGGCCAAGGGCCCGCTCACCCGGCTGGGCCTGGCAGCAGGGGCCGACGGCAGGGCCTACCTGACCGGCCGTCCCACCGAGGTCGGCGAGTTGCCCGGCCAGGTCGTGCAGGTCGCGGCGGGCGCGCACGACGAGGTCTCAACGGGCGGCGCGCTGTTCCTCTCCCAGACCGGCACGCGCCTGGGAACGCCGGGTTCCCCCTCACGGGTGACGCTCAAGGCGCGCGTGGCCCGAACCGGAGCCGGCCTCGACTTCGCGCTCGTCCCCGGGGGCCCGCGGACCGGGACCGGCGCGCGAGCGGCAGAGGGGCCCGCTCTCCAGACCGACGACCCCGTCGAGCCCTGTGCGATCCCGCGCAACGACGCCCGCCGGCAAGCGCTGCAACCGCACTGGAAGCAGGTCGAGTGGGCGGTCAACCTCGCCGTGCAGGGCGCGCTCACGACGCCGCGGCCCTCCAACTGGAACCAGTCGGGGCTGCCGTCCTGGTCACCACAGGGCCTGCTCCCGCCCCTTCAGCTCAAGGGCGGCGGCCGGGTGCCCGCGCAGATCATGCTCGGCATCCTGGCCCAGGAGTCCAACCTGTGGCAGGCGTCCTGGCACGCCCTGGAAGGGGTCACCGGCAACCCGCTGATCGGCGACTACTACGGCAGGCGCGCCTCCGACGACGGCTGGAGCATCCGCTGGCGGGAGGCCGACTGCGGGTACGGCGTCGCGCAGGTCACCACCGGCATGCGCAAGGGCGACCAGGCCGAGACCACCCAGCGGGCCATCGCCCTCGACTACGCCACGAACATCGCCGCGGGGCTGCGCATCCTCCAGGACAAGTGGAACCAGGTCTACGACCACATCAAGATCAACAATGCTGACCCGGCGAAGCTGGAGAACTGGTTCGCCGCCGTGTGGGTCTACAACAGCGGCTTCCAGCCCGACGCGCGCTTCGGCAACGAGACCGGCTGCCGGCCCAGCCCGACCTGCACCGACCAGTACGGGAACTGGGGCCTCGGCTGGTCCAACAACCCGATGAACGCCGACTACCCGCCCAACCGCGAGCCGTTCCTGGAGAAGAGTCAGTCCGACGCCGCCAACCCGCAGCGATGGCCGTACCCGGAGAAGGTCATGGGCTGGGCCGCCCACCCCATCGTCAAGTACGACTTCCGCGATGACTCGACGCACTCGGGATACAACCAGGCGTGGTGGGTCACCCAGCCCGTGCGCGAGCGCGTGAAGCCGCCCCGGACCCTGTTCTGCGACAGCAGCAACTCCTGCGCCCCCGCCGCCCAGCCCTGCCTGAGGACGGACTTCCGCTGCTGGTGGCACAAGCCGGCTACCTGGAAGGAGCACTGCGACGTCGAGTGCGGCAACGAGAACATGCGCTTCCCGACCGACTATCCCGAACCGGAGTTCGCCCTCCATCCAGGCGAGGTCGAGGAGAAGAAGATGCCGGTGGAGCACTTCCGGCCCAACTGCGACCCCTTCACCACCGGATTCAACGGGAGCAACGCCGTCCCGGCCGATTCGCTGATCATCGACGACGTGCCCGACACGGTCGCCTCGGTGCGGCCCGGCTGCGGCCGTCGCTTCACCAACGCGGGCTCGTTCGCGCTGAACTTCGCCAAGGACGGCGAAGGGCAGGAGCGCTCGAAGATCGACTTCCATCAGGCCGGAGGCGGGCTCGGCGGCCACTTCTGGTTCGCCAACACCCGCCCGCCCTCCGAAGGCTCCTACCGCGTCACCGGCACCTGGACCCTCGGCCGCACACTCCGCCAGTGGGCGCGGGTGATGGTGCACATCCCCGACCACAACGCCGCCACCCAGCAGGCCGTCTACACGGTCGACACCGGGGACGGCCGGCGGGAACGCGCGGTCCTGCAACGCGTCCGGCAGCACCGCTGGGTCTCCCTCGGCGTCTTCGACTTCGGCGGCGTGCCCTCCGTCTCCCTGTCCAACCTCACCGATGACGGCGACGGCGAACAGCGGATCGCCTGGGACGCCATCGCCTTCCAGCCCCTGAGCTCCAAGCCCAGGCACCAGATCGTCTCGCTGGGCGACTCCTACGCCTCCGGCGAAGGAGCCTCGACGGCGGCGCAGCACGACTACTACACCGAGACCGACAGCGACGGCGGCGGCGTCGAGGGCGTCTACAAGGACCCCGACTACCTCTGGAAGTACGGCAACGCCTGTCACCGCTCCACGTACGCCTGGTCGCGAGCGGGCAGTCTCACCGACCGTCCGGCCCTGAGCATCGGCGAGCGGCACGACACCTGGGACCCGAGCCTGGAGCACCAGTTCCACGCCTGCTCAGGCGCGGTCACCGGCAACCTGACCGACGAGGGGCAGTTCCGCGAGCCGGCCCAGCTCGACAAGGGCTATCTGGACGAGAACACCACGCTCGTCACCCTGTCCGTCGGCGGCAACGACGCCCGCTTCAGCGCGATCCTCACCCACTGCATCTCCCGGCTCAGTCTGGATCCCTGTAAGGAGACCGCCCTGGAGGAGGACGGCGGCGTCCCGCTCGGCGAATCCGTTCCCCGGCAGATCAACGACGTCGTCGGCCCCGCCGTCCGCGACACCCTGCTGGCGATCCACCGTAAGGCCCCGAACGCGGCCATCGTCCTGATGGGCTACCCGCGGCTGTTCGACGGCGACTGCTTCCCCCGCATCGGCCTGCCCACCGCCCTCTGGCTCGGCGAGATGGCCGGCGTCCTGAACGACACCCTGCGCGGGGCCGCGGCCGCCGCCTCCGCCAGTACCGGCGCGGTCGTGTCCTTCGCCGACCCCCGTGAGGAGTTCGCGGGCCGCGGGGTGTGCGGGGAGCCGGAGGCCATCCACCGCGTGATCGCGGACCGTACGCAGGGCGAGAGCCCGGACGAGTCCGTGATCTCCCAGCAGTCCTTCCACCCCACGAAGGAAGGCAGTTCGGTCCTGTACCGCAACGTGTTCGACCAGGCCCTGCGCGACATCAACCGCTGACAATAAGGAGACACCATGCCCACCGGCACCACGATCGGACGCGCGCTCGCCGCGATGGCGTTGGCGTGCACGACCCTCGCCTTCACCGGCGGACCATCGGGCGCCACCACGGCGCTGTCCTGCAAGGGAGCCACCTGCGTCGGCAAGAACCCGGCCACCTACGGCTGCGACGACGACGCCGAGCGCATGGCCATCGCCTCGACCGGCGACTGGAGCAAGAGCGTCCGCCTGATGAGGTCCGCCAAGTGCTCCGCCTACTGGGCCGTCGGGGTCGACGAGAGCTCGTGCTGCGGCTCCTCGGTGGTGAAGGCCGTCCGGCAGATCAAGACCACGTACGGCTGGTACAACCAGCGGGTCCAGACCGTCAGCCACTCCAACGGCGCCGGCACGAAGTGGACCCCGATGAACCAGAACACCAGTGGCGACCGCCACCAGGCCTGCTACTACGTCTGCACCTCTTGGAAGTCATGATGAAGCTGCTCACACTCGGCCGCGCCGCACTCGCGACGGCCCTCGCCGTCACCGCGCTCGGCGGCGTCGCCGCCACCTCCGCCCAGGCCGCCGCAGGCTGTTCCGGGGCGTCCTGCGTGGGCAAGAACCCCTCCACGATGGGCTGCACCGCGGACCAGACCATCCTGGAGCGCGTACGGATCGACTCCTATCTGGAGTTCCAGCTCGTCCACTCGGCGGCGTGCGCGGCCCGATGGGGAGCCTTCAAGGTCAGCACCACCGGCTCCGCGGGCAAGGTGACGTTGACCGAGACGAGGCAGGTGAAGACGCCGTACGGCTGGTACAAGAACGGCGAGGAATGGGTCGTGGCGGACCTGTCCAAGAAGGGCACCACTCGCACCGAGATGAACCGCAACACCGGCGACGACCGGCACCGAGTCTGCGCGAGCGGGTTCGGCTGCACCAGCTGGAGATCGTGAAGCCGGCCACGAGTAACTGATCGGAAGCCGGCCGCCCCCGGGCCGGGGGCGGCCGGCCGCCGGTCCCGTGGCTAGGATCGGCCGAGGGTGTCGCCGAGCCGGATTCGGGGGAAGGCGAGCGGACATGACCGGATCGTGGGGATGGGACCTGCTGATCGGGATCGTGGCCGCGCTCCTGGTCGCCTGGCTGGCGCTGATCGCCACGCTGGCGATCGTCCGTCCCCGGGGCGGCCTGCTGCGCGAGGCGCTGCGGCTGCTGCCCGACGTGCTGCGCCTGGTGCGCCGCCTGGCCGCCGACCCCGGCCTGCCGCGCGGCGTGCGCGTACGGCTGGCGCTGCTGCTGGCCTACCTGGCCCTGCCCCTGGATCTGGTGCCCGACTTCATCCCCGTGCTGGGCTATGCCGACGACGTCATCGTCGTCACCATGGTGCTGCGCTCGGTGGTCCGCCGCGCCGGCCTGGAGGCGGTCCGCCGGCACTGGCCGGGCACCGACGACGGCCTCGCGACCCTGACCCGCTTGACCGGCCTGGACAAGCCACGCGCCTAGCGCGCCACGCGGGGTCGCTCATCCCGGGATCGGTTCGGAGGGGGTGCCGAGGCCGCGGGTGATGAAGGCGTACATCTCCGCGAAGACGTCCTCCGGGATTCGCTTCGGCTCAGGGCCGTCCCACAGGATCCAGCGCATGCCGATCAGCTCGCCCACGCCCATCAGCGCCCAGGCCAGGACCTCGGGATCGGCGCGGACGACCTCGCCGGTGTCCATCGCGTGACGGAGCCCCTCCATGTAGCCTTCGGCGATCTTCGCGTAGTGCTGGTGCATCGCGTCGGGGGAGACGAACTCGGCCTGCCGGATGATCCGGTAGAGGGCGGGGTGCTCGGCGGTGAACCGGAAGTATCCGCCGAAGCCCAGCCGCTCACGCTCGGCACGGCTGTGGCCCTGCGCGGCCGCTTCGGACATCGCGTGCCTGACCCGGCGGTTGAGATCGGCGACCAGCTCGTCGAAGATCTGCTGCTTGCCCTCGAAGTAGATGTAGAAGGTGCCCTGTGACACCCCGGCCGCCTCGGTGATCTTCACGATGGAGGCGTCGTAGTAGCCGAGCGCGGCGAAGACCTGCTCCGCCGCGTCGAGCAGCTTTCTGCGTGTGCGCTCCCCGCGCTTGGACAGTGGCGTGCCACGCGCGCTCGTGAGGATCTCGGGGGAAGCGGTCACGTCGGTCTCGGTGTCCGTCATGGTCTCAACATATTAGCTGAATCATCTCTCATGTAGCTATTGACCCGTACGAGGGACAACCCTAGCTTGTACGTGAATCACGTCTCATGTTGAGAGGGCCGGAGGTTCTCTCCGCGAGCTGAGCGATGCGATTTACGAGGGAGCGGATGTGAAAGTGCCCGATGTGCTCGGCGCCCGCGCCGAGCTGAGCCCCGGCGCGACCGCGCTGGTCGACACGCTCAGCGGGCGTGAGTTCGACTACGCCACGGCCTCCGACCGCGCCGGCCGGATGGCCCGGCACCTGCGTGACGGGCTCGGCGTGCGGCCCGGCGAGCGGGTGGCCGTGCTGAGCGGCAACCGGGTCGGGGTGATCGAGCTGCTGATCGCCTGCGGGCGGATCGGCGCGCTGCTGGTCCCGCTGAACTGGCGGCTGTCGGTGCCCGAGCTGGCCGGCATCCTGGACGACTGCGGTGCCGCCGTGGTGCTCTGCGACGACGCCCGTGCGGAGGCGGCCGAGCGGCTCGACGCCAAGGTCGTACGGTTCGGCGCCTCGTACGAGCGGGCCCTCGCCGACGTGGAGCCGCTGTCCGGGCGGTCCTGGAACGACGAGCACGATCCGTGGTACCTGCTCTACACCTCCGGCACCACCGGCCGTCCCAAGGGCGTCATCCAGACCTTCGGCATGGCCGTGGCCAACCATCTCAACATCGGCACCGCCATCGGCCTGACCTCGGCCGACACCACGCTGAACGTGCTGCCGACCTTCCACACCGGCGGCATCAACCTCTACACGCTGCCCACGCTGCTGGCC
This sequence comes from Nonomuraea ferruginea, assembly GCF_039540635.1. Taxonomy (NCBI): domain Bacteria; kingdom Bacillati; phylum Actinomycetota; class Actinomycetes; order Streptosporangiales; family Streptosporangiaceae; genus Nonomuraea; species Nonomuraea ferruginea. The sequence goes on along the minus strand of NZ_BAABFD010000026.1, from coordinate 28,517 downwards.
GGCGGCGCCGCGATCGTGCAGCACGAGTTCGACCCGGCGCTCGCGCTGCGGCTGCTGGCCGAGCGCGGCACCGCCTTCTTCGGCGTGCCCACCATGTACCAGCTCCTGCGCGACCACCCGGACTTCGCCGCCACCGACCTGTCCGGCGTGCGGTCCTGGGCCTGCGGGGGCGCGGCCCTGCCGGTGCCGCTGCTGCGCGAGCTCGCCGGCCTGGGCATCGTGGTACGGCAGGGCATGGGCATGACCGAGACCGGCCCCACCCTGTTCCTCATCGACGAGGCCCACGCCCTGTCCAAGGCGGGCTCGGTGGGCAAACCGCAGCTGTTCGCCGAGGTGAAGCTGATCGACCAGGACGGCCACGCCGCGGACGAGGGCGAGCTGCTGATCCGCGGCCCGGGCATCACCCCCGGCTACTGGAACCAGCCCGAGGTCACCGCCGCCGCCTTCACCGAGGACGGCTGGCTGCGCTCCGGCGATGTCGCCCGGCGGGACGCGGACGGCTATTACACGATCGTCGACCGGGTCAAGGACATGTACATCTCGGGCGGCGAGAACGTCTACCCGGCCGAGGTCGAGCGCGTGCTGTTCGACCATCCCGCGGTGGCGGAGGCCGCCGTGGTGGGCGTGCCGGACGCGCGCTGGGGCGAGACCGGCAAGGCCCACCTCGTCCTCAGGCAGGGAGCGGAGATCGAGCCCGACGAGGTGCGCGCGTTCTGCCGCGAACGGCTGGCCGGCTACAAGGTGCCCGCGTACGTCGAGGTGGTCGAGGCCCTGCCGCGCAACGCCGCCGGCAAGATACTCAAGGACCGGCTGCGGGTCGTCACCTGGAGCGAGACGTTCACCGTCGGCCAGCGGGACTTCGACCGGTTCGCCGCGCTGACCGGGGACGACAACCCCCTCCACGTGGACCCCGGCTACGCCGCGACGACCCGGTTCGGCGGCACCGTCGCCCACGGCATGCTCCTGTTCGCCCTGATCCGCACCGCCGTGCGCCGCCATCACCCCGGGGCCGAACTGCTCACGCAGCGCCTGACGTTCCCCGCGCCGGCGCGGGCCGGGGAACGGGTCACGGTCACCGCGCGCGCGTCGGCCGACGAGCTGGACCTCACCGTGACCCGGGCCGACGGCACGACCGTGTGCGAGGCCGTCACGACCATCGGGAAGCGATCGGCCGCCCCGGAGACCCGGCCCGCGCCGGCGGGAACGGTCCGGAACGCGTCGGCGGACCCGGACCAGGCGGTCGGACGCCGCGCGCACCTGGAGCGGACCTTCACCGAGGAGGATCTCGCCGGATACCGGAGCCTGAGCGGGGACACCGCCGAAGACGCCGTGCCCGAGCCGTTGATCGCGGGGCTGTTCTCCGCGCTGCTCGGCACCGACCTGCCGGGCAACGGAACCATGTATCTCAAGCAGGAGCTGCGCTTCGACGGCCATGCCAGGCCGGGCGACGCCCTGCGAGCCGAAGTGACCATCAGCGCCGTCCGCCCTGAGAAGGCACTGGTCGATCTGCGCACCGTCGCGACGATCGGAACGCGCGTGGTGTGCCAGGGCGAGGCGCTCGTCATGGCCCGCCAGTTCGCCCTCTAACCCCCCTTGAAGAGGAGATCTCCATGAAGCGATCCGGCATCGCAGTAGCCGCGTTACTCGTCCTCGGCCTCACGGCCTGCGGAGGCGCCACCTCGGGCGCCGGCCCGGCGGAAGGGGCGGTGAAGGTCGGGCTCGTGACCTCCACCAGCGGGCTGGTCGCCGGCTACGGCCAGCAGTTCACCGAGGGATTCAAGGCCGGGTTGGACTATGCCACCAAGGGCACCGGCAAGGTCGGTGACACGGCCGTCGAGGTGACCTACCACGACGACGCCAGCGATCCGGCCAAGGCCACCGCCGTCGCCACCGACCTGATCGGCAAGGGCTACAAGATCCTCGCGGGTACGGTCTCCTCCGGCGTGGCCATGCAGCTCGCCCCGCTGGCCGCGCAGAACAAGGTCCTCTACATCAGCGGCGCGGCCGCCGCCGACACCGTCACCGGCATCAACGCCTACACCTTCCGCTCCGGCCGCCAGACCTGGCAGGACGTGCGGGTGGCCGAGGCCGTGGTGGACGGTGTGCAGGGCAAGAAGGTCGTCGTCTTCGCCCAGGACTACGCCTTCGGCCAGGCCAACGTGGCCGCCGTTCAGGCCGTGCTCGGCGAGGCGGGCGGCGCGACCGTCACCCCGGTGCTGGTGCCGCTGAAGACCGCCGACTTCACCCCGTTCGCCCGGCAGATCGTGGACGCCGAGCCCGACCTGCTCTTCGTCGCCTGGGCCGGTGACACCGCGGCGAACATGTGGCAGACCCTCGCCCAGCAGGACGTCTTCCAGCACACCAAGGTGGTGACGGGCCTGGCGGACCGTGCCACGTTCAGCTCCTTCGGCCCCGCCGGAGACAAGATCAACTTCTTGGCCCACTACTTCGCCGAGGCCACCGACAACGAGCCCGCCAAGGCCATGGCGACCACGCTCGGCAAGAAGCCGGACATCTTCCACACCGACGGGTTCACCGCCGCCCAGATGCTGGTACGCGCCATCGAGCAGGGTGACGACGTCGACAAGATGATCAGCGGTCTCGAAGGCTGGACGTTCCTCGGGCCCAAGGGTGAGATGACCGTCCGCGCCGAGGACCACGCGCTGCTCCAGCCGATGTTCCAGGCCACCCTGTCCGGAGACGTGCCGCAGCTCACCGGAACGCTCCAGCCGGACCAGGCGGCCCCGCCCACCACCCCGATCAAGCGCTAGCCCGGTGACCACAGATGAGGCGAGGGGAGCGCGGCCCGGGACCGCGCTCCCCGACGGGCAGCCCATTCTCGAGACCCGGGAGCTCGGCGTCGCGATCGGCGGGGTCCAGATCCTCAGCGACGTCTCCCTGTCGGTGCGGCGCGGCGAGATCATGGCCGTGCTGGGGCCGAACGGCGCCGGCAAGACGACCCTCTTCAACATGCTCACCGGCCTGCGCCGGCCGACCAGCGGGCGCATCCACCTGCAGGGCCGGGACATCACGGACGAACCCGTCTTCCGCCGGGCGCGGCTCGGCCTGGCCAGAAGCTTCCAGATCACCAGCCTGTTCCCGTCGCTGACCGTACTGGAGAACGTACGGCTGGCCGCGCAGGCACACCTCGGCGGGAGCCTCGCCCTGTGGCGGCGCGTCCGCCGGACCGACCCCGCCCTCGACCAGGCCCGCGCGGCTCTGCGGACGGTCGGCATCGCCGATCACGCCGACGGCCCGGCCGCGGCCCTGTCCCACGGTGGCAAACGCAAGCTGGAGGTGGCCCTCGCCATCGTCGGCAATCCCGCCGTACTGATCCTCGACGAGCCCACGGCCGGCATGAGCGCCGAGGACGTGCCGGAACTGACCGAGGTGATCAGGCAGGTGCGCGACACCCACGGCACCACGATCGTGCTCGTCGAGCACCGGATGGACGTCGCGATCGCCCTGGCGGACCGGATGGCCGTGATGCACCACGGCACCCTGCTCGCCTGTGACACGCCCGACAACGTGATGGCCGACCAGGTCGTGCAGTCCGCCTATCTCGGGGAGGCGCTTTGACCACGCCGGACACGATCCTCTCCGTCTCCGGCCTCGACGTCCATCTCGGCGAGTCGCACGTGCTCCAGGGCGTGTCGTTCGAGGTCCGCTCGGGTGGCGTCACGGCGTTGCTCGGCCGCAACGGCGTCGGCAAGACGACCACCCTGCGCGGTCTGCTCGGGCTGGTCCAGCGCCGGGGCGAGATCCTGCTGGAGGGCAGGGACATCTCCCGCCTGCACACCCACGAGGTGGTCCGGCTGGGAGTCGGCTACGTGCCGGAGAACCGGGACGTCTTCGCCGGCCTCACCGTGCAGGAGAACCTGCGCCTGGCCGAGCGTCCCGGCGGCCCGCACCACTACGACCTGGTGTACGAGCTCTTCCCGCGGCTCCGCGAACGGCTGCGCCAGCGGGCCGGGACGATGTCCGGCGGCGAGCAGCAGATGCTGGCCCTGGCCCGCGCCCTGCTCAACGACAACCGCCTCCTGCTGATCGACGAACCCAGCCAGGGCCTGGCCCCGCACCTGGTGACCCACCTGGCCGACGCCCTCACGCGCGTCGCCACCCTGGTCACCGTCGTGCTGGTCGAGCAGAACCTGAACCTGGTCCGCCGCCTGGCCAGGGACGCGGTGATCCTCGACCAGGGTCGCGTCGTCTGGACCGGCGACGTGGGCCGGCTGCTCAACGACGACGAACGAACACGCGACTACCTCGGAGTGGGGGTGGCACGATGACCGGCCGCCGGGCCGCCTGCCGTACCGGAGCGCGGGCATGAGCACCTTCATCCTCTTGACGATCACCGGGCTCGGCCTGGCGGCGCTCTACTTCCTCGTCGCGTCCGGGCTGTCGCTGATCTACGGGCTCATGGACGTGCTGAACTTCGCCCACGGCGCGTTCCTCACCATGGGCGGCTACGCCGCGTGGCTCGTCGTGGACGCCACCGGCAGCTTCACCCTCGGCGTGCTGGCCGCGATCGTCGTCTGCACCGTGCTGGCGGCGCTGATGGAGACGACGCTGCTGCGACGGCTGTACGGATCGCACGTGCCGCAGGTGCTGCTGACCGTCGGACTGCTGCTGGCGATCACCGCGCTGATCCGGTCGGTCTTCGGATCCGACGCCCACCCGATCGCGACCCCGGCCTGGATGAACGAGGTGACCGAGGTCTTCGGCGCCCCGATCCCCAACAACCGGTTCCTGCTGATCCTCGTCGCCGTGGCCGTGTACCTGGCGATGTCGGCCTTCCTGGCCAGGACCCGGTACGGCCTGATCATCCGGGCCGGGGTGGAGAACCGGGCCATGGTGACCGCGCTCGGCATCGACGTACGCCGGGCGTTCACCCTGGTCTTCGCCATCGGCGGAGCGCTCGCCGCCCTGGCCGCCATCCTGGTCGGCCTGCTCCAGCAGTACGCCAACTTCTACGGCCTGGTCGGCGCCGGTGACCTGATCGTCGTCCTCATGCTCGCCGCCATCCTCCTCATCCGCCCCCAGGGCCTGCTCGGAAGGGTCGCCACATGACCGACCAGATGACCCGCCCCGGGGCGGTGGCCACGGCGCGCATCCTGGGTGGCCCGCGCCCGTGGGTCAGACCGGTCTCGCTGGCACTGCTCCTGCTGATGGCCGCGCTGCCCGCCCTCGACGTGCAGATCCCCCTGCTCTTCGACGGGACGCTCGCCAGCCCCGGCGTGCTGCACCTGCTGTCCCTGATGTGCGTGATGGCCGCCATCGCGATCACCTACGACCTGCTGTTCGGCTTCACCGGCCTGCTCTCCTTCGGCCACGGGCTGTACGTCGCGATCGGCATGTACACCACCGCGGTGGTGCTGACCAACACCGGCCTCGGCCTCGGCGGCGCCCTCGGCTACGTGGTGGTGCTCGGCGTGGCCGTGCCGCTGGTGCTCGGCGCCGTCGTCCTGCGGGTCGGCGGCATCGCCTTCACCATGGCGACCCTGGCCTTCGCCCAGGCCGGAGCGATCTTCGTGGTGCGGGACCCGTTCCGGGTGACGGGCGGCGAACTCGGCCTCGCGCTCCCGTACGAGCAACTGCCCGACGTGCTGGTCGGCGTGGTCAACGCCAAGTACCGCTACTGGCTGGCGCTGGCGCTCCTGGTGCTGACCGTCGTGGTGGTGCGCTGGGCGCTGGCCTCGCGGCCGGGCCGGGTGTGGCGGGCGATCCGCGACAACGAGACCCGCGTCACCGTGCTGGGCCTGCGCTCCTACGCGTTCAAGCTGATGGCCTTCACCCTGTCGTCGTTCCTGGCGACCCTGGGCGGCATGGTCTACGCGCTGATCGTCGGTGGCGCCCACGCGGAGGTGACCGACTCCACCTTCACGCTCGGGCTGCTGGTCATGGTCGTGCTCGGCGGATCCGGCCGGCTGTCCGGCGCGCTCATCGGCGGCCTCGTCTACACCTACCTGAGCCACCGGCTGGGAGATCTGTCGACCACGGTCAGCGGGCCGCTCAGCGAGCCGATGTTCGTCCTCGGCGTGCTCTTCGTCGCTCTGATCATGTTCCTGCCCGGAGGCATCGTCTCCCTGGTCCGCCGTACCGAGTCCCGAGGAGAAGCGTGAGCGTGCGCATCGCCGGAACCGCGAGTTACCTGCCACGCCACCGGATGACCGCGACCGAGATCTCGGCCCTGAGCGGAATCCCGGAGGACGTGATCGTCGAGCGGTTCGGGCTGAGCGGCAAGCACATCGCGCCACCCGGCGAACACGTCACCGACATGGCGGCGAAGGCGGGCGCCCAGGTGCTGGCCGAGACCGGGACCGACCCCGCCGACGTGGACGCGGTCGTCTACTTCGGCTCGACCTGGAAGGACCACGCCGTATGGCAGGCCGCGCCGCGGATCGCCCACCTGCTCGGCACGCACCGCGCCTTCGCCCTTGAGCTCGACTACGTCTCCTGCGGCACCCCGGTGGCCTTCCGGGTCTGCCGGGACCTGATGGTCGCCGAGCCGCACCTCAGGCGGGTGCTCGCGGTCGCGGCCAGCCGGGAGTCGTACCTGCTCGACTACACCAACAACCGCTCCCGCTTCGCCTTCAACTTCGGGGACGGCGCCGCCGCGGCGCTGCTCACCCGTGACGGCGGTGTCGCCGAACTGCTTGAAAGCGAGATGATCACCGACGGTTCCTTCTCCCACCAGGTACGGGTCCCCGCCGGGGGCAGCGTCGAGCCCGCCAGCGAGCACACGGTCAGGAACGGCCGGCACCTGATCGACGTGTCCGACCCGGCCTCGATGAAGGAGGGCCTGGACCGGGTCTCGCTGCCCAACTTCGTGCGGGTGGCCGAAGGGGCGCTCAAACGATCCGGCCTCGGGCTGCACGACGTCGCCCAGCTGTGCGTCCTGCACATGAAACGCTCGATGCACGACGGCCTGCTCGCCGCCCTGGGACTGCCCGCCGACCGCGCCCTCTATCTGGACGACACCGGACACATGAGCGGCGTGGACCCGCTCCTCGCCCTGGACCGCGCGGCGCGCACGGGCAGGCTCAACCCGGACGACATCGTGCTGCTGCTGGCCGCCGGCACCGGCTACACCTGGGCCGCCACCGCGCTGCGCTGGAACCGTCGGGGGCCGGTCGGCGTCAACCGGTGAAGCGGATCGTCGCCCCTCGGTCGGTGACCGACAGGACGCGGAACGAAAGGCCGCCGACGGATCCCCGGCCGCCTTCCCCGAGGTTGACGCCGCCGCCGGTCGTCAACACCCGGCCGTTGACCCGGCGTACGGAGGTCGTCCGCACGGCCACCGTTTCGGCGTCCACCTTGGAGACGCGGATCTTGCGGGAGCCGTACGTGGCGGAGACCCGGAAGCTCACCGGCTTGGTGAAGGTGAACGTGCACTTCCCGTCGTAGCAACTCCGCAGGTTCGGCTTGGCCGCGGCGTCGGCCGGCTGCGCGGCGAGGGCCGGCGCCACGGCGAGTGCGCACGCGAGGGCGATGGCGGTGATGGAGAACCGTTTCATGGTCTGTTCCTACAGGCCGCCGTCCGGGAGGGGTCCCGGGCTTCACGGGATGGGATCGACCGTGCCGGGAGGCGGGCCGGCCGGTTCGTCGAGGAGCCGGAGGTCGGAGGGGCCGATCGTGGCGGAGACCAGCAGCGCCATGATCAGGTTGTGGTTGAGCGTGTTGCCCAGCGGCGGCGGGATCTCCTCCTCCAGCAGCCCGGGCACCTTGGCGCTGAGCCGCTTACGCGTCTGGGTGACGATGTGGGCGGCCCGCTTCGCGGTCCACTTGTCCGCGGGACGGAGGCGGCCGAGCTCGTCGGCGACCTGGGCCCAGGTCAACGGCTGGGGCCAGGGCTCGGGCCGGAGATACCGCTGGCCCAGGCAGACCAGGACCAGGCGCTCGACGGTGCTGAGTGGCCATCCGTTCGGGTCGCGGGTGTCGGCCTCCTGGGGGACCCGCGTCGCCGGGTGCGATGCCATGACGATCCGTGTTTCGAACAGGTGCTCCTGCCGGGGGGCGACGATGAACAGCGGTGTGTGGGCCACCGGCAGCGGCGCGCGGTGTCCGGTGAGCACCAGCCGCCCGCCCGGAAGGCGGATGGGCAGGTTGCCGAGGTTGCACAGGACCCATCGCGCGTTCTCGTAGGTGATGAATCCGTGCTGCCGGCTGACGTACGGGTCGTCCAGTCCGACACAGACGTGGACATCCGGCTCGCAGCGCCCGAACACCACGTCGAACCCGGCGTCCGGCGCGACGCGGATCCCGCCGTTGGTCCCCCGGACGTACAGGCTGCCCGGCATGTCCGCCGGAAGTCCGCCGGAGACGGACTCCTTCGGCAAGAGGTCCACCTTGCTGCGGGGGCCGTGTTTCGCCGATGCCATGCCGCTAACCTTTCACGAGCCCGGCAGACCTGACAGAGGGAAGTTCGGGTACGTTCGCCGCCCGGTAAGGCTATGGTAGATCCACTCCGAAGGATCACAATTACCACATGGTTGATTACATGCCGCTGACTTCCGGCGACCCCGAGGAGTTAGGCGGTCTCAAACTCCTCGGCAGGCTGGGCCAAGGCGGACAGGGTGTCGTCTACCTCGCCATGACCCCGATGAACGCGCGCGTGGCCGTCAAATGGCTGCACCCGTCCGACGAGGAGAGCATGGCGCGCTTCATGCAGGAGGCGACGCTCTCCCGGCGGGTGGCGACGTTCTGCACCGCGGCTGTGCTCAGCACGGGTGTCGAGCAGGGCCGGCCGTACATCGTCAGCGAGTACGTCGAGGGCCGCTCGCTGGAGCGGATCGTCAGGGAGGACGGCCCGCTCTCCGGCGGTGACCTGGAGCGGCTGGCCATCGGCACCGCCACCGCGCTCGCCGCGATCCACGATGCCGGCGTGGTGCACCGGGATTTCAAACCCGGCAACGTCATCATAGGCGCCGACGGCCCCCGTGTGATCGACTTCGGCATCGCGCGCACGCTCGGCCCGGCCACCATGACGAGCAGCACGCAGATCGGGACCCCCGCGTACATGGCTCCCGAGCAGATCAGGGGGCTCGGAATCGGATCGGCGGCCGACCTGTTCTCCTGGGCCGGCACGATCGTCTTCGCGTCCTGCGGGCGGGCGCCGTTCGGCAACGACGGGACGCACGCCGTGATGAACCGCGTGCTCACGGGGGAGCCCGATCTGGGCGCGCTCGACGAACGGCTGGGCGAGTTGGTGCGGCAGTGCCTGGCCAAGGAGCCGGAGCGCCGGCCGACGGCCATGGACGTGATCACGCGCCTGCTGCGCAATCCGGAGCTCGGCGCCGACCCGCTCGTGGAGGGAACCAGGCAGGCCGCCCCGGACGGCGCTCCGCCAACTGACGGTGGCAGGACGTCGCGCAGGCCGTTCGTCGTCGCCGCCGCGGCCCTGGTCGTCGCGGCCGCTGTGGTGGCCGCGACAGTGCTGGTCGGCTCGCTGCGGACGGGCACGCCCACACCCCCACCGACCGCGAGGGAGTCCACGGCTGCGCCGTCGCCGACCACGCTGCCGGGCGGGCCGATCACGCTCAACGAGAGCCCGTCCGACCCGATCACGCTGACGTCGTACGAGGCCTACGACAAGAAACTCGACGACGACGTCAACTATGCCAGGCAGTCGCTGCGCGGGAAGTTCGACAAGTATCCGGGCAACCTGGAGTCGCGGGTGTCCCCAGACGGCCGCTATCTCGTGGGAAGGCCGGACGACTACACCTCGGACGGCTACGACTCGATCCTCATCACCGATCGGCAGGCGGGCTCCAGTTTCCGGGTCAAAACCGTACGGAAACCATTGGACACCAGCATCCGCGCCTGGTCGAAGGACAGTTCGAAGGTCCTCCTGAACCTCAACAGGAAGCAGGGCAAGAACGTCTGGACCACCCTGGGCTTCGCCGTCGTCGACGTGGCCGGGAACGACGTGGCCCAGAGCAAGGTCCGGGTGGTCGACGTGGCCGACGAGTCGATCCGTGACAGCGACTTCGGCTGGGACGGCGCCGATCAGGGCGTCGTCATCGTCTACGGCGAGGACGAGGGGTTGCGCTTCTTCGACGCCGCCGGCGAACGCACGCGCGACCTGCCGGGCGTGGGGCCGCTGGCCTCCGGCACCGTCGACCTCTTCTCGCCCTCGGGCAGGGTGTTCGTGACCGACTGCCCGGGTGACGACGAAAGCGACCACTGCCTCTGGGACGCCGCCACCGGCAAGCAGGTGCACAGGTTCTCCTCTGACTGCGACAAGGTCCTCGGCTGGTACGACGAGTCGCATCTCTACTGCTGGGAGAACGACAACGGCGCCCATGACGAGGTTCGCGTGGTGGCTTTCGACGGCAAACTGCTGCGAAGGCTGCTGGAGTCCCCGGACGAGGCCGAACTCGCCCCGTTCTTCACGATCAACCCCACCGGCTCGTGAAACACACGCCGGGACCCCTCCCGAAGGAGCCTGCATAGGCTCATCCTTCCGAGCGGAAGGGCGGACATGATGAGCGTGGTGCCACGGAGACGCCGGCGCACGGTGCTGGCGCTCGGGACAGGACTGATCGTCAGCGTGGGGTGCGGCGCCGGTGGTCCTCCAGCGGCGGCGCCCTCCTCTCCTCCGCCTTCGCCTCGTCCTTCGCCTGAGCCGGCCCGGGCGCTGGTCGGCTGGGCGGAGACGATGTGCCTCACCACCCAGCAGGTGGACGGCCCGTTACGGGAGGGACACGAGGAGGACATGGAGGTCTTCGAGGCCGATTGGTACCTCAGCAGCGTGAGCTCCACGGTCGGCGGCGCGATCCAGGCGGTCGAGTCCATGTCCCCGTCAGGCAACGGTGCGGCGGACGCGGAATCCGCGCGGCTGCTGAAAGTGCTCAAGGAGATACAGGGGCAACTGCCCGAGGACATCGACGCGATCACGAAGGCCGCGGACAAGAAGAAGCTGTCCACGGCCGAGCGGCTGGCCGCGGCGGTGGGCGCGATCCCCCCGCAAGCGACCATTCTCACTCAGGTGGTCAAGAGCGATCAGGCGTTGGCCGTCTCCCATGACCTCGCGCCAGGTTGCACACCGTTGACGCCGTCCACCCCGTCGAAGGCGAACGTCTCCGCGCCGACCCGGGCGCTGGTCGGCTGGGCCGCCAGAATGTGCCCCATCAGGGATTCCATGGCGTCCCTGCGGGCGGATCCGTTCGACGATCCGCTGACAGGGGATCCGCGATTCGCCCCGTTCCTCGGGTCACGATTGGCGGAGTACATCTCCTCCGCCGGGACGCGTCTGGACCGGACGCGGGACGCGCTCGCCGAAGTCCCCGCCACCGGCATCCCGGCCGTGGACGAGTACCGCGCGAGCCTGGCCTCCAGAGTCAAGAAAGCGCGCGCGAAACTACCCGAAGGGGACCGGTTCTTCCTGATGCAGCTCCCCGTCGGTCAGCTGAAGAAGCAGGTCAGGCAGGTGTCCCGGGCGACGGCCGGGCTGGAGCCCGCGGCGGACCTGCCCGATCTGGTCGCCGGTCATCCGGAACTCCTCGCCTCTTACGATCTGGCTCCTCAGTGCGAGCCGCTGACCTCGTCCGGTGAACCCGGCGCCACTCCTCTGCCGTCCGCCGAGGACGGCGGAGACCTCGCCGCCTGCCGGGACGGCACGTGCCAGATCAAGGTGTCCAAGCCGGTCATGGTCTCCGTCAATGGTGGAAGATACCTGCTCTCCGCTGCGGACAACGGACTGTCGATCGTCCGGGATACCGGCTACATGGTCATCGGCGCGGGAGGCACCGGCCGTTTCGGCATGACCGGCGGGAAGACCACCGAGTTCCGCGTCAAGGCGCACACCCCGGACGGCGCCGTTCTCGACATCTCCACGAGCGAATGATCAGGCGGCTGGAACAAGTCCGGGCCCGGCGGTAATCGAGCGGCGGCCGGCGGGACTACTGGGTGTGGACGATCCCGAAGAACGATTCACCCTGCTGTACGACCGGTACTACCGGAACGTGCTGGGCTATGTGCTGCTCCGCGTCGAACAGGGCGTGGCCGAGGACGTGTGCAGCGAGACGTTCCTCGTGGCCTGGCGGCGGCTCGACGAGTTGCCCGAGCAGGTGCTGCCGTGGCTGCTCGGCGTCGCCCGCAACAAACTCGCCAAGCAGCGTGACGTGCGGTACCGGCGCGAGGACCTGGTCGAGCGGATCGCCAAGCTGACCAGTGAGCAGGAGCACGTCGCCTGGGACGTCGCCGAGCACGTGGTGGACCGGGAGCAGGCCATCTCCGCCTTGCGCGCCCTTCCCGAGAAGGACGTGGAGGCGATGATCCTGGCCACCTGGTACGGCCTGACGCCCGACCAGGCCGCGACGGTCATGGGCTGCTCGGCGCGAGCGTTCAACGTCCGGCTGCACCGGGCGCGCAAGCGGCTCGACAGCAGGCTGCGCCAGGAAATGGGAGCCGCGCGACGGCCGATGCGACAGACGCGCGGCCACTTCGCCGAGGAGAGCTGACACCCGTGGGGGAAGACATGACCGACCGTATGGTCGCCCGGCTCAGGCCCGATGAGCTGGACGAACTCGCCGAGGCGAGCTACCGGCGGCGCCGCCGCGAGGACCTCGCCCGAACGTTCAGCAGCACCCGGAACCCGGCACCCGCGCCGAGACGTCCCCTGTTCCTCCTGGCCACCGGCGCGGTCGCCGCGGTCGCCGCCGGAGCGGTCGTCGTCTCCACCGGCGTGCTGTCCGGCACGCCCGCCGGCGACACCCCTCCGGTCGCGGCTTCGAGCACCCCGGAGAGCACGACCGGCGGCACGGGGGCGTCGCCGGCCACCCGGATCGACGCCCGATCCTTCCTGCTCGCCGCCGCGGCCACCGCACTGCGCGAGCCCGCCGCGACCGGCGACTACTGGTACGTGCGACAGCGTACGACCCATCCCACCGCCCACCTGCCGGAGGAGTTCTGGACCGAGGCGCGGAAGCTCCAGCTCCAGGAGCAGGCGGAGGTCGACAGGACCGGCGCCGAGGACGACGAGCTGGTGGCGATCAACGAGAAGTACAACAAGAAGCTGGAGAACCTGCGCAAGAGCATCCAGCCCGACGGGCCCCCGTACCGGGCGTACATCGTCGAGTCCGAGGAACGGTGGCGGCCGAAGCGGATCGGCGGCACCCACCGCGTGAAGAGCAGTGACCGCGAGGTCGTCTTCCCCTCACCGCAGGACGAGGCCAAGTGGAAGGAGGAGGGCTCGCCGAAACTGGCGGAGGACAAGCCCAAGAGCGTCGACGACAACCTTCCGCGGCCCCTGTCGATCCCCAACATGGACATCACCATGCAGAACGTCGGCGACCTGCCCACGTCGAAGAAGGCGCTGGCCGGCCGCCTGCGCGCCCAGTTCGCGAAACTGCCGGACCCCCACAAGGAGTTCGACCTCTACCTGTGGCAGACCACCGTCGACCTGATGACCGCCCCGACCACACCCGGCACCCGGGCGGCCATCTTCCGTATCCTCGCCGACCAGCCCGGCATCACCTCCCACGGCGAGGTCGCGGACGCCACCGGGCGCGCGGGGGTCGGCCTGGCGGTCGAGAGCGACGACGGGTACGAGTTCCAGCTCGTCGTCGACGAGGACACGGCGGAACTGCTGGAGTACTCGGTGGCGGAGAAGGACGAGGACACGGTCCGTGTCACCTTCGAGGAGTTCGGCTGGACCGACAAGCTGGGCCGGCGCCCGCAACGCTAGCCGGCCATGTGGCGCTGCCCGACTGCGACAACAGGGGGCAGCGCGCCCGGCACCGGTATTGGCACACTCGTCCCATGCACAACGGACGGCTCTTCACTCTCGTCGGCGGAATCTTCGGCCTGATCGGTCTGGTCCTGCTCTGCGTCACCATCGCGCTGGCCGCCTCCACGGCGAGCTTCCTGGCCTCGGCCCAGCGAACGGACGGGACCGTGGTGGAGCTGACCGCACGGACCAGCACGACCCGGAACTCCGACGGTTACATCCGCCGCAGCACCACCTGGTTTCCGACCGTGGAGTTCACGGTCGACGGCAGGCAGTACTCGTTCCAGAGCTCCACGGGCAGCAACCCACCGGCCTACGCGGAGGGCGAGAGCGTGCCCGTCGCCTACGACCCGGCCGACCCGTCCGACGCGCGGATCTCCTCGTTCTGGTCGGCGTTCCTGGCCCCGCTGATCACCGGCGCACTGGGCCTGGTGTTCACCCCGGTCGGCACGCTCTTGTTCCTCAAGGGCCGGCGTCTCACCCGGCGACGCTCCTGACCGTGGGGCTGTGGCCGACCGCCACGGGGCATGCGGCTCGGTACGGCGGGCGTCGGCGCGGACGCTGATGGCGTAGGCGGGACGACCGCGGCTGGTGAGAGCGCCGAGGTAGCGATGACCGGTCAAGTGGCACCAGGCAGGCAGATCGATCGGGGCGGCCGGGTCGGTGGCGATCAGGTGGACGACGCGGCCCGAGGGCAGGCCGGCCACCAGGCGGCTCAGCTCGATCAGCAGGTGGACGCAGCGGCGGTCACCGCCGTCCAGCACCACCGGGGCGGCGTTCGCGTGCTCGTGCGGTCCGGGCGCTTCGCTCATGTCAGCTCCCCGGCGTCGACGGGCATCTCGGCCAGCCGCCATTCGAGCATGCCGTCGGCCAGGCGGACCGCGTGCCGTCCGCGGTCGGTCAGCAGGCGGACTGCGTCGTAGGCGAACACGCAGTATTCGCCGCGGCAATAAACGACGATCTCGCAGCCCTCGGGCAGCTCGTTCATCCGGTCGGCCAGTTCGGCGACGGGGATGGAGACGGCCCCGGGGATGTGGCCGGCCAGGTATTCCTCCACCGGCCGGACATCGAGCACCACGACGCCTCCTGCCTGGAGGCGGGCGCGCAGCTCCGCGCGAGTGACCTCCGCCGCACCGTCCCGGCCGAGGTAGGCGTCCCGGGTCGGGGGGACGGCGGCCTGATGGTTCTCGGCGACCTTGCGCAGCAGCGCGAACAACCGGGCGACGTCGTCGCCGGCGAGCCGGTAGTGGATACGCACGCCGTCGCGACGGGTGGCGACGAATCCGGCCTGCTTGAGCGTCTGCAGGTGGGCCGAGGCGGTGGTCAGGTTCAGCCCGGCGGCCTTGGCCAGGGCCTCCACGGTGCGTTCTCCCTGGGCGAGCAGGTCGAGCAGTTCCAGCCGTTTTCCGCTGGCCAGCGCCTTGCCGCTGGCCGCGAACGCGTCATACAGCCGAGCCTTGGCCTGGGCCGGGGTTGCGTCCATCGTCCACTCCTCCATTAATCTATGGAATACGGTACAACAGGTCAATGGGCCATGGAGGACATCGTGGGTCTCACCGAAGATCATTTGATACCACTGGTGGACCACGGGCTGGGCAACAGCGCCTACCTGGTCGACCTGGGCGACGGGCGCGCGCTGGCCGTGGACGCCTGTCGTGACCTGCGCGCGCTGTATGCCGCGGCCCGTCGGCGCGACCTGACGGTCGCCTTCGCGGCCGATACGCACCTGCATGCCGACTTCCTGTCCGGCGCCGTACAACTCGGCCATGATGCCGGTGCCATCGTGCTGGCCTCGGCCTCAGGGCAGCGCGCGTTCCCGCACCGTGGCCTGGCTGACGGTGACGAGGTCGATCTGGGCGGGTTGCGGTTGCGTGCCCTGGCCACGCCCGGCCACACCGACGAGCACCTGTCGTTCCTGCTCCTGGACGGCGGCCAGGAGCTCGGCGTGTTCACCGGCGGGTCGCTGATCGTGAACTCCGCCGCCCGCACCGACCTGCTGGGCGCCGACCGCACCGAGGAACTGGCGCGCGCCCAGTACCACTCGATGCGGCGGCTGGCGGCTCTGCCGGAGGCGACCGCGGTATGGCTCACCCACGGCGCGGGCTCGTTCTGCTCGGCCCCGCCCGGCACCGAGCGCACCACCACCATCGGCGCCCAGAAACGCACCAACCCGCTGCTGGCCGCGCCCGACGAGAACACCTTCGTCAAGCGACTGCTGGCCGGCCGCCCCGCCGCCGAGTTCGCGGCAGGTCACATCCCCGGATCGCTGTCCATCCCGCTGCGCGAGCAGTTCGCCACCTGGCTGGGCTGGCTGCTGCCCGACACCGCGCCCCTGGCCTTCGTCATCGATGACGGACAGGACCCCGCCGAGGTCGTCTGGCAGGCATACAAGATCGGCTACGAGCGGCTGGCCGGACACCTCAGCGGCGGCCTGCCCGCCTGGCTGGAGGCAGGCGGGCAGGCCGTCGGCACCGCGTTCGTCACCGCCGACCAGGCGCCGGACGGCCCTTACCTCGATGTCCGGCAGGAGGCCGAGTACGCCGCCGGGCACGTGCCCGGTGCCCTGCACCTCGAACTCGGCGAACTCGCCGAGCACGCCGCGGACGCCCCGGCCGGCGCGGTGGTGGCCTGCGGGCACGGCGAGCGCGCCATGACGGCCGCGAGCCTGCTGGAACGAGCCGGCCACACCGGTGTGACCGTCCTGGACGGAGGCCCGGCCGAGTATGCCGCCGCCCACGGCCTGCGGCTCGACACCGTTGACGCCGCCGGTGCTCGGTGAGCACCGGCACCATCCCCCCAGTGCGGCTCGGGCTGGCCGAGAACTGGTTGCAGTTCACCCTGCTCGTGATCGTCAACGTCTGCGTCGGCGGGCTGGTCGGGCTGGAGCGCACCACCGTGCCACTGATCGGCACCGAGGTTTTCGGCCTGACCAGTGACCTGGCGGTGTTCTCCTTCATCATCGCCTTCGGCCTGACCAAGGCGGCCACGAACCTGGCCGCCGGTGCGCTGACCGCGCGCTTCTCCCGCAAACAACTCCTGGTCGCCGGATGGCTGATCGGCACGCCGGTGCCGTTCATGCTGGCGTGGGGGCCGTCGTGGTGGTGGATCGTGGCGGCGAACCTGCTGCTCGGCCTCAACCAGGGACTGGCCTGGTCGATGACGGTCAACATGAAGATCGACCTGGTCGGCCCGGCCCGCCGCGGCCTGGCCACCGGGCTGAACGAGGCCGCCGGCTACACCGCGGTCGGCGTCACCGCGCTGCTGACCGGCTACCTGGCCACCGTCTACGGGCTGCGTCCGGCACCCGAGCTGATCGGCGTCGTCTTCGTCGTCGCCGGCCTGGCGTTGTCGGTGGTCGTCCGCGACACCGCCGCGCACGTCGCCCTGGAGCTCGCTCAGCACCCCAAGCCGCTGCCGGACGGAGAGCGCATCGGGCCGGTCGCCACGTTCGCCCGCACCTCCTGGCGCGAGCGCTCGCTGCGCGGCGCCAGCCAGGCCGGGCTGGTCAACAACCTCAACGACGGCCTGACCTGGGGCGTGTTCCCGCTGCTGTTCACCGAGCACGGTCTCGGCCTGGCCGCCGTCGGCCTGATCAAGGGCCTGTATCCGATCCTGTGGGGCCTCGGCCAGATACCCACCGGACATCTGGCCGACCGCATCGGCCGCAAACCCCTCATCGTGTCCGGCATGCTCGTCCAGGCGGCTGGGTTCGTCCTCGCCCTGGTCCTGCTCGAACGTCCCTTGCTGGCCGGGATCCTGTCCGCTGTCGCGCTCGGGCTGGGCACCGCCATGGTCTACCCGGCGCTGATCGCCTCCGTCTCCGACCACGCCCATCCCGCCTGGCGCGCCAATGCCCTGGGCACCTACCGGTTCTGGCGCGACATCGGCTACGCCGCCGGCGCCCTGCTCGCCGGCCTCCTGGCCGACGCCTTCGGCCTGAACGCCACCGTCATCGCCGCCGCCATCCTCACCGCCGCCTCCGGCCTGCTCGCCGCCCGCTGGATCACTGAAGCTCGCCCGTACCGATGACGACCTTGCGCACACCGCTCACTCATCGCCCGCCCGCACGGCCGTACCGAGGAGGTGGAAGGAGAACGGAGTACGCGCCGGAGGGAACAGGAAACGATCCAGACGATCGACGCGGAACCCGGCCCGCCGGATCGCGGCCTCGGCGTCCCGGCCAAGATGGCAGCCGCCGACCATGAGCGGCCAGATGGTGGCATCCAGCACGTCCTGCACCCTGGCCAGGCCGGACGTGCCGGCGCGCTCATGCTCCAGGAAACGCAACTGCCCGCCGGGCTTGAGCACCCGCCGCGCCTCGGTCAGCGCCGCACCGACGTCGGGCAGCGAGCACAGCACCATGCAGAACACCACGCCGTCCACACTCGCGTCGGCCACCGGCAGGTGCCCGGCGACGCCGGGCACCACGTCCACGGGGACGGCCGTCTCGGCAGCGGCGGCCCGCTCGCGCAGGCGCGGCTCCGGCTCCACCGCCACCACCCGCGTCACCTCGGCCGGGTAGTGCGTGAAGTTGACGCCGTGCCCGGCGCCGACCTCGACCACCTCGCCGCCGAGGCCGGCCAGCAGCTCGCGGCGGCGTTCGGTCATGCCGCGCTCGTCCATGGCCTTCGCCGCGCTCATGCCGGTCACCAGGCCACCGGCAGAGCGGTCAGCCCGCCGGTCAGCGTGCGGGTGTCGAAGGTCAGCTCCGCCACCGGGCAGCCCAGCTCCAGGGTGGGGAAGCGAGCGGCGAGCTGGGAGAAGACCACCTGCAGCTCGATCCGGGCGAGCGGCGCGCCGACGCAGTAGCGGGCGCCGTGGCCGAAGGTCAGGTGCGGCACCGCGGGCCGGTGGAGATCGAACCGGTCAGGGTCGGCGAAGACAGCAGGGTCGTGGTTGGCCGCGCCGGTGTCCAGCAGCACCAGGTCCCCGGCCCGGACGTGGACGCCGGAGATGTCCAGGTCCTCCCGGGCGTAGCGGGGGATGCCGCCGCCGCCGAGGTTCGGGGCGCGCAGGATCTCCTCCACCGCGGCGTCGATCCGGGACGGGTCATCTACCAGGGCCCGCCACTGGCCGGGCGTGGACAGCATCCACAGCACGCCCCGGCCGATCGCGGTGACCGTGGTCTCGTGCCCGGCGAACAGCAGGAACATGCCCATCGCGGCGGCCTCGTCGTCGCTCACCCCGTCGGTGGCGGCCAGCCGGGAGATCACGTCCGCGTCCGCATCACCGGTGGCGCGCTTGCGGGCCACCAACTGCCGCCCGTAGGTGAACAACGAGCCCAGCCCCTGAGCCGAGCGGGCCCGGTCGGTGATGTCAGCGGCTTCCTGCGTCCAGCCGCGAAACTGCTCGCGCTCTTCGTACGGGACGCCGAGCAGCTCACAGATGACCGTGATCGGCAGCGGCAGCGCCAGCGCGGCGTGCAGGTCGGCGGGCGGCCCGGCGGCGGCCAGCTCGTCGAGCAGCCGGGTGGTGAGCGTCTCGACTCGGCCGCGCAGTGCGCGCATCCGCCTGGGCGAGAAGTGCGGCTGCAGCAGCGAGCGCATCCTGCGGTGGTCGGCCTGCTCGGTGTCGAAGCCGCCGAGGGGGCCGCCGAACAGCTCTGATTCGCCGGTGCGGGAGGCGTGTTCGGGCTCGGGGTGGGCACGGCCCAGTCGGGGGTCGTCCAGCAGGGCGCGTACCTCCTCGTACCCGGTCACCTGCCAGCCGGGGTCGCCGACGGCGGTGCGGATGGCGTGGATGGGGCCCGAGGCCTGCAGCCGGCGCAGCAGCGGTGGCGGTCGTAGAGGGCCGGGCTGGTCGTAGGGGAGCTGAGCGGGGGCGGACGACATGACTCCTCCATGAGGTAAACGCAGCTTTGTATACTCCGGTGTCTATTAAGCTAGATGTATACTCTGCCTTATACAAGTGGAGGTGGGATGAGCGACCATGACGCCGGGCCGGCTCGGCCGGTGCGCAGGTTGCGCCGCGCGGAGCGGCGTGAGCAGATCCTGGACGCGGCCACCCGCGCCTTCGCTCGCGCCGGATATGTCGCCACCGGCCTGGACGACATCGCCGCCGAGGCCGAGCTGACCCGGGCGATGCTGTATCGGCACTTCGACTCCAAGGCCGACCTCTATTGGGCCGTGCTGGACCGCGCGTGCGCGCGACTGGCCGAGGCCACCGGCGCCGACCACTTCGACGAAAGCTCCATCCCCGCCCTGCTGCGCGCCGCCGAGGCGGACCCCGACGGATTCCGGCTGCTGTTCCGCCACGCCGCCCGCGAGCCCGACTTCCGCGAGCTGATCGACACCATCCAGGCCGCCTCCCGCGAGATCGCCCACCGCAACCTCGCCCGAGCTATCCCCGCGGGGCCGTGGCTCGACTGGGCAGCGAACCTGATCCCTGCCTTCACCCTGGAAGCCGTCATCACCTGGCTCGACGCCGGCCGCCCGGACCCCGACCAGGCCGCCGCCCGCATCAGCCAGGCCGTGCACGGCATCATGGCCGCCGCTCAATCCGGCCGCTGAATTTCGGAGAATGCCGGCCGGATCCTTGAGTTCGCAGCCTGGCCGGTGCATATCAAGACATTGCAGACAAACCATCGCATGTCGAGAATTTCTTTATATGGCAGTCTTGTCGCTTTTATCGGATCATTCTTTGCCTTTCTCATGATGCTGCCCGAGATTCCGATTCCGACGATGGCGGGAATGTAGAAGCCGATCACTATATGCGGACAGCCGAAGACCGCCGTAGCAGTCAGCCAAACAGAAATGAGCTGTGCCGCGCCGCGATCCGGTGCGTCGTCGATTCGCTGGTGATCAGTTCTCATTCGTTCGCCATCCAGGATCGACGGGAAAGTCATGCGGTACAACCGACGGGGCGCCATGCTGGCCGCCGCGATATGCACGATGTTGGGCGCCATGGGCGGCATGGGCGGCGTGGCCGCGCACGCCGAGAGCGCCGTCCAGTCCGAGACCCGGCTGGTCCGCCCGTCGCCGCCCCCGGGCAAGGACGATTCCCGTCCCCCGGCCGGCCACCGGGTCTGCGGACCTCCTTACATCACCGGCGACCCCGACCTCGGGCCGACCGTCCTCCCGAGGACCGGTCATCTGGGCGCGATCCTGCGCGGCTACGTGCCGCTGGGCGAGCTTTCCCCGCAGCATTTCCTCTCGCGCTACTGGGACTACACCACGAACAACTACCGCTTCCCGCCCGACGCCGGCTTCGGCCGTTCCGGCGATTTCCCGAACGGCCGGCTGCTGCGTAAGACGACCTTCCTGCAGGCCGGCATGAAACTCGACCGGTTCGGCGGCTATTCGGGGTCGTTCCTGGCGCCGATGGGCGACCTGTACATCAGGCGAGGGCTGCCGCCGCGTAACCTGAACACCAACCCCGATGACCCCCAGCACCTGTGCAACTATCACGCGTTCCGAGTTCTCAAGTCGTTCCGCGTCGAGGTGGGCCCGGCCGCGCCCGCGTTCCAGATGCCGGGCGGCGGCACGCAGTATCACGTGATCAGCAGATACTTCCCCGAACTCCCGCAGACGGACGACGAGGTCCCGGTGAGCTGGCTGCTGGCGAACAAATACCTGAAGGAGATCACACCGGTCACGTCCGCCCAGCTTTTGATCGACGGCAAGTGAACCGTCCAGGGCCCCGCCGCCCTGGCCGAGACGCGCCTCAGCTCGTCCAGTGACGGAGTTTCTGGGGGTTGCGTACGGCCCAGATCCGCTTGATCCGGTCGCCCGCGACCTCGAACGCGAACACCGTCACGGTGACGCCGTTTTGCTGAGCCACCAGACCGGGCTGACCGTTGACCGTACGCTCCAGGATCGTCACGTCGCCGGGCTTCTGATCGGCGATCTCGACCAAGGCGCGCGCGACCTGCCCGCCGCCTTCGATGGGATGCAGGAAGGTGGTGGCGAGGCCGCCGCCGTCGGCGATCGCCGTGGCGTCGGGGTCGAGCAGGCGGATCAGGGCGTCGATGTCCTTGGCCTCCCACGCCTGCTTGAAGTCCTTGACGATGCCGGCCTGCTGGGCTGTCGGACTCGCGGGGCTCCGCGATTCGCGAATGCGGCGGCGGGCGGAGGAGGCCAGCTGGCGGCATGCCGCCGGAGTCCGGCCGACGATCTCGGCCACTTCGGCGAAGGAGTGGCAGAAGACATCGTGCAGGATGAACGAGACGCGTTCGGCCGGGGTCATCGATTCGAGCACGACCATGAAGGCCATGTTGACCGACTCGTCCAGGGTGACCCGGTCGGCCGGGTCGACGGTCGCACCGCCCGGCCGCCCGCTGATCCACTCCGTACGCTCGGGCAGCGGCTCGGGGATCCACTCGCCCACATACCGCTCCCGCCTCGCGCGCGCCGAGCCGAGCACGTCCAGGCAGATGCGCCCGGCGACCCTCGTCAGCCAGGCGCCGGGGGACTCGATGGCGTCCTGCTGCTGCCGGGACATGGCGTACCAGCGGGCGTAGGTCTCCTGTACGACATCCTCCGCCTCGGCCAGGGAGCCCAGGAGCCGGTAGGCGAGGTTGATCAACTGACGCCGCTCGCTCATGAGCGCACTCAGGCCGTGTCCTGGCTCGGATCGGGTGGTCATGGTGTCGACGGCTCCCTCGGTCGCAGCTGCCCTCATTGTTCGACGAGACAGCGCGCCGAACTGTGAGGTCGGCACGTCACCTCACATTCGCGGGGACTGCGTCGTCGTACTGCCGAGACGAACACGTCATCCAGCGAACAGGAAGCTTCATGACCACCTCAACGCCGGCAGCACCGTTCACCCACCCGGCATCCGCGCAGCGCCTGGAGCGGGCGGCCGCCGCGCTGACGGACCACGGCTTCACCGTGGAAATCCTCGACGACGGCGCCGCCGCGCGTACCCGCGTCAAAGAGCTGATACCCGAGGGCGCCAGCGTGTTCACCGGGGCCAGCGAGACGCTCCGCCTGTCCGGCATCGAGGAGGACATCAACACCAGCGGGCGCTACGACGCCGTCAAGCCACGCGGCCTGGCCATGGACCGCGCCACCCAGATGCGCGAGATCTGGCGGCTCATGTCCACCCCCGACGTCATCGTGGGCAGTGTCGCCGCGGTCACCGAAACCGGCTCCCTCGTGGTCGCCTCGGCCACCGGAAGCCAGCTGCCCGGCTACGCCGGCGCCGCAGCCCACGCGATCTGGATCGTCGGGGCGCAGAAGGTGGTGTCCGACCTGCCCACCGCGCTGCGCCGCGTCGAAGACCACTGCCTCCCGCTGGAGAACGACCGCGCCATGAAGGCCTACGGCGCGCCCAGCGCCCCCAACCGCCTGCTCATCCTCAACGCGGAACCCCAGCCCGGACGCGGCACCGTCCTGCTGCTCCGCGAGACCATCGGATTCTGAGCCACAGAAGCCGTCACCGCAGGCGTGCGAGACGTCGCCGCCCCGGAGAGTGCCCGGCGCCACACCGGCGCCGGGCACTCTGGTCCCGCGGCCAGGTCTCATCGTGCCGCCACGAACCCTTCACCATCCGGCCGGGCGCGTCCGCCTGCACGGACAGGTGCGCTTCGGCGACTCGTCAGGGCTCAAGGTCGGCCGCGGCTCTGCCGCTGGCGACGTCGAACGGCACAGAGACCTGGTCGTGCGCGACGACCCAATGGTCGTCGGTCTTCCGGAAGCAGAACGTGGCCCGGACCCACATGCCCTTCGTCGCCGTCCCGTTCTCCAGCGTGCCGCTGAGCCGACCGAAAGCGTGGCCGAACGCCACGTCATCGCCAACGGTGAGCGTCAGGTCGCGAAGCTCGTAATCCACATCCCGGAAGAACGTGAACGCCTTCGTCCAGTTCGCCATCTTCGCCTCGATCCCCACATGCTGCAGCGGCGGCTCGACGTCGAAGGAGACGACGTCCGTCGCGTAAAGCCGCCTCAGGGTCTCGAGATCCTTGGCCCGGATTCCTTCGACGATCGTCTCGACCAGCCGCTCGATCTCGGCTTCGTCTACCTCACGGTGCGCGGCCATCGTCACTCATCACTCCCCATCGTGGGATCTGGGCTTGTCACCAGTCCGACGACACAGCACCCCGGGATGTCAGGCCCGCCCCACCGGCCGGGGCGCCCCGGTCATCGACCGTGTTCGGCGGTCCGGTGCCGCAGAGTGAGGCGCGCCCGAGGAACACGACGGCGGCGATCCAGCCCCACGAGGTGCACCGCGTGAGTGAAGGCTCATGGTGCGGCTGCCGCTCCGTAGAGATCACGCAGCCAGACGGTCCACGCGTGGGACGATTCTCGCTCGGAGCGGGTCTGAACGCCGTACTCGTACACGCCGACGGCCACCGGGGAGCCGAAGCGGTTGCGGCCGAAGGCGCGGTAGAGGGCGTCCTCGGTGCGCACGCCGATGAAGGCGTCGTCGTGGAAGTCGAGCACCCCGGCCTTGGCGGCGGCGCCGGGCACGGGCAGGGTGAGCTCGGAGCCGGTGGGCGTGTCCGCCGCGATACCCCAGGCGGAGCGGATCCTGTCGAGGGCGTCGGCGGTGATCGACGACTTCGGCGCGAGCGCCTCGAAACGTCGGAAGCTCCGGCCACGGAAGTACCTGAGGTACTGGCTGAGGGTGTGCGTGTACAGCTCGGTGTGGCGGCGCGCCCCTTCGTACTCGCTCTCCCAGTCGTCGACGAAGATGCCGCTGTGCACGTACCGGAGGTACGAGCCGCCCGGGGACGGGGTGATGTCGAACGCGATCTGGTTGAACCAGTCGCCGATCTCCGTCCGCAGCACCCCCCGGCTGGGCGGTTCCCACACCACGACGGTGCTCCGGGACAGGTCCAGCGGGATCGACCAGGCGGCGGAGTCGCGCGTCACCGCGTGCCAGACGTCCTCTGGCTCAGCGGGCAGTTCGCTCTCCCGCTCGATCCGAAAGTCCCTACTCATGGGCGAGCTCCGATCTCATGGCGGACAGTCTGCAGCGACATGAAGTTTTTGTCTAGACAACAATCATCTTATGGACAAAAATAAATGTCGGTGATCGCACAGGACCTTCACCATCCACCCCGAAGGGATCGACCCATGACCAGCGCCCGCTTCCCCCTCGCCCTCGGACCGTTCGCGGCCGCCCTGTTCATGGCCGTCGCGACAGTCGAAGCGATCTCCCGGCCGGCCTTCGATCTGACCAGACACGCGATCAGCATGCTCAGCCTCGGCGACCGCGGCTGGCTGATGGCGAGCACCTTCGTCATCAGCGGGATCGCGGTCATCGCGCTGGCGATCGGGCTGCGCGAGGCGCGGGCCGGCCGGCCGCGCACGGTCGCCGGTCCCGTCCTCACCGCGATCTTCGGCGCCGGCCTGATCTTGGCCGGGATCTTCCCCGCACCCGCGGGCCTCGGCTTCCCCGAGGGCACTCCTCAGGATCTGCAGCCGGTGATGACCACCACCGCGATCATGCACTCCGTCGCCTTCAACCTCGCGTTCGGCTCGCTGATCGCCGCGACGTTCGTGTTCGGGCGGGCGTACGGCCGCGAGCGCGCCCGCCTCTGGCAGGTCGTCTCGATCGCGACCGGCGTGGCCCTGCCCGTGCTCATCGTCTCGGGCATGGCGGTGCTGATCCCGACGGGGGTCGCCTTCTACGTGGCGGCGGTCCTCGCCTGGCTGTGGCTCGCGGCAATCGCCCTGGAGCACGCGAAGCGGGTCCGCGTGTAGGTGGTTCTGCTGTGCTCGATGGCTCTGCGGCTGTTTGTACATGATCGTTGGGGGATCGCGCTGCTCGCCCGAGGGCAGGCGCCCAAGGACGCAGAACGTGGGGCGTGTGGTCAGTCCAGCCCGGGCGGCCGGCGTGGCAACTGAGCATCTGGCCCGGCGTGGGAGCGAGTCGTCAGGCAGCGTGGCGGTGGGCCTTGGCGAATCGTCTTCTCGGAGGCTACGACGAAGACGGCCGAGCCCAGCTTCGCCGCCGACGTCAAGGCGTTGCTCGGGCCGGAGGCGATCGCGCTGTGAAACGAGCCCGATGTGACGGGCTATGCGTCCCAGCCTCGGTCGCCGGCTTGGACCAGGCCTGATTCGTACGCGAGGACTGCGAGTTGCACACGGTCGCGGAGGTTCAGCTTGGTCAGCAGACGGGAGACGTAGGTCTTGACCGTGGCCTCGGTGAGGAACAGTGCGCCGGCGATCTCGGCGTTCGATCGACCTCGTGCGACCTGCCGCAGCACGGCCGCTTCTCGTTCGGTCACGTTGGGCAGCGGAGCTGGGCTGGTGGAAGGCGCTGTGGCGAACCGGTCGAGTAGCCGGCGGGTGAGCTTGGGAGCGAGCATCGCCTCGCCCCGGGCCACGACGCGCACCGCGTGCACCAGGTCATCGGGAGGGACGTCTTTGAGGAGGAACCCGCTGGCGCCCGCCCGCAGGGCGCCGTACACATATTCATCGAGATCGAAGGTGGTCAGCGCCATCACGCGGACGCCGGGCTGCCGCGCAACGATCCGCCGGGTGGCTTCGATGCCGTCCAGCCGGGGCATCCGTACGTCCATGAGGACGACGTCGGGGCGGTGTTCGGCACAGGCGGTGACGGCTTCGACTCCGTCTCTGGCCTCGGCGACGACCTCCAGGCCGCCTCTTTCGAGGATGAGTCGGAAGCCTTCCCGTAGAAGCGCCTGGTCGTCGACGATCAACACGCGGGTCATGCCGGTTCCAGGGGAAGGACAGCGGCGACGGCGAACCCGCGGTCGGGCAGTGGGGCGGCTTGCAGCGTTCCACCGTACAGCGCCGCCCGTTCCCGCATTCCGATCAGGCCGTGTCCGGTTCCGGCGGTGCCCGGGCGTCCGCAGCCGTCGTCACGTACGTCGATGCGCAGCTCGTCGGCGCTGAATGTCACTCCCACGCTGACCTCGGTGGCGGCGTTGGCGTGGCGGCGCGCGTTGGTCAGTGCCTCCTGCACGATCCGGAATGCTGCGAGGTCGAGGCCGGCGGGCAGCGCCCGCGGCGCCCCGGCCACGGTGAACTCCACGGGAAGCCCGGATTTCCGAGCGTCGTCGACCAGTGTCTGCAGGCCCGACAGTCCGGGCTGGGGTGAGAGCAGGCCGACCTCGTCGGTGTCGCGAAGCATGGTGACTACCCGTCGCATTTCAGCGAGGGCGCCGTTGCCGGTGCGTCGGATAGTGGCGAGAGTACGGCGCACCCGGTCGGGGTCGTCGGTGACCATCTGTTCGGCCGCGCCTGCCTGTACCACCATCACGCTCACCGCGTGTGCGACGATGTCATGCAGTTCGCGGGCGATGCGGGTGCGTTCCTCGATGACGGCCTGTGCCGCCTGTTCGGCTGCGGCGACCTCGGCCGCCACCGCCCGCCGCTGAGAGGACCGGGCGTGACTGGCCATGATCGACTGCCAGCGGCCGAAGGCGAAGCAGACGCCCACGACACCCCAGTGGTACAGCATTTCGCCGAACCCGCCGAGCAGATCGATGAACAGGTCGGCGTAGATGAGGGCCGCACCGGCCATGGCCGCACCGATCCACGGCTCGCGTCCCTTGCCATGGCGCGCCACCGAGAACACGGCGATCAGGAACGGCACGAACTGCCCGAAGAACAGCAGGAACCCAAGCTGGGCCGAGGCGCACAGCCCGACAATCGTCACGGCGGTCGTCGGGATCGGGTGGGTGCGCCGCCACCACAGCGAAGCCGTGACGACCAGCACCTGCACGCTCGTCGCGAGCGGATCCCCGTCGCCCTGCCGCGATCCGAGCGGAAGCCATATCTCGGTGAGGCCCGTGACGAGTACGGCCAGACACAGGCCGACATCGGCGGTCCGGCGCCACCACACGTCCATGGGGGTCAACTGTAGGGGACGAGCAGGTCGAAGACATCAGCCCGAAGTTGACACCGCTGACCACTCTCGGCCGACTACAGTGACGAGCCGCTCAGACTTGACTGTCGCACATGACACGACACCTTCGCATTCTCATAGCGGTCTGCCTCCTCGCGTTTGCCCTGCTCAGCGTCGGCTTCATGGCCCTACAGCCCGAGCTGCCCGATGACCGGGCGCAGTGGCTCGCCACGATCGCCGACGCGCGTGCGGGCGCGTCGGCCGCCGCCCAGATGTTCCTCTGGTCCCAACTGCCGTTCGCGGTCGCGGTCGTGGGGCTGGTCGCCTGGCTGCGGCCGAGGTTCCCGCGACTCACGATCATCGGTGGCGTGTTCGGGGTGCTCGGCGCGTTCGGCCACACCGTAGCCGGCGGTTGGACGCTCACCCAGGTCGTGATGGCCGATGAGCCCGCCCACCGTGACGCCTACTCCCAGCTGATCGCCGCGCAGGAGCAGTCGGCCCTGATCGTCCCGTTCCTCCTGATCGGTGTGGTCGGCACCGTGGTGGGCATGCTGCTGCTGTCGATCGCCCACTTCCGTTCGCACGTGCATCCGCGATGGGTCGGCCCGGTGCTGTGGGTGTGGCTCGCGGTGGAGTTCGTCGGCAGCGGCATCAGCCCGTGGGCGATGTACCTGTCCGGGCTGCTGCTTCTTGCCGGTTGCAGTGGGCTCGCGGCCGGCCTGCTCGCCGCACGCCAGGACGAGTGCAGGTCTTTTGCCGTGACTGACTGAGCTGAGGGTTCCGCTCCTGAAAAACGGTGTGGCCTAGCGGAATCGAAGCGAAGGCGAAGACGGCAAATGATTCGAGTTCTTCAACTCCGCAGACTCGCTCACGCGAATGGTACGCTTTCGCGATCAGTGACGTGATCTCAGCGAATTGCCGGCAGGTAGTCGTGCTCGAAACGGGTGAGGACAAGTGCCGCGCGGGCGATGTCGCCGATTCGGCTGGGGCTGACGGTGATGTGCTGGAGGGTTCGCCAGCGGCC
>NZ_BAABFD010000025.1:0-123334 GCF_039540635.1 Nonomuraea ferruginea | reverse complement strand
GGTTATGGCGGGAAGGAAACACCCGGTTACATTCCGAACCCGGAAGTTAAGCTTCTCTGCGCCGATGGTACTGCACTCGGGAGGGTGTGGGAGAGTAGGTCACCGCCGGACAATTTTCATATGGGAAGGGCCCCGACAGTTTCTGTCGGGGCCTTTCCTTGTTCATGACGGCTTCGAGGCTTCGGTCTCGGGGGCTTTTCTTGTGGGTGAGCCCTGAGACTACGCCCACGAGGCTCGCCCTGTTTCATGGAGGCTTCGGCTATCACGCCGGGGCCCGTGCAAAGACCGGCAACGCCGCTGTCAGTTGTTGTCGACGTACTCGTCGCGTAGCTTGCGGCGTTGGAGCTTGCCCGCCTCCGTCCGCGGGAAGTCCTCGCGGAACTCGAACCTGCGCGGGCGCTTGTACGAGGCGAGCCCTTCGGCACAGTAGGCCCGGAGTTTCTCGGCCAGTCCCTCTCCGGCCTCCACGCCCGGTGACGGCTGGACGATGGCGAGCACGCTCTGACCCCAGTCAGGGTCGGGCACGCCGATCACGGCGATGTCCTGGACGGACGGATGGGTGATCAGGAACTGCTCGATCTCGGCCGGGTAGATGTTCACGCCGCCGGAGATGATCAGGTCGGTCCTGCGGTCGAGGAGGAACAGGTAGCCGTCCTCGTCCAGGTAGCCGAAGTCGCCGACCGTGGACATGCCGTCGAGCCGGGCGGCCGCGGTCTTCCCCGGGTCGTTGTAGTACTCGAATGCCTGGCCGGCGTTGCTGAAATAGATCGTTCCAGGCTCGCCGTCCGGCACCTCTTCGCCGTTCTCGCCGACGATGCGGAGCGTGGTGCCCGGCTGCGGCCGGCCGACCGTGCCGGGCTTGGCCAGCCACTCCTCCGGGGTGACCTGGGACATGCCGCCTTCGGTGGCCGCCAGATACTCGTAGAGCTTGGGGCCGACCCACTCCATCATCTGCTTCTTGACCTCGACGGGGCAGGGCGCCGCGGCGTGGATCAGGCTGTCCAGGCTGGAGACGTCGTAGCGGAGGCGGACCTCCTCGGGCAGGCGGAGCATCCGGTGGAAGTGGGTGGGCACCATGTGGCTGGTGGTCACCTTGTAGCGCTCGATGGCGCGCAGCACCGCCTCGGCGTCGAACTTGAGGTGGCAGACCACGGTGTGGCCCAGGTGCAGCGCGTTGATGGCGAACGCGCCGGGGGCGGCGTGGTACAGCGGCGAGCAGACGAGGTGGACGCCCTGCTTCCGGAAGCCGAGCGTGTAGAAGTGCTTCGAGGCGAGCGGGGCTTCCTGTTCGGGGCTGAGGCCTGACAGCGGCCGGCGCACGCCCTTGGGGCGGCCGGTGGTGCCCGAGGTGTAGTTCATGATGGCGCCCATGACCCGGTCGCCGGGTTGTTCCTCGAGCCGGCCGCTCCACAGCTCGGGGTAGGGCTGCCAGCCCTCGACCTCGTCGCCGATGGCGTAGCGGTGCGCCGGCAGCCCGCCGATCTCGCTGTGCAGGTGTCCGGCCAGGTCGGAGTGGGCGACGAGCACCTTGGCGGTGCTGTCCTTGACGATGTAGGCGAGCTCGGGCGGGGCGAGATGGGTGTTGATCGGCACGATGTAGGCGCCGAGCTGGATGGTGGCGAGTGCCAGCTCTATGTACTCCCGGCCGTTGTGCACCAGGATGGCGACCATGTCTTCCTTGCCCACGCCGAGCGCTCGGAGGCCGTGGGAGATGCGGTTGACCTGGGCTCCCAGCTCACCGAAGGTGGTCTCTTCGCCCTGCGGGCCGATGAAGGCCACTCGCTGGGGGTCCTGGAGCGCCAGCGCGTAGAAACCGGGATTCTCGGACGTCGTGTCAGGGTTGGTAGCCGGCATTCGTTCCTCCAGACCTTCCGCCTTGCGGCGATCGCCCAAGGACGCACGACCCTGATTTCAGACACCAAGTGTCCGAAATTGGTCAGGGGATTGGTGTGCGACTTCGTACCGTGAAATTCAGACGAAATGCGTCCGCAACACAGAAGCTAAGACCGGGCCCCGTCGGTGTCAAGGGCGGCCTCGGCGGGACGATAGCCGATGGAGGAGAGCACGAAATCGACGACCCGCTCGGCGTAGCGGGGGGCGTCCTCCAGGAGGGCGGGCATCCTGTCGATCGGCGTGGAGAGAACGTGGTTGACGATGATGCCGTTCACCGCGTCCAGCACCAGGGCCGGCGAGGTGCCCTGGGGGATCTCGCCCCGGTCGATGGCGAGCAGCACGAGCCGCCTGGACAGGGTCCGCCACTGCTTCCCGAGGTCCTCCATGGCCTGGCCGAACAACTCGGGATAGAACTTGGCCTCGATCTGCGCCCGCAGCCCGACCAGGCCGTCGCGGCTCTGCTGCGCCTTCAGCGTGCGGACGCACATGGCCAGGAGGTCCTCGCGCAGCGAGCCGGTGGTCTCGGCCATGACGGGCATGGTGATCGAGGCCAGGGCCTCGACGATCAGCTTCTCCTTGCTCTCCCAGCGGCGGTAGAGGGCGGCCTTGCCCACGCGTGCCCGGCGCGCGACGGCGTCCATGGTGAACCCGGCCCAGCCGACCTCCGCGTAGATCTGCAGCGTCGCGTCGAGGACTCGGGGCTCGATGCCGGGGTCGGGCGGTCGTCCGGGGCGGGAGGTGGTCGAAGCGGTTTTCATATTTTCTCAGTCTGCCAGGTCTCGGGAGGTTCGCCACCGGTTCCGCGGTATTTACAGACGAACTTTGTCCGGATTATGGTGCTGGCAGGACCCTTACGGAAGGAGCGCTCCCTTGGCGCTGAATCTGGACCTGGTGGGCAAGGAGTGGGAGGGCGGGGGCCGGCGATGGACCTCGGCCGACGCCATCCTCTACGCGCTCGGCGTCGGGGCGGGGGCCGAGGATCCGCTGACGGAGCTGCCGTTCACGACGGAGAACTCGCACGACGTCGCCCAGCAGGTGCTGCCCACCTTCGCGGTCATGATCGGCGGCACCGGAGGGTCGATGCCCCCGCTGGGTGACTTCCACCTCGCCCAGGTGCTGCACGCCGAGCAGTCGATCACGCTGCACGGCGCGCTGCCTCCCGAGGGCTCCACCGTGACCAGGAGCCGCGTGGCCGCCTTCTACGACAAGGGGCCGAACGCCATCGCCGTCCTGGAGTCGACGGTCATGGACGCGGACTCGGGCAAGGTGCTCGCGGAGTCCAGCACCGGCACCTTCATCAGGGGCGAGGGCGGCTTCGGCGGCGAGCGAGGCTCCACCGCGCCGTGGGAACGACCGGAGCGCGAGCCCGACCACGTGGTCACTTACCGGACGCGGCCCGACCAGGCCCTGCTCTACCGGCTGAGCGGCGACCGCAACCCGCTGCACTCCGACCCGTGGCTCGCCGGGAAGGCCGGGTTCGACCGTCCGATCCTGCACGGCCTGTGCACCTTCGGGTTCACCGGAAGGGCGCTGCTGCACACCGCGTGCGGCTCGGACCCGGAGCTGTTCGGCACCATGTCGGCGCGCTTCGCCTCCCCGGTCTTCCCTGGGCAGGAACTGGCGGTGGCCCTGTGGGACGACGGCGAGACCTGGCGCTTCCAGACCACGGTGGCCGGTCGGGTCGTGCTGGACCGCGGCACGTTCAGCCGGAGGAACGGGTGATCGAGGACTTCATGCCCAAGCCGACGCCCGAGACCGCACCGTACTGGGACGCCGCGAAGGCGGGCGAGCTGCGCGTCCAGCAGTGCGGCGCGTGCGGCCGGCACTACTTCTACCCACGGCCGTTCTGCCGCTACTGCGCCTCGCCTGACGTCGCCTGGGTGATGGTGTCCGGCCGCGCGCGGCTCGTCTCGTACGTGATCAACAGACGGCCGATGCCCGGCTTCGAGTCCGTCTCGCCGGTGATCGCGCTGGTGGAGCTCGACGAGGGCCCGCGGCTCATGACGAATGTGGTCGGCGTCGAGCCGGCGCCCGAGAACCTGCCCCTGGACCTGCGGCTCCGGGTGACGTTCGAGGAGCGCGGCGGGACCGTGCTGCCGGTCTTCCAGCCTGAAGAGGAGAGCGCGTGACCAGCATGCACGGCGGCCGGATCGCGATCGTCGGCGCGGCCGAGACCGACGAGATCGGGGTCCTGCCGGACACCTCGATGCTGCAGTTGCACGCCGAGGCCGGGCTGAACGCCCTGCGGGACGCCGGGCTCACCCCCGCCGACGTGGACGGCGTGGCGACCGCCGGGCCGCTGGCCCTTGACGTGGCGCACCACCTGGGCATCAACCCGCGCTGGGCCGACGGCACCATGGTCGGCGGCTGCAGCTTCCTGCTGCACGTCCGGCACGCGGCGGCGGCCATCGCGGCCGGCGCGGCCGACGTCGTCCTCATCACCCACGGCGAGTCCGGGCGGTCGCGGGTGGGCGCGCCGCGGTGGGGCGGGGCCAACGCGACCCCCGCCGGACAGTTCGAGGCGCCGTACGGTGCCATCACCCCGTACGCCACGTTCACCGTCCCCGCCCTGCGCTTCCTGCACGAGCGCGGCATGGACCGGGAGGACCTGGCCCGGGTGGTCGTCGCCCAGCGGGAGTGGGCGAGCAAGAACCCGCGGGCCCTGCGGCGTGACATCGTCTCGGTGGACGAGGTGCTCCAGGCTCCGGAGATCGCCTACCCGTTCACCAGGGACATGTGCTGTGTGGTCACCGACGGCGGCGGCGCCCTGGTGCTGACCAGCGCGGAACGCGCCGCCGACCTGCCCGGGGGGAGCCGGGCCGTCTACCTGCTGGGCTCGGGCGAGGCCACCGAGAGCGCGATGGTGTCCCAGATGGAGGATCCGGGGTCGTTCCAGGCGTTCCGCCGCTCCAGCGCCGAGGCGTTCCGCACGGCCGGGCTCGGGCACGGCGACGTCGACCATCTGATGATCTACGACGCTTTCGCGCACCTGCCGCTCTACGGGCTGGAGGATCTCGGGTTCGTCGGCAGGGGAGAGTCGGGGGCGTTCATCGCGGACGGTCACACGATTCCGGGCGGCAGCCTCCCGGTGAACACCAACGGCGGCGGGCTCGCGTACACGCACACCGGCATGTACGGGATGTTCGCGATCCTGGAGTCCGTCCGGCAGTTGCGGGGCGAGGCCGCCGCGCAGGTGCCCGACGTGGAGGTCAGCTTCGTGCAGGGGGTGGGCATCTTCTTCGCGGCGTCTGGCAGCCTTGTCCTGTCCAACCGCGGATCTTGATCGAACGGAGCTCGGTGGCGATGCCTCGCACCCCCGGAAAGTCGAGCGGCGTCGTCATCGCCGCCCTGGCCTTCAGCGGCATGGTCGTGTCGATGATGTTCACCCTGGTGGTGCCCATCATCCCCGACCTGCCGAGGCTGGTGTCGGCCTCGGCGGAGGACGCGTCCTGGGTGATCACCTCCACGCTGCTGTCGTCGGCGGTGTTCACGCCCGTGAGCGGGCGGCTCGGAGACATGTACGGCAAGCGCCGGATGATCGTGATCAGCCTCTCGCTGATGATCCTCGGATCGGCGATCTGTGTCTTCACCAGCGCGCTGCCCCTCGTGGTGATCGGCCGTACGCTGCAGGGCTGCGCGGTCGGCGTGATCCCGCTCGGCATCAGCATCATGCGCGACCTGCTGCCGCCCGGCCGGCTTGGCTCGGCCATGGCGCTGATGAGCGCCACGCTGGGCGCCGGCGGCGCCATCGGGCTGCCGCTGGGCGCGGTCGTCGCCCAGTACGCCAACTGGCACGTGCTCTTCCTGGTCGCCGCCGCGATGGGGGCGGCGGGCCTGGTCCTGACCATCACGCTCGTGCCCGTCTCGCCGCTGCGGACAGGCGGGCGCTTCGACTTCCTCGGCGTGGCCGGGCTGTCGGCCGGGCTGGTCTGCTTCCTGCTGCCCATCAGCAAGGGCGGCAGCTGGGGCTGGACGAGCCCGCTGACCCTGGGCCTGTTCGCCGCGGCGGTGGTGATCTTCGCGCTCTGGGGATGGGCGGAGCTGCGGATGCACAATCCGCTGGTCGACCTGCGGACCACCACCCGGCGCGAGGTGCTGCTCACCAACCTGGCGTCCATCGCCTTCGGGTTCGCCATGTTCGGCACCCAGCTGGTCTTCCCCCAGGTGCTGCAGGCGCCGGCCGCCTCCGGTTACGGGCTGGGGCTCACGTTGTTCGAAGCCGGGCTGTGCATGGCGGTGGGCGGCGGCATGATGATCGTGCTCTCGCCCGTCTCGGCCCGTGTCACCGGAGCCTACGGCCCCAAGGTGACGCTCATGCTCGGCGCCCTGCTCTCCATCGCGGGCTACGTCACCGCGCTGTTCCTGATGACGGAGGTCTGGCACGTCGCGCTGGCCGCGACGATCGTCTCGGCCGGGGCCGGTCTCGGGTACGCCGCCATGCCCGCCTCGATCATGGGAGCGGTGCCCACCTCGGAGACCGGCGCGGCCAACGGCTTCAACTCGCTGATGCGCTCCATCGGCACGTCGACGGCCAGCGCGGTGATCGGCGCGGTGCTGGCCGCGCAGACCGTCCAGCTGGGAGCCGTGACTCTGCCCTCGCGCGACGGCCTCCAGATCGCGCTGGTCATCTCGGCGGTCGCGGCGGCCGCCGGGATGGTCATCTCGGCTTTCCTGCCCAGGCGCGGGTCGGCCCGCAGGGGCGCCCGCCCCGAGCCGCCTCAGGGACGTCCCGGCACGCGGCTCCCCGGGAAGGCCGGGGAGCCGCTCGTCGACGACGTCGCGGGCGACGCGCGGTCGCGGAGCGCCGACTAGCCGCCGGATCTAGCGGGGGAGGACGAGCAGGGCGTCGCCGACGGCGCGCTCCCCGCCGTCGGACGGCTGGTTGACGACCTTGCCCTTCACGACCATCGCCGTCGACCCGCCGCCGTCCAGGTTGATCGCCTGGGTGGCGCCGAGCCAGCGCATGAACTGGGCAGCCTCGACGAAGTTCGCGCCCACGGTGATGCCCGGCTTGCGGCCGTCGATCGTGGCCACGATCAGGCTCCCGTTGCGGGTGGTGCCGACCAGGGTGCGCGGGTGGCGGCGGAGGATCATGTTGACCGAGTCGTGGCCGTCGCGCCTGGCGGTGATCGCGGTGCGCCCGTTGCGGACCAGGCCCACGCCGCCCGACACGACGTGCAGGTCGGGGGTGAGCTGAAGGTTCCTCTTCTTGCGCAGGTCGCGCACCTTGGTGTCGACCTTGACGGTCCAGCCTTCCCAGAGGTGCTCGTTGAGCCACATGGCCGCCTCGCCGCCGCCGTGGAGCACCCGCTTGCCCTTCGGCACCGCGGCGCCGGGGGTGCGGACCGCCTCCACCCGGCCGTTGGCGTCGATGACCACGTCGGTGCCGTCGACGGCGGGGGTCTTGGCGCCGTACTCCTCGGTGTAGAGGACGAGCTCGTCGGCGGCCGCCGCGCGGTTGACGCCGGCGATCGGGTGCTTGGCGCCGTCCTGGGAGACGGCCGTGATCGTGGTCGTCAGCTCGGTGATGCGGGCGGTACGGCCGCGCAGCACGATCGCGGAGCGGCCCGGGACCGCCTCGCTGAGCAGCCTGCCCGCGACCACGGAGGCGCCCACCGGCTCGCCGCGCAGCTGCTTGGCGGTGTGGATGTTGAAGAAGCCGCCGTTGACGGCCGCGACCGCGCCGCCCCGCTTGGCCATCGACGAGACCGTCTCGCGCTTGGCCACGCTGGTGCCGAGCGAGGCCGCGTACGAGCCGCGGAAGGTGCGGGCGTCGACCGTGAGCACCTTGACGTGCCACGGGCCGGTGGTCTTGAGTCCGTCGTCGCCCAGGTAGTCGACCTTGACCTTCAGGCCGGCCTTCTTGAGCTTCGCGGCCGCCTTGTCGGCCTTGGCGCGCTGCTTGAACGACCACAGGCCCACGCGCACCATGAAGAGCTCCTGCGCGGGGGCGTCGGCGACCTGCGGGCGCTCCAGCCGCTGGATGCCGGCGACCTCACCGGCCGCCTCGACCGCGGCCAGCGTGGTCTCCGCGGCCTCGCGGGTGCCGGCGTCGCGGCCGTTCGGCAGGAGCACGGTCACCGTGTAGCCGTCGGTGGACGAGCCCGCCTTCACGTCGTACAGGTCGATGCCCGAGGTCACGCTGGTCATGGTCTTGGTCGGGGCGGACCGCGCACCGAGCGGGAAGTTGGATGACGGGAACTTCACCGTCGCCTGCTCGGCTGCGGCGCCGGGCACGGTGAGGCCCGTGATCGTCGTGGCCATGGCCAGGCCGACGACGAGAGTGCGTCGAGACATGCGAACTCCAGGAGGGTGGAACGGGACCGCCCCATCCTGACGTGATCAAGCTGATCGGGTCTGGAGAACACGCCAAACGGTTGAAAGAGGTTACGCGATCGACATACGCCCGGACTGGTGAGTTCGACCTTCGCCTAGAATGGGTGCGTGAAGCGCATCGGCATGTGGTGGTGGCCGCGAGACGGCCTCTGACCTTCGCATGCGCAAGGGCCGTCCTCAGGGCGGCCCCGGGCGCAGGGCATCCCTCCGGACGGCGTCGACCGATCGAGGAGGGACCATGCAACACACCGTGCTCACCGGAGACCGCCCCACCGGGCCGCTCCATCTCGGCCACTACTTCGGCTCCCTGGCCAACCGCGTCCGCCTGCAGGACCGGTTCCCGATGTACGTGCTGGTGGCCGACTACCAGGTGATCACCGACCGGGATCTGCCGGGGGAGATCCAGCGCAACATCACCGAGTTGCTGCTCGACTATCTTGCGGTGGGGCTCGACCCGGCCAAGGTGACGATCTTCCAGCACAGCGCCGTGCCCGAGCTCAACCAGCTCATGCTGCCGTTCCTGAGCCTGGTGACGGTGTCGGAGCTGAGCCGCAACCCCACCGTCAAGGACGAGATCGCGCACAGCAGCCAGAAGGCGGTCAGCGGGCTCATGTTCACCTACCCGGTGCACCAGGCGGCCGACATCCTGTTCTGCAAGGGCACGCTGGTGCCGGTGGGTAAGGACCAACTGCCGCATCTCGAGGTGACCCGGACGATCGCGCGGCGCTTCAACGAGCGCTACGGCCGCGTCTTCCCCGTGCCCGAGGCCATGCTCGGCGAGCGGCCGCTGCTCCAGGGGCTCGACGGCGGCAAGATGAGCAAGAGCAGGGGCAACGCGATCGCGCTGTCGGCCACCGAGGACGAGACGGCCGCGCTCATCCGCAAGGCACGCACCGACTCCGAGCGGCTGATCACCTACGACGAGGAGAACCGCCCCCAGGTGGCCAACCTGCTCATGATCGCGTCGCTCTGCCTCGGCCGGCCGCCCGCGGAGCTCGCCGCCGAGATCGGGTACGGGGGAGCGGCCGCGCTGAAGCGGTTGACCACGGACGCGGTCAACGACTTCCTGCGGCCGATCAGGAAGCGCAGGAACGAACACGGCGAGGCGGAGGTGCGGGAGATCCTGGCCGAGGGCAACCGGCGGGCCCGTGAACGGGCCGTGGTCACCCTCGACGAGGTGCGCGTGGCGATGGGTTTCTAACGCGGGTGGTAGCTGAGCGTCCTGAAGGGCCAGTGCGCGGACAGCCAGGCTGTCACGGCTTCGTACAGAGGCACGTCCAGGTCGGCCCGGTCGGCCCGGACCCAGGAGGACACGTCGGCGTCGTGGGCGTCGCCCGTGGAAGGGTAGATGTAGACGCATCCGATCACGTCGCCGTCCGTGTCCAGGACGGTGTAGGTGAAGCCGCGGCGCCGGGCGAAGTCGTCCGCGTGGCGCCGCAGGTCGGCGAGGTTGGCCTCCAGGGTCATGCCCTCCACGGGAGGCCACCGTCCGTCAGGGAAGCCCGGGGTCGCGCGGATGTGCTCGATGCTGCTGGTCCAGGCGGCGTGGTCGGCGGCGTTGTGCTGGGGGCCCAGGGGTTCCAGACGGAACCGCGGGGTGACCGGAGGCGCGGGGACGACGAAGTCGTCGGGGACGAAGGCGCGGTCGTTCATGGGGCCGAGGCTACGAGGCCGGGCTCCTGGAGCGCATCCGGATTGATCGCGGGCTAGCGCTGGCGGTCGCGGCGGAACGACTCCAGCGCCAGCAGCGCGACGTGCAGCGACAGGCAGGACTCGACGTCGTCGAGATCGGTGTCGAGGATGCGCTCCAGGCGGCGCAGCCGGTCGTAGAAGGCGGGCCTCGACAGGTGGGCCTTCTGCGCGGCGACCGCCTTGTTGCGGCCCGCGTCGAGGTAGATGCGCAGGATGCGGGCCAGGTCGCCGCCCCGCTGGGCGTCGTGCGCGAGCAGCGCGCCCAGCTCGCGCTCGGCGAACGTCTGCAGCCTGGCGTCGTCGCGCAGCAGGTGGAGCAGCCCGCGCAGGCGCAGGTCGGGCAGCCGGTAGAAGGGCCGGGCGTCGGGCTGCCGGACCGCCACGTCGGCCACCTGCTCGGCCTCCAGGAAGCTGCGCCGTACGTCGCGGATGGACTCGACCACCGAGCCGGCGGCGAGCACGAACGCGGATCCGTGCTTCCACAGCTCGCGCAGGCGCTCGGAGAGCGTCGTCAGCGCGGGCTCGGCCTGCGTGCGCGGCGGGAGCGGCAGCAGGACGCCCACCCGGTCCTGGTCGAGCGCGCCCACCAGGGCGGGCAGGCGGGCGTCGCGGCAGGCGGCGGCCGTCGCCTCGGCCAGCTCGCCCAGCTCGGCCTGCCCGTCGAGCGCCTGGTCGGCCGGGTCTGTCGGGCGGATGACCACGCTCACCAGCCTGCGGCCGGTGAGCGGCACGCCGACCGCGCGGGCGCGGGCCGCGGCCTCGTCGGGGTCGGAGTAGGCGTGGGTGAGGATGCCGGTGATGATCGTGCCGTGGGCCTGGCGCTCCAGCGACTCCTGGTGGCGCTCCAGCAGGCGGCCCAGGGCGAGCGTGGTGGCGGCGCGCTCGGCCAGCACCAGGTCGCGCGGCGACGGCTTGCGGTCGCACAGCAGGATCAGCCGTCCCCAGTCCTGCCCGCGCGCGCCGACGGTGGTGACGAGCCAGCCCGACGCGGAGTCGTACGCGGTGCGGTCGGCGGGGGCGACGGCCCTGGACCTGCTCTCCCAGCCGGCCAGCAGCGCGCCGGTGTCGCGACCGGCAGACTCGCAGGCCAGCACCTGGTGGGCGAGGTTCTCCAGCAGGACCGGGCGGCCCGACAGCCTGGCCACCTGGGCCAGCACCTCCGCGGGGGACGCGCCCTCGACCGACAGCTCGGTGAACACCTCGTGCAGCTGCTCGGAGGCGCGCAGCTCCTCCAGCTGGTTGTCGATGATGCGGGCGTGGACGGCCTCGGTGATCTGCACGAACGGGGTCTCGCGGGCGAGCACGATGACCGGCAGGCCGTGCTCCTCGGCGGACTTGATCACGGCGGGGGGCAGCTCGCGGACGAACCGGCGGCCCAGCTCGACGACCAGGCCGGAGGCGCCGACGGAGGACAGCCCGGCGATGTAGCCGGTGAGCTCGGCGGAGTCGTCGGGCAGCGCCACGCCCGTGGTGAGCACCAGCTCGCCGCCGCGCAGCAGCTGGGCGATGTCGGCGATCTCGCCGACGTGCACCCAGCGCACCTTGGTGTCGAGCCGGTCGGCGCCCGCCACGACCTGTGGGCTGCCGCGGCGGACCGTCTCCAGCTCCAGGATGTCGGCGATGGTGGGCAGCACGACGCCGAGCCTATCCGATCAGCCTGTAATCCTGGGCGGGCCATGGTTGACAGACTGCCAGGAAGATCAGCGGATCAGGTCCTCCTCGCGGAACTCCCGCGCCGGGCTCTGCTCGCGCAGCTCCACCCGGCGGATCTTGCCCGAGATCGTCTTGGGCAGCTCGGCGAACTCCAGCCTGCGCACCCGCTTGAACGGGGCCAGCTCGCGCCGGCAGTGCTCGAAGATCGACCGGGCCGTGTCCTCGTCGGGCTCGGCCCCGGGCGCGAGCGTCACGTACGCCTTGGGCACGGCCAGGCGCACCGGGTCGGGGGCGGGCACCACGGCCGCCTCCGCGACGGCGGGATGCTCCAGCAGCACGCTCTCCAGCTCGAACGGCGAGATGCGGTAGTCGGAGGCCTTGAACACGTCGTCGGTCCTGCCCACGTAGGTGATGTAGCCGTCGGCGTCCCGGGAGGCCATGTCACCCGTGTGATAGTGCCCATCGCGCATCGCTTCACTGGATCCGGCGACATATCCGGACATGAGGCCGAGGGGGCGGTT
This sequence comes from Nonomuraea ferruginea, assembly GCF_039540635.1. Lineage (NCBI taxonomy): Bacteria > Bacillati > Actinomycetota > Actinomycetes > Streptosporangiales > Streptosporangiaceae > Nonomuraea > Nonomuraea ferruginea. The sequence goes on along the minus strand of NZ_BAABFD010000025.1, from coordinate 111,239 downwards.
CTCCAGCGGGATGCAGATCTCCCCGTCGTCCCCCGGTTCCCCGGTCTCCGGATCGAGCAGCACGATCTCGTACCCCGGCAGCGGCCGCCCCATCGAGCCCGGTCTGACCGGCTCGCCCGGGACGTTGCCGATCTGCGCGGTCGTCTCCGTCTGTCCGTAGCCGTCCCTGATCGTGAGGCCCCACGCCTTGGCCACCTGGTCGATGATCTCCGGGTTGAGCGGCTCGCCGGCGGCCACGGCGGTGCGCAGCGGCAGCCGCCACGCCGCCAGGTCCTCCTGGATCAGCATCCGCCACACGGTCGGCGGCGCGCAGAAGGTGTCGACGCCCTCGTCGCGCAGCACCCGCAGCAGTTCGGCCGCCGAGAAGCGCTGGTAGTCGTGGACGAGCACGGTCGCGCCCGCGTTCCAGGGCGCGAACACGTTGCTCCAGGCGTGCTTGGCCCAGCCGGGCGAGGACACGTTGAGATGCACGTCGCCGGGCCGGATGCCGATCCAGTACATGGTCGACAGGTGGCCGGCAGGATAGGAGGCGTGGGTGTGCTCGACCAGCTTGGGCTGCGAGGTCGTGCCGGAGGTGAAGTAGAGCAGCAGGGTGTCGCCCGCGTGCGTCGGCCCGTCGGGCGTGAACCGCTCGGCCGCCTGGGAGGACTCGTGGTAGGGCAGCCAGCCGTACGCGTCGCCGACCGCGATCCTGGTGTAGGGGCCGCCGCCGAACTTGCCCGCGTCCTCGGCGTTGGCGATCACGTGGGACACCCCGCCGCGCTCGATCCGCTCGGTCACGTCCTTGCGGGTCAGCAGCGTGGTGGCCGGGATGACGACCGCGCCCAGCTTCATCGCGGCCAGCAGCGACTCCCACAGCTCGGGCTGGTTGCCGAGCATGAGCAGGATCCGGTCGCCGCGCCGCACGCCCTGCTCGTGCAGCCAGTTGGCCACCCGGCTGGAGCGCACGGACAGCTCGGCGAAGGTGTACGAGACCCTGCCGGTGATCTTGAGGGCGATCCGGTCCGGGGTCTCGTCGGCCAGCACGCCGTCGAACCAGTCGAGCGCCCAGTTGAACTCGCCCAGCTCCGGCCACCGGAACTCCCGGCGGGCGGTGGGGTAGTCGGCCTGGAGCAGGAAGTCGCGCGCGGCTCGGAAATCGCTCATGCTCCGGATCCTGCTACGCCGTCAGCCTCGCCTCAAGGCCATCGAGCACCGCCGCGAGTCCGAAGGTGAACATCATCTCGCGCGACTCCCTCAGGTCGGCCGGCTTGCTCTCGCGCATCCGCTCCAGCAGGTCGGGGTGGGCGGCGGCGGCCCGCTCGACGGCCTCGCGCATGCTGTCCTCGTCGAGGGGGTCCCTGGCCATCGCCTCGTTGTAGGCCACTTCGGGGATGGTGGTGCCGAACACGAAGGCGGTCAGCGTGGACGCGGCGTAGTCGATCTCCAGCCCCCGGAACCCGGCGCCCTTGAAGGCCCGGGTGAGCCGGCTGGTGACCTCCAGCGCGTTGGGCCCGAGCGCGGGCGTGCGCCCGATGAGCCCGGCGGACCAGGGATGGCGCAGCATCACCCGGCGCATGCTGTGGGCGAAGGCGCCGGCCGTCTGGCGCCACCACTTCGTCTCCTCCGGCGGCACCGTCATCTCGCCCCAGATCTCGTCGTAGACCAGCTCCAGCAGCTCGCGCTTGTTGGCCACGTACCAGTAGAGGCTGGTCGCGCCCGCGTCGAGCTTCGCGCCGAGCTTGCGCATGCTCAGCCCGTCGAGCCCTTCGGCGTCGAGCAGCTCCATCGCGGCGCGCACGATCTCCTCGCGGCTGCGGCCCGGGCTTTTGGCGGGCCGGGGGTCGCGCGTCCACACCGAGGAGAACTGCTTGCCGGTCATGCTTCCAGATTAAATCCTCTCGCACACTGTACGGGTTTCCTCGTACAGTGTGCGAGTGGAATCGAACGCTGTGCGAGACCCCCGTCGCTGGTGGGTGCTCGCCGTTCTCTGTCTCTCGCTGATGGTGCTGTCGGTCGACGGCACGATCCTCAACCTGGCCATCCCCTCGCTGATCGAGGAGCTCGGGGCCACTCCCTCCGACATCCAGTGGATCCTGGACGTCTACGTGCTGGCGTTCGCGGGGCTGCTGCTGACGGCGGGCAGCCTGTCGGACCGGTTCGGCCGCCGGCGGTTCCTGGTCATCGGGCTCGCCCTGTTCGGCGGGGCGTCGCTGGCGGCCGTCTTCGCGGCCGAGCCGTGGCAGCTCGTCGCCGCCCGCGCGCTCATGGGCGTCGGCGGGGCCATCCTGATGCCGTCGACGCTCTCCATCCTGATGACCGTCTTCGACGCCGAGGAGCGCCGCACCGCCATGGCCGTCTGGGGCGGGGTGGCCATGGTCAGCGTGATCATCGGCCCTACGCTCGGCGGCTTCCTGCTGCAGAGCTACTGGTGGGGCTCGGTCTTCCTGATGAACATCCCGATCGCCGGGCTGGCCATCGTGGCCGCGCTGGTCCTGATGCGGGAGACGCGGGGGCCGGCGCGCAAGCTCGACCCGGTCGGCGTGGTGCTGTCCAGCGTCGGGCTGACGGCCGCCGTGTACGTCATCATCGAGCGCGAGCTCAACTGGGCGATCATCGCGGTGGCGGTCGCCTCGCTGGTCGCCTTCGTGGTGTGGGAGCGGCGGCGCGAGGAGCCGATGCTGCCGCTGTTCCTGTTCGGCAACCGCAACTTCAGCGGCGCGTCGATGTCCATCCTGCTGATGTCCTTCGGGGCGGGCGCCGTGATGTTCATGCTCACCCAGTACCTGCAGTTCGTGCTCGGGTACGAGGAGGTGGTCGCGGGGCTGGCCATGCTGCCGTACGCGGTGGCGGCGGCCGTCTTCAACGGGATCGGCGCCGGGCTCGGGAAGAAGGTGAGCAACCGGGCGCTGGTGAGCGGCGGGCTCCTGATCATGGCAGGGGGGTTCGCCGTCATGGCGACCACCACCGGCTACCTGCCCCTGCTCGTCGCGCTGCTGGTCATGGGCGTGGGCGGCGGGCTGGCGGGCCCGTCCGCGTACACCTCGCTGATGAACGCGATCCCGCTGGAGCGGGCCGGGGTCGGCTCGGCCATGAACGACACCGTCCAGCAGGTCGGGCTGGCGCTGAGCATCGCCGTGCTGGGCAGCGTGCTGGCCGAGGTCTACACCGGGCAGATGCCCGTCTCCGCGCCCGAGGCGGCCAGGGAGTCCATCGGGGTGGCGATCCAGGCGCCCGCCCTGGCGGAGCAGGCCGGTGCGGCCTTCACCACCGCCATGCACGTCGGGTCGTGGGTGGGCGCCGCGTTCTGCGTCGCCGCGGCGGTGGTCGCCGCCGTCCTGCTGCGCCCGCTCGCGCCCACCGAGAGCCCTGAGCCGGTGACCGTCTAGATCGCATCCCCCACAGGGCGGAACCCCGTGCCGGGCCGGCCGGCGCGGGGCTCCGTGAGTGCGCCTGACCTTACGGGCGCTGCGGGCGGTTGGTCATGTGCTCGGCGGTGCCGACATGCTGCTTCTGCTTGCGCATGCCGGCCAGGCCCAGCAGCCCCAGCAGGCCGAGCAGGCCCCACAGGCCGGCGTTGCCGCCGCCCTGGTCCTGCTGCTGAGGTGCGGGCGACGGGTTGACCTGGCTCTGCGCGACGGGAGCGGCGGGAGCCTCCGCCGTCGCGGCCGCGGCCGGGGCGAGCGTCAGAAAGAAGGCCAGCCCCAGGCCCGTGAGAGTCTTGCGCATTGGGTTCCCCCGATCCGGCGGTCCCTCGACCTTCGAAGACCGCCTGTCGCGTCTCCCGGCCTTGTTCCCGGAAGGCTTCCCCCTGATGGGGCGGATCTTCGTATTCCCTGCTAGACGTAGCCATACCATCTCGCTCCATGATGAAACCTCTGCTCCCGGCGGCCGACACCTTGTAAGAGGATTCCGGCGTACGGCGACACCTTGCATTTGGGGACCTGTGGGGATTACGGCGATACTCAAGACATGTCCGAGCTTCTCGCGCGCCACAGGGCCGTCATCCCCAACTGGGTCGGCCTCTACTACAACGACCCCATCGAGATCGTCAGCGGCAAGGGCAACCGCGTCGTCGACGCCGACGGCAAGAGTTATCTCGACTTCTTCGCCGGAATCCTGACCAACATGATCGGGTACGACGTCCCCGAGGTGCGCGAAGCCGTCGAACGCCAGCTCGCCACCGGCGTCGTCCACACCAGCACCGTCTACCTGCTGCGCGGGCAGATCGAGCTGGCCGAGAAGATCGCCCGCCTGTCCGGCATCCCGGACGCCAAGGTCTTCTTCACCAACTCGGGCACCGAGGCCAACGAGACCGCCCTGCTGCTCGCCACGTACGCGCGCAAGAGCGACCAGGTGCTGGCCATGCGGCAGAGCTACCACGGCCGCAGCTTCGGCGCCGTCAGCGTCACCTCCAACAGGTCCTGGAAGAACAACTCCCTGTCGCCGCTCAACGTGCACTTCCTGCACGGCGCCGACCAGCATCTCGCCCAGTTCAGGGGCATGTCCGACGCCGACTACATCGCGGCGTGCGTGGACGACCTGCGGCACGTGCTGTCGACCGCCGTCTCGAACGACGTGGCCGCCCTCATCGCCGAGCCCATCCAGGGCGTCGGCGGCTTCACCATGCCCCCGGACGGGCTGTTCGCCGCCTACAAGGAAGTGCTGGACGAGCAGGGCATCCTGTTCATCTCCGACGAGGTGCAGACCGGCTGGGGCCGCACCGGCAGCGCGTTCTTCGGCATCCAGAACCACGGCGTGACCCCCGACATGATGACCTTCGCCAAGGGCCTGGGCAACGGCTTCGCCGTCGGCGGCGTCGTCGCCCGGGGCGACCTGCTGGACGCGCTGCACGCCGCCGGCGTGGCCACGTTCGGCGGCAACCCCGTCTCCATGGCGGCCGCCAACGCGACCCTCGACTACGTGCTCGACCACGACCTGCAGGCCAACGCCGCGAGGACCGGCAAGATCATCATCGATGGCCTGCGCGCCGCCGCCCAGCGGCTCCCCGTCGTCAAGGACGTGCGCGGCAAGGGCCTGATGTTCGCCGTCGAGCTCGACACCCCTGCCCAGGCCGCGAGGTTCATGGAGGAGACCAAGAAGGCCGGTCTGCTCGCCGGGAAGGGCGGCCTGCGCGGCACCGCCATCCGCATGGCCCCGCCGCTCACGATCTCGGTCGACGAGGCCACCGAGGGGCTCGGCATCATCGTCAACGCACTCGAAGTCATCAACGCGGAGGCAGCGCAGCAGTGAAGGCAGTCAAGCACTGGATCGACGGAGCTCTCACCGACGGCGACCCCCGCACGTCGGAGATCTTCAACCCCGCCACCGGAGAGGTCAGCGGCACCGTCGCGCTGGCGTCCGTGGCGGACGTGGACGCGGCCGTCGCCGCCGCCGCGGCGGCCTTCCCCGGCTGGCGCGACACCTCCCTGGTCAAGCGGGCGCAGGTGCTGTTCAAGTTCCGCGAGCTGATGTACGCGCACCGCGACGAGATGGCGGCGCTGATCTCCGCCGAGCACGGCAAGGTGCACGGCGACGCGCTCGGCGAGGTGGCCCGCGGCCTGGAGGTCGTGGAGTTCGCCTGCGGCATCCCGCACCTGCTCAAGGGCGGCTTCTCCGAGGGCGTCTCGACCCGGGTCGACTCCTACTCGATCCGCCAGCCGCTCGGCGTCGTGGCCGGCATCACGCCGTTCAACTTCCCGGCCATGGTGCCGATGTGGATGTACCCGATCGCGATCGCCTGCGGCAACGCGTTCATCCTCAAGCCGTCGGAGAAGGACCCCTCGGCGTCGCTGCTCATGGCGCGGCTCTGGAAGGAGGCCGGGCTGCCCGACGGCGTGTTCAACGTCGTGCAGGGCGACAAGGTCGCCGTGGACCGGCTGCTGGAGCACCCCGACGTGCGCGGCGTCTCCTTCGTCGGCTCCACCCCGATCGCCAGGTACGTCTACGAGACCGGGACCGCCCACGGCAAGCGGGTGCAGGCGCTCGGCGGCGCCAAGAACCACATGCTCGTGCTCCCCGACGCCGACCTCGACCTGGTGGCCGACTCGGCCGTCTCTGCGGGCTTCGGCTCGGCCGGCGAGCGCTGCATGGCCATCTCGGTCGTGCTGGCCGTCGACCCGGTCGGCGACGAGCTGGTGCAGAAGATCGTCGAGCGGGTCGAGCGGCTCACCGTGGGCCCCGGCGACGACCCCGACTCGGAGATGGGCCCGCTGGTGACCGGGCCGCACCGCGACAAGGTCGCCTCCTACCTCGACCTGGCCGTCGAGGAGGGCGCCAAGGTGGTCGTGGACGGCCGCGAGACCGCGGTCAAGGGCGGCGGCAAGGCGTCCGAGACGCCCGGCTTCTGGCTCGGCCCGACCGTGCTCGACCAGGTGAAGCCCGGGACGCGGGTGCACACCGAGGAGATCTTCGGCCCCGTCCTGTCGATCGTCCGCGTCTCCTCGTACGAGGAAGGCCTGGAGATCATCAACGGCGGCGAGTTCGGCAACGGCACGGCCGTCTTCACCAACGACGGCGGCGCCGCCCGGCGCTTCCAGAACGAGGTGGAGGTCGGCATGATCGGCGTGAACGTGCCGATCCCCGTGCCGATGGCATTCTACAGCTTCGGCGGCTGGAAGGCCTCGCTCTTCGGCGACACGCACGTGCACGGCACCGAGGGCGTCCACTTCTACACCCGTGGCAAGGTCATCACCTCCCGCTGGCTGGACCCGTCGCACGGCGGGGTGAACCTCGGATTCCCCACCAACAAGTAAGGCGCCGGGGCGGGCGGCGACGATCACCGCCCGCCCCCGGTAGGCTCCAGGGCGTGATCCGCAGCCGTCTGCCCGCGCTGGCCCTCGCCCTGACGGCGCTGGGCTGCACGGGCGCGGCCCAGCCCGCCCAGCTCACCCCCAGCCCGACGGCGAGCCCCGCGACGAGCCCCACGCCCGAGGCGAGCCCCACGCAGAGCGACGGCACGCTGCAGATCCTCGCCTACCGCGGCTACGCCGAATACGGCGGCATCAGCCCACAGGCCAACTGGACCGGCACGTTCGAGAAGGCCACCGGCTGCCGGCTGGCCCGCATCGACACCGTGCAGACTCCCGAGGAGATGTCCGCCAGGCTCCGCACACGCGCCTACGACCTGGTCGCCGCCGGGCCCGTGGTGGCGGCCGAGATGATCGAGGCGGGGCAGGTCCAGGCCATCGACACCGACCGGGTCGAGGGCTACGACGACATCCCCGAGCGGCTGCGCGACCTGCTCACCGTCGGTGACACGGTCTACGGGGTGCCGTTCCTGTGGGGTTACCACGAGTTCCTGTACGACACGCGCCGGACCACGGGCGGCGATCTGGCCGACGTGTTCGGCTCCGACCGGGTCATGCTGCGCGACAGCCCGCTCACGCTCGCTGACGCGGCGCTCGCGGGCGGCGCCGCAGATCCGTTCGAGCTCGACGCCGAGCAGTTGGAAGAGGCGGCCGGGCGCCTGGCGGCCCCGGAGGAGCGCACGCTCTGGGCCAACCAGCTCGACCTGGTCAAGGGCTTCGCCACCGGCTCCGTCGACTACGGCCAGGCCACCCCTCACCTGCGCGAGCTGCTGGTGAAGGCGCGCCTGCCGGTCAAGGCCGTGTCCGCGCGCAAGGTCACCGGCTGGGCCGACTCGTGGCTGCTCGGCGCCGGGGTCACCGCCACCGACTGTGCCTACCGCTGGCTCGGCCGGATGATCGAGCCCGGCACCCAGCGCGACGCCGCCGCGTGGAACGGACTGGCCCCCGCCAATACCAAGGCGTGCAAAGGCCGTGCCAGAAGCGTCTGCGAGGCGTACGGTGCCACCAGGTCCCATCGGCTGGACCGCGTGGTGTTCGCCACGCGCCCTCCGGGGGACTGCCTGCCGCCGAAGGGGGAGTGCACCGACTACGCCGCCTGGTCGCAGCGGTGGCGCGAGCTCATCGAGTAGCGGGGCCGGCTTCCGCCGCCCCGCGTGACCATGCCGCGGGCGCGCCCAACCCCCGCTGGGCGCGACCTGCTGAGACGCCCCGGGCCTTCCCCCCGTCCCGGGGCGTCTCGCCGTCCGCGGGCCTTCAGCGGGTGGGGAAGGCCACCACCGTGGCCAGTGGGGCGGGGACCAGCGCCTCGGCGCAGTCGGCGCACGCCATCGCCGTCGTGTCGTCGGGGAAGCGGCCCACGCGCACTCTCGGGCGCGGCCACCTCTTGTAGCAGACCACGCAGGCCTCGCCGTCGCGCTGGGCGCTCGTCATGCCCTCAGGGTCGAACGTCAGCATGTCCGGTGCCGTTCTGGTGGGACCCCAGTTCATCGCGCTCCCCGCAGAGGTCGCCCGTCCTCGTGTCGGATCCGTTATAACCCCGGCCGGATCCGTGATCGTCTAGTTCCGTGTCAAGTAAGGGTGAATTCTCTACCCAAGACGCCTGCTTTACACCACAAAATCGGGCATCCAGCTACAAGCCGGATGCCCGATTCATGGGTATATCAGAGGGCGGCGACCGCCTTTTCGAGGATCCCCAGGCCCTCCTCCAGCAGGTGCTCGGGGATGACCAGAGGCGGCAGGAACCGCAGCACGTTGCCGTGCGTGCCCGCGGTTAGCACCAGCAGGCCCTCGGCGTGGCAGCGCTTGACGATCTCCTGGACCGCCGCCGGGTTCGGCTCCTTGGTGCCCGGCACCACCAGCTCGATCGCGATCATGGCGCCGCGCCCCCGCACGTCGCCGATCACGTCGAACCGCTCCTTCATGGCGTGCAGCCGGGGCAGCATGATCTCGCCGATCCGGCGGGCCCTGGCGACCAGGTCCTCCTCGGCGATCGTCTCCAGCACGGCCAGCGCGGCCTCGCAGGCCAGCGGGTTGCCGCCGTACGTGCCGCCGAGGCCGCCCACGTGCACCTTGTCCATCAGGTCCGCCCGGCCCGTCACCGCGGCCAGGGGCAGGCCGCCCGCGATGCCCTTGGCGGTGGTGATGATGTCGGGCACGATGCCCTCGTCCTCGCAGGCGAACAGGGTGCCGGTGCGGGCGAAGCCGGTCTGCACCTCGTCGGCCACGAACACGATGCCGTTCTCGCGGCAGAACTCCGCGATCCGCGGCAGGAACCCCTTGGCCGGCTCGATGAAGCCGCCCTCGCCGGCGATCGGCTCGATCACCACGGCCGCCACGTTCTCCGCGCCGACCTGCTTGTTGATCATGTCGATCGCCTCGGCCGCGGCCTCCTCGGCGCAGTTCTCGGGGCCCGTCGGCCAGCGGAACGGGTAGGCCAGCGGCACCCGGTACACCTCAGGGGCGAACGGGCCGAACCGGTGCTTGTACGGCATGTTCTTGGCCGTGAGCGTCATCGTGAGCAGCGTGCGGCCGTGGTAGCCGTGGTCGAACACGACGACCGCCTGGCGGCCGGTCGCGTGCCTGGCGATCTTGACCGCGTTCTCCACCGCCTCGGCGCCGCTGTTCACGAGGAACGTGCGCTTGTCGTGGTCGCCCGGGGTGAGCTCGTTCAGCTTCTCGCAGACGGTCACGTACGACTCGTACGGGGTGACCATGAAACAGGTGTGGGTGAAGTCGGCGACCTGCTTGCTGACCCGCTCCACCACCTTCGGTGCGGCGTTGCCGACGTTCGTCACGGCGATGCCGGCGCCGAAGTCGATCAGCGAGTTCCCGTCGGCGTCCTGCAGCACGCCGCCGCCGGCGCGGGTGACGAAGACCGGCAGGGTGGTGCCGATGCCGGACGGGACGGCGGCCTGCTTGCGGGCCAGCAGCTCCTGCGATTTCGGGCCGGGGATCGCGGTGACGACGCGCCGCTCCTGGGGAATGCTCATGCCTCCGACGGTACGGTGACCGCCGACCACTCCCGATACGTCGATATGTCACACTGAAGGTGCTTGTCTCGCCTGAATGGATAAAAATTCGGATGGCACCATCGTTGCAGGTCGTGGCCCGTCGGACCGGGCTCCGCCTGCTCGCCGGATCGCCCGACCGTGACGTGCGCTGGGTCGCCGTCAGCGAGTTGGAGGACCCCACGCCGTTCCTGGAGGGCGGCGAGCTGGTGCTCACCACCGGGATGCGGCTGACCCACGACTTCGCTCGATATGTCGGGCGGCTGATGGCGCGCGGGGTGGCCGGGCTGGGCGTCGCGGTCGGGCTCACCCACGACGAGGTGCCGCCGGCTCTGGTCGAGGCGGCCGGCGCGGCGGGGCTGCCGCTGCTGGAGGTGCCCAGGGAGACGCCGTTCATCGCGGTCACCAAGGTCGTCAGCGAACTGCTGGCGGCCGAGCAGTACGAGGAGGTCACCCGCGCCTTCGCCGCCCAGGGCCGGCTGACCCGCGCCGCCCTCCACCCCGACGGCACCCACGCGGTCATCGACCGGCTGGCCAAGGAGCTGGGCGGGTGGGCGGCGCTGTTCGACGACGCCGGCGAGCCGCTGCACGCCACACGAGGCGCCAAGGTCCGGACCGTGGCGGCCGAGATCAGGCGGCTGCGCGGCGGCCGGGGGCCCGCGGCGGCCCGCAAGGACGGGGAGGCGGAGCGGGCGCCCGCCACGCTGGCGCTGGCGTGGCCCGGCGAGAACGTCGTGGTGCAGCCGGTGGGCGGCGGGCCGCGGCCCCGCGGGTTCTTCGCCGTCGGGACCGCGCGGGCCTTCACCCCCGTCTCCCACACCGTCGTCAACGCCGCCGGGTCGCTGCTCACGCTGGCCCTGGAGCAGGGGCGCGCCCACCTCGAAGGCGAGCGCCGGGTCCGGGACGCGGTGCTGCGGCTGCTGCTGTCCGAGCGGCCGTCGGCCTTGCCGGAAGCCCGTACGGTCCTCGGCCCCCTCGGTCCGGCTCTCCCCGGCGAGCCCTTCGTGGTCCTGGCCGTCGGCGAGGACTCCCTGGAACCCCTGGAACCCCTCGCCTTCACCGCCCGCCTCCCCAACCCGGACGATCGGCGCGGCACCTCAAAAGGCGACGGGCCGGGCCGTGCTCCGGCGGGGGGCCTGCGGGTTCCGGATGAGGGGCAGGATGCTGCTTCCGGGCCGGACGATCGGCGCGGCACCTCACGGGGTGAGCGGCCGGTTGTGGGGGAGAGCGGTGGGCGGGACGTGGCCGCGTCCGGGCGGCGTGATGTGCCCGGGGTGCGGGCGTCCGTGGGGGAGAGGGCCGCAGGGGCCGGTCGGCACCCCGGCTCGGGTGAGGGGCGGCGTGATGTATCAGGGGCGCGTTCCCTCCCGTCCGAAGAGAGACGCGACGCCTCCGTGAGGGGTGGCGGTGAAAGGGCGGCGGTCTCCGGGCGGGGGAGTGGGGGAGGTGTCGTGGTGGTGCTTGTGGAAGAAGGGTCGGAGGGGGAGGTCGTCCGGGCGGCCGGTGGGGGTGTCGGGATCGGGGGGCCGTGTTCGTACCGGGAGTTGCGGGCGGGGGTGGAGCAGGCGCGGCGGGCCTACGAGCACGCCGGGGGGCAGGTGCTCAGGTTCGGCGAGCTGGCCGGGCAGGGGCTGATGGCGCTGGTCGAGCCGGAGGCGGCGGGGGCGTTCGCCGCCGCGCTGCTGGCGCCGCTCGCCGCGTACGGGTCGCGGGCCGATCTGGTGGAGTCGCTGCGCGCGTACCTGGAGAGCAACGGTCACTGGGACGCGGCCGCGCAGCGGCTGGGCGTGCACCGGCACACGCTGCGCTACCGGATGCGGCGCGTCGCCGAGCTGCTCGGGCGCGACCTGGACGACCCGGGGGTGCGGGCCGAGCTCTGGTTCGCGCTGCAGGCGGCCGGCGGCAGGTCCTCGAACGGCGCGGCGCACCCCTGAGGAGCTGTCAGTCCTTGTCGGCCGCGTAGTAGGCGATCGTCGCCTGGGTGACGGCTTCGTAGCTGGTCGCGTCGCGGAGGTGACCCGAGCGCTCCAGGCTGATCGCGCCCTGGGCGGCCGCCCACAGGGCGTCGGCGATCTTGCGTGGCTGGGTGGGGCCGAGGTAGCCGGCGGAGATGCAGTCGGAGATCACCCGGTCGAGGATGTTGAGCGCCGCCCTGGCGAGGGTCCTGGCACGCTCGCTGGGCTCGAAGCCGGGGATCGCCCGTTCGAACATGAGGCTGTAGTAGCCGGGCTCGGCCAGGCACGCCTGGCGGTAGGCGGGGACGAGCGCGTTCAGGTACTCGAAGGGGTCGCGGCGCTGCGGCACCCGCTCCAGCAGGCGGCGGAAGCGCTCGAATCCTTCGAGGTAGAGCGCCTCGGCCAGGCCTTCACGGTTGCCGAACATCGTGTAGACGACGGTGGTCGTGCAGGCGGCCTCGGTGGCGATCCGGCGGATCGTCAGGCTGTCGGGCCCGTCGGCCACCAGGACGTTGACCGCGACGTCGAGCAGCCTGGAACGGAGCTCGTCATGGTTGGCCCGCTCGCCCTGCAAGTAGGCGCCCTGAAGCCCAAGCGGCGCCGAGGAGGTCATGGGCCCACGCCTTTCTGCCGAGGGCCCGCCGCTCTGGGAGACCCGCATCGATGACTTAGCCATGGCGGAGATCGTTCAAACCGCTTCGCATGCTAAACATCCCGAATTAGGCCTACTTCTGTTACAAGCCGGGTATACAACCAGGTTGTACATGACGGCAGAAGCCCCCCGGCGGTCTTGTGCACCTTGGTGCAATTCCCCCGCGCGGGGCTTGGCATAACGTCGGAGGCATGGACGTGCGTACCTTCTGGCTCGCAGGCCGCCCCGCCACAGGCGACGCCGAGCTCACCGTGACCAATCCCGACGACGGTCGCGAGGTCGGCCGGGTCTCCGTGCCGACAGATGCCCAGGTGGAGGAGGCCGTCGCCGCCGCCAAGGCGGTCGCGCGCGAAGCGGCCGCGCTGCCGATCCACGTGCGCGCGGAGGCGCTCGCCCACGTCTCCCGGCGACTGGCCGAAAGGTCCGACGAGATCGCCCACCTGATCACGGCCGAGAACGGCAAGCCTATTTTCTGGGCGCGCGGCGAGGTGAGCCGCGCCGTCTCCACCTTCCGCTTCGCCGCCGAGGAGACCCGGCGCTGGTCGGGCGAGGTGCAGCGGCTCGACACCGAGCCCGCCGCCGCCGGCCGGATGGCCTACGTGTCCCGCGTCCCGTACGGTCCGGTGCTGGCGATCACGCCGTTCAACTTCCCGCTCAACCTGGTCGCGCACAAGGTCGCCCCGGCCATCGCCGTCGGCGCCCCCGTGGTGGTCAAGCCCGCCCCGGCCACGCCGCTGTCGTCGCTGGTGCTGGGCGAGATCCTGGCCGAGACCGAGCTGCCCGCGGGCATGTTCTCGGTGCTGCCGGTCGCCAACGAGCGGGCCTCCGGCCTGGTGCTGGACCCGAGGCTGCCGGTGGTGTCGTTCACCGGCTCCGCCCCCGTCGGCTACGCCATCGCCGACCAGGTGCCGCGCAAGCACGTCACGCTGGAGCTGGGCGGCAACGCCGCCGCCGTGGTGCTGGCCGACGCCGACCTCGACTGGGCGGCCCGGCGCGTCGCGCTGTTCTCCAACTACCAGGCAGGCCAGAGCTGCATCGCCGTGCAGCGGGTGATCGTCGAGCGGTCGGTGTACGACGACTTCGTGGCGCGGCTGCTCCCCGCCGTCGCCGGGCTCGTCGTCGGCGACCCGGCCGACGAGAAGACCCAGGTGGGGCCGCTGGTCTCCGAGGCCGCCGCGGAGCGGGTCGAGGAGTGGGTGCGCGAGGCCGTCGAGGGCGGCGCCCGCGTGCTGGCGGGCGGCACCCGCGTGGGCGCCACGTTCGCGCCCACGGTGCTCGCCGACGTCCCCGCCGACGCCAAGGTCTGCCGCGAGGAGGTGTTCGGCCCCGTCATGGTGCTGCAGCCGGTCGACTCGGTGGACGAGGCCTTCGCCGCGGTCAACGACTCCGCGTACGGGCTGCAGGCCGGGGTGTTCACCAGGTCGCTCGACACGGCGTTCCGGGCCAACCGCGAGCTCGAGGTCGGCGGCGTGATCATCGGCGACGTGCCGTCCTACCGGGCCGACCAGATGCCGTACGGCGGGGTGAAGGACTCCGGCGTCGGGCGCGAGGGCCTGCGCGCGGCCATGGAAGATCTCACGTACGAGAAGGTCATGGTGCTGACGGGGCTCAGCCTCTGAGAGACGGGCGCGGGCACGGCCTTCAGGCGCGCTCCGCGGTGTGGAAGAGCTTCCTGGCGGGCTCGCCCAGGATGGGGCCGTACATGGTGCGGCGGTCGTCGCTGTACTTGAAGCTGCTCACGGACGTGATCGTGCCCCTGCCGGTGGACGTGTCGAAGCGCGTCAGCCATGGGCCGCCGCTGGAGCCCGCCGTCATGTCGCAGCCGAGCCCCTGGTCGTGGGTGTCTCCGTAGGGGTCGTCACGCAGGCGGCCGGCGCAGTAGACCAGGTGCCGGCCGTCGTAGGGCGGGTCGGCCGGGTAGCCGAAGCCGATCGCGTGGCCGCCGCGCGGGGCGTTGAAGGCGATGTCCTGGACGCCCACCACGTCGGCGACGTGCCGGCCGCGTGAGGGGGCCAGCGCCACCATGCCCACGTCGTAGCTGTCGTCGGAGCCCCGCGACCAGGGCCCGGCCACGAACATGCGGCGCGCGGTCCACTGCCCGTACGGCTTGGCGCCGTTCGTGCCGTAACCGGGGACGAACGTCCAGTTCTTGGCCCAGGCGCCGGAGCCGTCCTTGACGCAGTGGCCGGCGGTGACCACGACGTCGCGGTTGCGGCTGCGCACGGTGCTGGCCGAGCAGACGAAGTCGACGCCGTTCATGGTGAGGAAGACGCGGCCGGTGGTCCTGGCCACCGCGCCCCCGACCGCCCAGCGGGAGCCGGAGGTCTGGGCCAGCGGGCGGGCCGACTGGTGGCGGGCCTCGGCCCGCGTGCCATGCCGGGGCGGGACCAGGCGGACGTCGCCGCCGGTGACCCCGGGGGCGACGCCGAGGCCGGTGCCGCCGGTGAGGCCGCTCAGCAGGCCGCCCTCGGTGACCAGACCGGGCAGGTCGATGGGCAGGGCGTTGTCCATGCGGTCGGGGGTCCAGTAGGAGAGCACGCGCAGGTGGTCGGCCGCGCCCCGGGCCGCGATGTGCTCGACGACGTCGGCGGGCGCCGGGGCCTCGGGCAGGCGGGTGGCCGCCGCGGGCGGCGGCGGGACGACGCTCGAGTGTCGCTCGGGAGTCGCCCCGACGAGGGCGGGGCCCAGCAGGCCCGCGACGAGGGGCGCCGCCGCGAGCAAGGGGGTGCTCAGGGTCATGCCCACCGAGTGTGCACCACGAGATGTGTCCTTGCGGCTACTTTCCGTGAAATTCCTCATGGCGGGTCGCGGGTTCTGTGCGCGGGCACGTGCGGTGTCGGGGGACAATGGACGGGTGCGCGCACCGACCCTCCGCTCCGTCACCGTCCTCGGATCCACCGGCTCCGTCGGCACCCAGGCCCTCGACGTGATCGCCGCCAACCCCGACCGGTTCAGGGTCGCCGGCCTCGCCGCCGGGGGCGGCAGGGCCGACCTGCTCGCCCGCCAGGCGGCCGAGTCCGGGGCCGAGGTCGTCGCCGTCGCCGATCCCGCCGCGGTGCCCGCGCTGCGTGAGGCGCTGGCCGCGCTCGGGGCGAGCCCCGAGGTGCTCGCCGGCGCCGACGGGGTCGCCGAGGTGGCCGGCCGGCCGTGCGACACCGTGCTCAACGCCATCACCGGCGCGCTCGGCCTGACCTCCACGCTGGTGGCCCTGGAGGCCGGGCGGATGCTCGCGCTGGCCAACAAGGAGTCCCTGATCGTCGGCGGGCCGCTGGTCAAGCGGCTGGCCAGGCCCGGTCAGCTCGTGCCGGTCGACTCCGAGCACTCGGCGCTGCAGCAGTGCCTGTGGGCGTCGGGGCCGCGGGGCCACGATCCTGGCGCGGTCAAGCGGCTGGTCGTCACCGCCAGCGGCGGCCCGTTCCGCGGCCGCACCCGCGCCGAGATGACCGGCGTGACGCCGGAGATGGCGCTGGCCCACCCCACGTGGTCCATGGGCCCGGTGATCACCATCAACTCGGCCACCCTGGTCAACAAGGGCCTGGAGGTGATCGAGGCCCACCTGCTGTTCGACCTCGGCTTCGACCGGATCGAGGTCGTGGTCCACCCGCAGTCGATCATCCACTCGATGGTCGAGTACATCGACGGCTCGACCATCGCCCAGGCGAGCCCGCCCGACATGCGGCTGCCCATCGCCCTGGCGCTCGGCCACCCCGAGCGGGTCCCCGCGGCCACCCCGCCGGTCGACTGGACCAGGGCCCACACCTGGACCTTCGAGCCGCTCGACGACGCCGCTTTCCCGGCGGTCGCGCTGGCCCGCCACGTCGGCTCGGCGGGGGGCACCGCCCCGGCCGTCTACAACGCGGCCAACGAGGTGTGCGTGGAGGCGTTCGTCAAGGGCGGGCTGCCGTTCCTCGGCATCGTCGACACGGTCGCCAAGGTCGTCGAAGAACATCAGGTCACCCCGGCCGGCTCCGTCGAGGAGGTGCTCGCCGCCGACGCGTGGGCCCGCGCCCGTGCGGCGGAGCTCACAGCCGGGCAGTCCCGCTAGCTCCCTAGACTGGGAAGCGTCGTCGACACACAAGGGTTGAAATGTCTCCTGTAGCACTCGGCATCCCCACGGTCCGTCCCAAGCCGCTCGCCGAACGCCGACACTCCCGCCAGATCATGGTCGGCGGCGTGCCCGTGGGCGGTGACGCGCCCGTCTCCGTGCAGTCGATGACCACCACCGTCACCGCCGACGTCAACGCCACCCTGCAGCAGATCGCCGAGCTCACCGCGTCCGGCTGCCAGATCGTCCGGGTGGCCGTGCCGTCCCAGGACGACGCGGAGGCGCTGCCGATCATCGCGAAGAAGTCGCAGATCCCGGTCATCGCCGACATCCACTTCCAGCCGAAGTACGTCTTCGCCGCCATCGAGGCGGGCTGCGCGGCGGTGCGCGTCAACCCGGGCAACATCAAGAAGTTCGACGACAAGGTGGGCGAGATCGCCAAGGCCGCCGCCGAGCACGGCGTGCCCATCCGCATCGGGGTCAACGCCGGGTCGCTCGATCCGCGGCTGCTGCAGAAGTACGGCAAGGCCACGCCCGAGGCGCTGGTCGAGTCGGCGCTATGGGAGTGCTCGCTCTTCGAGGAGCACGGCTTCCGCGACATCAAGATCTCGGTCAAGCACAACGACCCGGTCGTCATGATCAACGCCTACCGGCTGCTCGCGGCCCAGTGCGACTACCCGCTCCACCTCGGCGTCACCGAGGCGGGCCCGGCCTTCCAGGGCACCGTCAAGTCGGCGGTGGCGTTCGGCGCGCTGCTGGCCGAGGGGATCGGCGACACCATCCGGGTGTCGCTGTCGGCGCCTCCGGTGGAGGAGGTCAAGGTCGGCACCGCCATCCTGGAGTCGCTCGGGCTGCGCGAGCGAGGGCTGGAGATCGTGTCCTGCCCGTCGTGCGGGCGCGCCCAGGTCGACGTCTACACGCTGGCCGACCAGGTCCAGGCCGGGCTCGAAGGGCTCAAGGTGCCGCTGCGGGTGGCCGTGATGGGCTGCGTCGTCAACGGTCCAGGCGAGGCGCGTGAGGCCGACCTGGGGGTGGCCTCGGGCAACGGCAAGGGCCAGATCTTCGTCAAGGGCGAGGTCATCAAGACCGTGCCGGAGTCGCAGATCGTCGAGACCCTCATCGAGGAGGCCCTCCGCCTGGCCGAGGAGATGGGCGTGGCGGTCGACCTCGACGACGACGCCTCCGGGCCCGAGGTCGTCGTGCGCTGACCCGTGCCTCCCGCGACTCTCAGGGGTCCGGGAGGAGCTTGGTGAGGAGGACGCGGAGCTCGTGCTCGGCCTCGGGGCCCAGGAGAGACAGGATCTCCGCCTGCAGGTGTTCGGCGGCTTCGCGGACGGTGGTGAGGCGCTGCCTGCCGAGGGGGGTCAGTTCCAGCGCGTAGCGGCGGCGGTCGGCGGGGTCCTGACCGCGGGCGACCAGCCCGAGCCGCACCAGCTCGTCGACGATCTGCGCGGCGGCCGGCTCGGTGATGTCCAGGCGGCGGGCGAGCTGCTGCTGGGCGCACGGGGTCAGGGTCTCCAGGGCGGCCAGGCTGCCGAAGTGGCGGGTGCGCAGGCCGGAGCCGGCCAGGAGCGCGTCGCCCATGCGGCGCAGCCGGTAGTGCGCCTGCGCCACCAGGTAGGCGGTGGTCCGGAGCGGCTCGGGCTCGGGCAGCAGCAGGCTGAGCAGCTCGTTGAGCCGCTCGCGTTCGCCGGGGGTCAGTGACGCGGTGACGCGGGCGTCCCGCTCGGCGACCGCCTCGCGCATGGCGTCGCGTGCCTTGCGGCCCTCCTCGGTGATCGACAGCACGTAGGAGCGCCGGTTTGCGGGGTTGCGGGTACGGGTGACGTACCCGGCCTGCTGGAGCCTGTCGACCAGCCGTACCATGATCGTCCGGTTGATGCCGAGCCGCTCGGCCAGTTCGAGCTGGGAGTCGGCGTCCTGGTCGGCGAGGGTGTCGAGGACCACGAAGTCGCGCGAGCGCGGGTCGTCGCTCAGCGCCTCCGCGGTGAAGCGGGCGTAGACCCGGCGCAGCAGCCTCCCTGGAGACCTGCTCAGGGTTTCCGCGAGCGTCCTGTCCTGCATGCGGCACACCTCCGGCAAGGCAGCTTACCCATGGAGCTGATGGTTAAGCGCACAAATAGTTGGCATGTTGACGATTGGACATAGTGACGGTTAGCGTGGTTGACACCTGAACGAGGAGGCAGCCATGACCTACCGGCTGGACATGTCGATGATGCTCGCGATGCACGACGCGCTCCGGCGCGAGCTGGAGCGCGTCGCCCGCGTCGCCGCCAAGACCGGCGACGACCCGCGGCGGATCCTGCGGGCCGCCGTCGGATGGGAGCTGTTCAAGAAGTTCCTGCGGGTGCACCACACGTCCGAGGACGTCGCGCTCTGGCCCGCGATGCGCGACGCCGTGAGCGCCGACGGTCTGGCGCTGCTCGACGCGATGGAGGACGAGCACGCCGCCATCGACCCGCTGCTGGACGGCGTGGACGCCGCTCTCGCCGACCGCGAGAGCGGCGCCGAGCGGCTCGGCGGCCTGGTCGACGCCCTGGTGACCGGTCTGGGCGGGCATCTGCGGCACGAGGAGTCCGAAGGGCTCGCGCTCATCGACGCCACGCTCGGCGAGGAGCAGTGGAGCCGGTTCGGCCAGACCCACCGCGAGCGCATCGGGGGCGACGCCCCGACCTATCTGCCCTGGCTGCTCGACGACAAGGACCCCCGGGTGGTGGCGGCCATCCTCGACGGCATGCCCGCCGCCCTCCGGGAGGCGTACCGCGACGAGTGGCGCCCCGCCTACGACCGTCTGAACCTCTACTGACGAGGACCCCGCGCCGGAGACCAGGGCGGCATCACGGAATGGCAAGCAATTCTCCATACCGTCTGTCACCGAGTCGCTACGTACGGCAGTATTCCTCGCCTATGGAATGGGGGAGGAGCCGGATGAAGCGGTTCGTGACACTGGTGGGCGGCATGGTGGGCGGCGTGGCCATGCTGGGCGTGTGCGTGGCGCCGGCGAGCGTGGGCGCCGAGGCGAAGCCGGAGACCCCGCCGGCGCGGGTCACGTGGGGCGCCTGCCCGAAGAAGGGCGAGAAGAAGCTCACCACGTTGGCGGAGAGCCTCGGCACCCAGTGCGGCACCGTACGGGTGCCGCTCGACTACCGGGAGCCGTTGGGGCACGCCATCCGGTTGTCCGTCAACCGGATCAAGGCCAAGGAGCCCCGTGACGGCAACCATCTCGGCACCCTGGTGGTCAACCCGGGCGGCCCCGGCGCGTCCGGCCGCGACCTGGCCGTGTACGTGGCCGCGGCGCTGCCGCGCGAGCTGCGCGACCGCTACGACGTCGTCGGCTTCGACCCCCGCGGGGTGGGCGCCAGCCAGCCGGCGATGCGGTGCGTCGACCCCGAGGTCTACCACCGGCCGCCCCGCCCCGACTCGGTGCCGGTCGATCGCGCCGACGAGAACACCTTGCTCAGCCGGGCCGCCGACTACGCCAACCGGTGCGGCAGCGCCTGGTCGTGGCTGCTGCCGCACATGAACACGGAGAACGTCGCCAGGGACCTCGACCGGATCCGCGCCGCGCTCGGCGAGCAGCGCATCAGCTACCTCGGCTACTCCTACGGCACCTACATCGGCGCCGTCTACGCCACCCTGTTCCCGCAGCGGGTCAAGCGGCTGGTGCTGGACAGCGTGGTGGAGCCCGACGGCGAGTGGTACCGGAGCAACCTGACGCAGAACCGCGCCTTCGAGAAGCGTCACCGCGCGCTCATGGCCTGGACGGCCCGCCACAACCGGACCTACCAGCTCGGCCGCACCGCCAGGCAGACCAGGTTCGCCTGGTACGCGATGCGCTCCCGGCTGGCGGAGCAGCCGGCGGGCGGCGTGGTCGGCCCGAGCGAGCTGGACGACACCTTCACGATCGCCGGCTACAGCGAGAGGGTCTGGCCCGAGCTGATCGCCGCCTGGTCCGCCTACGTCCGCGAGGGCGACCCGAAGCCGCTCGTCGCCGCCTGGGAGAAGCACGGCAAGAACGACGCGGACGACGAGAACGGCTACGCCGTCTACCTCGCCGTCCAGTGCCGCGACTCGCGTTGGCCGCGCGACTGGAACACCTGGCGCCGCGACATGACCAGGCTGCACCAGGAGGCGCCGTTCCTCACCTGGCCGAACGCGTGGTTCAACGCGCCGTGCGCGTTCTGGCCGGTGCGCGGCGGGGAGCCGGTCAAGGTGCGCGGCTCGTGGCGGCTCCCGCCGATCCTCATGCTCCAGTCGCGCGACGACGCCGCCACCCCGTACGCGGGAGCGGTCACGATGCGCGGCAGGTTCCCGACCGCGCGCATGGTGGTCGAGACGGGCGGCGACCACGGCATCTCGTTCGCCGGCAACCGGTGCGTGGATCGCCACCTGGTGGCCTACCTGCAGGACGGCACCGTACCCGCCCAGGGGGCGCGGTGTGCGGCCAAGGCGGAGCCGCGACCGAAGGCCCGCATGAAGTCCCGCTCCTCTCTAGGTCACGAAAGGCTCACCGACGTGCTAGCCAGATGAGCTATTCCGTGGTCGTTCGCGTAGTCTGACCATGTGATGCTGCGTACATCGGCGTCGCGCGTCCTCGACGACAGCGACCGGGACGAGGTGCTCGCTCTGCTCGACACCGACCCGGTCGCGAACGTCTTCGTCGCGTCCCGGGTGCGGAGCGTGGGGCTCAACCCGGCCCGGCTCGGCGGGCAGATGTGGGGCTTCGGGCCGCGCGGCGCGCTCGTCTCCCTCTGCTACGCGGGCGCCAACCTGGTGCCGATCAACGCGGGCCCCGAAGCGGTGCACGCCTTCGCCGACCGCGCGCGCAAGCAGGGCCGCCGCTGCTCCTCGATCGTGGGTCCCGCCGACGCGGTGGGGCAGCTGTGGGAGCGGCTGGAGCCGCACTGGGGCCGGGCCCGCGCGATCCGCTGGGCGCAGCCGGTCATGGCGACCTCACGCAGGCCGCCGGTGCCCGCCGACCCGCTGGTGCGGCGGGTGCGGCCGGAGGAGTTCGAGATCCTGCTGCCGGCCTGCGTGGCGATGTTCACCGAGGAGGTGGGCGTCTCGCCCAACCTCGGCGACGGTGGCGCGCTCTACCGCACCCGGGTGTCCGAGCTGATCCGCATCGGCCGGTCGTACGCGCGGATCGAGGGCGGCCGGGTGGTGTTCAAGGCCGAGATCGGCGCGGTGACCCCGCACGCCTGCCAGATCCAGGGCGTGTGGGTCCATCCCGACCTGCGCGGGCAGGGCTACGCGGTGTCGGGCATGGCCGCGATCGTGGAGGCCGCGCTCGACTGCTTCGCGCCCGTGGTGACGCTGTACGTGAACGACTTCAACCACTCGGCCAGGGCGGTCTATCGCCGGGTGGGCTTCCACGAGGTCGACACGTTCATGTCCGTGCTCTTCTGATCCGGTCGGCGGTCTCCTCGGCGAGCTGGGCGAGGATCGACAGCTCGCCCGGCCGCTCGTCGAGCAGCTCGTCCAGGCTGATCCGCCACGTGATGATCTCCAGGGGCGTCGCTCCCGGCTCCTCCGCCAGCCTCAGGCGGGTCTCGGCCAGCTTGAGCTCGTACATGACGCCGAGGTAGTGGCCGACCGCCTCGCTGAGCCACCAGTAGACTTCCGTGGCGGCCGCGGGCACGAAGATCCGGGCAGCCTCCCAGGCGACCCGCCGGGGTTGCCGCACCGCCATGACAGGATTTTACGTCATTTACGTACGTTCGTCCCCTGCAGGAAGGGCCGGGCGGGGGTCAGATCCGGACGAGCTTGTCGAACAGGCGCGTCAGCTCGGCTTCCGGGTCGGCGGTGAGCCCGGCGTGGACCGGGCCGGTCTGCACGATCGTGCTGCGGGGCGCGGTCAGCCAGCGGAACCTGCCGCCCAGCGACTCGGCCGACAGCGGGCCCGCCTCGTCGCCGCAGGCCAGCGCGTAAGCGCTCAACGCCTCCTCGACCCGCGCCACGTCGGCCTCGGGGTCGAGGGCGCGCAGGCGGGACGCGTCCAGCTCGACCCGCGCGCACAGGTAGGCGCGCGGCTGGCAGTAGAGCAGCACGCCCGCGTTGATCAGCTCGCCGCGCTCCACCCGCGGCACCACTCTGATCGCGGCGTACTCGTAGACGTCCCTGCTCACCCGCGCCCACCTCGCCAGAACTCGCCGACCGACCCCGGGCCCGGCCGCTGCGCCTTCGGCGCCGCGCTGGTCAGCCACCCGCCGGGACCGTGCGCGCGCCGCAGCAGGTGATCGACGTACGCCTCGCGCACGGCTCCTGGTGAGGCGAAGCCCGGCTCGCCGTCGAGCCACTCGTCGGGCACCAGCGCCGTCACCTCCTGGAGCAGCTCACGGGTGATCGGCGCGGACAGGGCGGCGGCCGCCTCCTCGACGCTCTCGGCGCCCTCGACGAACGGGGCCAGCACGTGGTCGCCGGCGTCGAACGGGCGCTGCGGGTCGGCCGTCTTCCAGTTGTGGTGGAACCAGAGCGCCGCGCCGTGGTCGATCAGCCAGCTGTCGCCGTGCCAGAGCAGCAGGTTGGGGTTGCGCCAGGTGCGGTCGAGGTTGTGGATCAGACCGTCGAACCAGACCAGCCGGGCCGCGAAGGCCGGGTCGGGGGCCCAGGCGAGCGGCTCGAAGCCCAGTGCGCCCGGCAGGAAGTCGACCGCGAGGTTGCGGCCCGCGCTCGCCTTGAGCAGATCTTGCACCTCCTCGTCGGGCTCGCGGGCGCCGAGCTGCGGGTCGACGTCGATGATCTTCAGCTCGGGGGTGTGGAAACCGAGGCGGCGGGCCAGCTCGCCGGCGATGATCTCGGCGACCAGCACCCGGCGGCCCTGGCCGGCCTCCCGGAACTTGACCACGTAGGTGCCGAGGTCGTCGCCCTCGACCACGCCGGGCAACGACCCGCCCTCGCGCAGCGGCGTCACGTAACGCGTCGCCACAACCTGTTCCAGCACCCGCAAAACCTATCGCGCCGAGCAGCGCGGGCAAAATAACTGTTGCGACAGTAAATGTTCGAACAGCTATCATCGGCGCATGACCGAAGCCTCGATCGCTCTCGTGCTGGGTGGCGGCTCCCTGCTGGCCCTCGTCGGGCGGGAGCTCAACACCGAGACCGAACGCCTGCTCGCGCCGTACGGCCTGACCGTGCAGCAGGCCGCCCTGCTGGGGAACGCCGCCGCGGGCAACGCCACCCCCAGCGAGCTGAAGCACCACCTGGGCACCGACACCGCGGGCATGACCAGGCTGCTGGACCGGCTGCAGGCCAAAGGGCTGGTGCGGCGGGTCCCGCATCCCGGCGACCGCAGGTCCGTCGTCATCGAGCTCACCCCCGAGGGCCAGGCGCTGGTGCCGGAGCTGACGCCGATATTCGGCACGATCAGCCGGCGGGTGTTCGCCGGGTTCTCGGGGGAGGAGATGGCTCAGATGGCCGGCCTGCTCCGGCGGATGCTGGACAACCTCAAGACCGCAGAGCCCGGGAGCGCACCGCCGAGAGGATGAGGCGGCGGATGAGCCCGCTGCCCGGCCGGATGACGATCCAGTACGGGCGGAAGGCGCGCAACGCGTCGGGGCTGGTGGCGACCACCCGCGTCTCCGTCGTCAGCCGGACGCGGCCGCCTTCCTCCGCCAAAGAGAAGGCGAACGTGCCCTTGGCGAACCCGGGCCGGTCGAACGCCTCGAATGTCTCAAGCGAGCCGACCGGCACGTCCTCCGACCTGCCCAGCCGCCACCACTGGCCGATCAGGCCGAGCACCACCTCCCGGCCCGGGTCCACGACCAGCGGGGTGAAGCCGGGGCCGGGCTGCGGCGTGCGGCCGTGGACCAGGCGGGAGACCAGCGACCTGGCGGCGAAGAGGGGCTTGGCCAGGGGGACGTCGTCCGCGCTCATGCCGGTGAGCGCCTCCCACACGCGCTCCCGGGAGGCGTCGATCAGGATCGCGTGCCGTTCGGACATGTCGGGCCGGGGGATGAGCCGGGCGGCGCTGGTGACCACTGGAGCCTCCGTACGGTTGCGCATGGTTCGGACTATACGCCACCGTATGGAAGGCTGGCCGGGTGGGACGACTGAGTGCGGACGACTGGGCGGAGGCGGCCCTGGCCGCGCTGGCGGAAGGCGGCGTCGCCGCCGTCGCCGTGGAGCCGGTGGCCGCCCGGCTGGGCGTGTCCAAGGGCAGCTTCTACTGGCACTTCGCCAACCGGCGGGCGCTGCTGGAGGCCGCGCTGCGGCGCTGGGAGGCGCAGACCGAGCGGGTCATCGCCCGGCTGGAGGACGTCGCCGACCCTCTGGAGCGCATGCGCGTGCTGCTGGAGCGGGCGTTCGGCGAGGGGCGGGACGCCGCGATCGCGTTCCGGCTGATCAGCGAGGCCGACGACCCGCTGGTCGGTGAGGTGGCGCGCCAGGTGAGCGAGCGGCGCCTCGCCTACATGGAGGGCGTGCTGCGCGAGCTCGGGCTGCCCCGGCAGGAGGCGCGCCGGCGGGTGCTCGCCGCCTACGGCGGTTACCTCGGCGTCGCCGCCCTCGTGCGCATCGGGACGATCCGGGAGATGCCCGACGACCTGGCCGGTCTCGCCATGGCGGAACTCGGGCTGACCGGGAACGACCCGTCCGGGCCTCCATGATCCTGCAATAATGACGCCTTATGTCCGAGCTCCGAGCCGATGACCCGCGCCTGCTGGGCGCGTACCGGCTCTCGGCGCGGCTCGGTCAGGGCGGGCAGGGCGTCGTCTACCTCGGCCACACCGGCCAGGGCGCGCAGGTCGCGGTCAAGCTGCTGCACGCCAGCCTGTCGGCCGACCCGGCGGTGCGGCGCCGGTTCCTGGCCGAGGTCGAGGCGGTGCGCAGGGTGGCGCCCTTCTGCACCGCCCAGCTCCTCGACGCCGACCTCGAAGGCGACCGGCCCTACCTGGTGAGCGAGTACGTCGACGGCGTCTCGCTCCGCGAGCACATCGCCGAGCAGGGGCCGCGCACCGGCGGCTCGCTCCACCGGCTGGCCATCGGCACCGCCACCGCCCTGGGCGCCATCCACCGGGCCGGGGTCGTGCACCGCGACTTCAAGCCCGGGAACGTGCTGCTCAGCCTCGACGGGCCGCGGGTGATCGACTTCGGCGTCTCCCGGCTGATGGACGGCACCGCGACCACCGGCAAGATCCCCGTCGGCACGCCCTCGTACCTCGCCCCCGAGCGCATCAAGGGCGAGCCCGCGGGGCCGCCCGCCGACCTCTACGCGTGGGCGCTGACCGTCGCCTTCACCGCCACGGGCCGCCACGCGTTCACGGCGGCGACGGTCCAGGAGGTCATGGCGCGCATCCTGTACGGGAAGCCGGCCCTGGGCACGCTGTCCGGGCCGCTCAGGGCGATCGTCGACGCCTGCCTGGCGCCCGAGCCGGGCGACCGGCCGGACGCGGAGGAGGTGCTGCGGCGCCTGCTCGGCCAGGACGCCACCGGCGACGTGCTGACCTCGGGCGCCATGGCCGCGCTCGGGGCCGCGTCCGGTCCCGTGCCGCCCGGTGGCACGCGGCCCGTTCCATCAGATGACGCGGGCACCGACGGGCCGGCCACCGTGGCGTGGCGGGTGCCTCTGACCGGCCGGCACGAGCTCACCGGGAGCCGGGCGCTCGCGCGGCTCGTCGACACCGCCGCGCCCGTTCGGCAGGCTCGGCCGGTCAAGCGGCGATTAGCGAAGTGGCCCGTCGTCGCCGCGGCCCTGCTGGCGGCGTGCGCGGTGGCCGCGTTCGTGCTCTGGCCGCAGGGTGAGGGCCGGGCGGGGCGCTGGACCGGTTCGGCGACGCATCCCAGCGCCGGGCGGGTGTTCCCCGTCGACATCCGGCTCGATGACGGCGGGGAGTCCAGCATGCGGTGGGGCGCCGATCTGCACTGCTCCGGCATCCTGCGGCCCGTCGGCGACCTCGTGTACGAGCTGCTGCACGTCGCCGGCACCGCGTGCCATCCGGGAACGCTCCGGATGCGGCCGATCGGCGACAGTGGCCAGATGGTCATCACGGTCACCCGCCAGGGTGAGGAAGAAGTGACGTATTCGGGCAAGGTCGCCCGGTCGTCCTGACCTCGAACGGTCACGGTCAGGTGGCGATGGCCCGGCCGCCGTTGACTCTCCGCCACCGGCTGCTTCAGTGGGAAGGGTAGGTGGGGTGGCGGCGAGGGGAGGCGCCCCGTGCCAACGGCGCAGCCGCTCAGGACGGGGGATCCACGGACACTCGGGCCCTACGAGCTGTCCGGGCGTCTGGGCGAGGGCGGCCAGGGTGTGGTGTTCCTCGGGACCCTCGCCGGAGAGAGCTACGCGGTCAAGCTGCTCCACGGGCCGGTGGGCGACGGGCGCGGGGCGTTCCTGCGGGAGGTGGAGCTGGCCAAGCACGTGGCCAGGTTCTGCACCGCGCAGGTGGTGGACGCCGGGTTCGACGAGGGCAGGCCGTACATCGTCAGCGAGTACGTCGACGGGCCCTCGCTGGCCCGCGAGGTCATGCTCACCGGGCCGCGGCGCGGCGGCGGGCTGGAGCGGCTCGCCGTCGGCACCGTCACGGCCATCGCGGCGATCCACCGCGCGGGCATCGTGCACCGCGACTTCAAGCCGCAGAACGTGCTCCTCGGGCCCGACGGGCCGCGGGTCATCGACTTCGGCCTGGCCAGGGCGCTCGACGCGGCCGCCACGCTGTCCAACAGGAGCGTCGGCACTCCCGCGTACATGGCTCCCGAGCAGATCACCGCGAGCGCGGTCACCGGGGCGGTGGACGTGTTCTCGTGGGGCGCCACCATCTGCTTCGCCGCCAACGGGACGGCGCCGTTCGGGCAGGACTCGGTGGCGCCGGTGCTGCACCGCATCCTCACCGCGCCGCCCGACCTGGGGAGCCTGGAAGGGCCGCTCAGAGCGCTGGTGGAGGCGTGCCTCGACAAGGACGCCAGGAACCGGCCGACCAGCCGGGACTTGTTGCTGGAACTGCTGGGTACGTCGGAAGGCGTGCCGGCGGAGGTGCTGCGCTCGCCTCCGCCGCACATCCTCCGTGCCGTCCCCCCGCCCCGCCCGCCGGTCGCCGACTCCCGCCCGGTCCCTCTCGCGGAACCGGAGACCACGGGCACCCCGGACGACTACCACCTGCCGGAACCACCCGCTCCCTCGTCCAGCCGACCAGGTGACGGCGGGTCGGGTGCCCCGGCTTCGGCAGGAGGGAGCCGAGACGACGCATCGCCTCCGGCTGCGGACGGCGCCGGGGCAGGTGGTTCTGGGCGGGAGGCGAGGCCGAGGCTGGGCGGGGCCGCCTATCGCGGGTCACCCGCCGGGTATCCCGTCGAACGAGTGCCACGCGAGCCCGCCCCGCCCGAGCGGGTGGGAACGGCTCCGCCTGGCCTCCCGTACTCGGCCGACTCGTCGGGGCGCGAGGCTGGTCCGCGGGTGGGGACGGGCGGGCCGTCGGGGCGCGAGGGTGGTCTGCGGGCGGGGACGGCTCCGCCCGGGCCGTATTCGAACGAGTCGTCGGGGCGCGAGGTCGGTTCGTGGGTGGGGACGGCTCGCCCTGGGCCGTACTCGGCGGAGTCGTCGGGGCGCGAGGCTGCGCCGCGCGTGGGGACGGGCGGGCCGTACACGGCCGGGCCGCCGGGGCGTGAGGGTGGTTCGCGGGTGGGGACGGGCGGGCCCGGGTCGCCGCGGTGGGCGCTGGGGAAGGCGGGGCTGGCGGTGGTCGGGGCGCTGCTGGTGACCGCCGCTGTGCTGGTGAGCCTGTTCGTGCCGCTGTTCAGGGAGGACGGCATGCGGGTACGGGCCGGTACGCCGACTTCCGGACCCACCGCCGAGCCGTCCGGACAGGCGGCCGACGACCAGCCCGCCAAGGAGCGGCCGCCGACGGAGGAACGCCCGCAGGACGACCGGACCCCGGCGTCGAAGGAGCCGCCCGTCCGGAAACCGGTGGAGATCGCCGTGCCCGCCCTGGCCGGGCTCTCCCGGGCCGCCGCCGTCAGGGCGCTCGAACGCGCCGGGCTCGCCGCCGGCGACATCACCAAGGCCGACTCACCGCGGAAGATCGGCCAGGTGCTCGCCTCCCGACCGGCCGTCGGCACTTACGTCTCCAAGGGCTCGGCCGTCGCGCTGGAGGTGTCGGCGGGGGTGAAGGTGCCCGCGGTCACCGGCGAGCGGCGCGAGGCGGCCGAGGCGGCGCTCACCGGCGCGGGCCTGAAGGTGGGCAAGGTCTCCGCCTCCTGCGCCGCGAAACCGGACGGTCAGGTCCTGTCCACGGCCCCGGAGGCGGGCGCCAGGGTCTCGGGCGGCACCCCGGTCGCGCTGGTCGTGGCCCGCCGCGGCGCCCCCGTGCCCCCGGTGGCCGGTCAGTCGCGTGACGGCGCGCTCGCGGCCCTCCGCGCCGCCGGCCTCGTCCCGGTGGTACGCACGCAGGTGGTCGAGGACGAGTCCCAGTGGAACGTCGCCATCGCCCAGGACCCCGCCCCTGGCACCTGCGCCGAACCCGGCGCCCGCGTCTCGATCATGGTCGGCGCCCGGCCTCCCGACGGCCCCGACCCCACCGAGCCCACTCCCACCCCCACCCCGGAACCTTCGACCGAGCCCTGACAGGGCCTCTCCTCGCCGGGGCCGGGTCAGCGGGGGTCGGCGAGCATGGCGTCGACCATGGCCAGCAGTTTGTCGCGGTTGCCGTCGCCGAGACTGCCTCCCACCATCGCCACCGCCTCCGCCAGCGGGTCCCGCCGGGGAAGCGCCGCCATGGCCTCGCCGAGTTCGGCGACCGTCCAGGGCGCGCCGTCCTTGGTCACGCTCTCGCCGGCGCTCCACCCGTTCAGGACTGTCACCGACGTCCCCCGTACCGCCAGCACCTGCCCGTTGACCGGGCACCCCGGCGTGGCCAGGTAGGCCGCGACGTGAGCCGTCAGCGCGGGGTCGAGCGGGTCGAACGCGCCGTCCGGCGGGCCGGACATTTCGGGTACGTCCGGCGGGCCGGACATCCCGGGGACGCCCTCGGTGAGCCGGGTACGGGCCATGGACGGGGACACGGCGTTGACCCGCACCCCGTACCGGGCGAGCTCCACGGCGTGGGCGGTGGTCAGGGCCGCGATGCCGGCCTTGGCCGCGGCGTAGTTGCCCTGCGTGATCCCGGGCAGCAGCAGCCCCGACGCGGACACGGTGTTGACCACCGCGCGGTCGCGGGTGTCCCCCTGGTCGCGCCAGTGACGGGCGGCCCACCTGGTGACCGCGAACGTCCCCTTGAGGTGCACCGCCAGCACGGCGTCGAACTCGTCCTCCGTCATGTTCACGAGCGCCCGCCTGCGGTGGATGGCGGCGTTGTTGACCACCACGTCCAGATCGCCGAACGTCTCCACCGCGGTCTGGACCATCCGCCTGGCCCCGTCCCAGTCGGTGACGTCGTCGGTGCTGGCCACGGCCTGGCCTCCGGCGTCCCTGATCTCGGCGGCCACAGCCCTGGCCACGCCCGCGTCGCCGCCGGTGCCCTCCGGCGTCACGCCCGGGTCGTTGACCACGACCTTCGCTCCCTCGGAGGCGAAGAAGAGCGCCTCCTGCCTGCCGATCCCGCGTCCCGCGCCGGTGATGAGCGCGACCCGTCCGTCCAGGGTGCCCATGACAGCTCCTTTCGCTGCACTCATGCATTAATACACTCAATGTAGCAATACATGCGATGTAGTAAAGTCGCGGGCATGGGGTTGCGTGAGGCGAAGAAGGAACGAACCCGGGAGGCGCTGGTCGAGGCCGCCGTCCGGCTGTTCGAGGAGAAGGGGTACGAGCGGACGACGGTCGCGCAGATCGCCGCCGCGGCCCAGCTCTCGACGCGTACGTTCTTCCTGCACTTCGCGGCCAAGGAGGACGTGCTGCTGGCCAACAGCGTCCCCAGGGTGGATCTGGGCGTCGCGGCGCTCGGCGACCGGCGGCCCGGCGAGACTCCGGGTGACGCGCTGCTCCGGGCGATCGGCGCGATGGTCGCCGACGCCTCCGCGAAGGACCTCCCGACCGGCCTGGCCGCCGCCCGCGCCCGGCTCGTGGCCACCGAGCCGGCGGTCCAGGCGCGGCTGCTGCAGCGCATGGCCACCGCCCAGACCGCCCTGGCCGACGCGCTCCACCACGCGTACCCGGACGAGCTGGACCCCGTGGCGGCGGCGGCCGTCGCCGGCGCGGCGATCGGCGCGGTCAGCGCCGCCGCGGTCGTCGCCCTACGCCACGGCCTCCCCCCGGCGCAGGTCCGCGAGGCCATGCTGAAAGCCCCGGCCACCGCCGCCACCCACCTGCCGAAGTGACGTCGGCTCGCGTGACTCCCGGGGGTGCCGCCTCGTTCAACCCAAAGTAATCGACTGGTAACGTAGAGCGCATGCCATCGGCGCCGCACGAGGCCCTCCACCGCATCTTCCAGGAGGAACCCTCGCTCTTCTCCCGCACCCTCAAGGCGCTGGACATCCCGTTCCCCGAAGTCAGCTCGTTGTCGGTGGTCAACACCGACCTCACGGAGATCCTGCCGATCGAGCGACGCGTCGACACGTTGCTCCAGGTGAAGTCCGAGCTCGGCGAACACCTGGTCATCATCGAGTCACAGGGGAAGCGGGACCCCGAGAAGCCTCCCGCCTGGGCCTACTACATCAGCTACCTGCATGCGAAGTTCCGGCGCGAGGTCGTGCTGATCGTCATCTGTCAGCACGCGTCCACCGCGCGATGGGCCCGGGGCCCGAAGTCGATCGGCCTTCCCGGCATGCCGACCATGACCATGTGGCCGATCGCCCTGGGCCCCGACAACGTCCCCGCCGTCGTCGATCCCGCCGTGGCGGCGGAGGACGTGGTCCTCGCCGTGTTCTCCGCGCTCGCGCACGCCCTCTCACGTAGCGTGAATGCCATACTGGAGGCGCTGGCACCAGCGCTGGACACCCTCGACGTCGATGATGCGGGTTTCCTCGCCGAGTTCATCGAAGTCGGCCTCGGCGACACCACAGCCCGGCAGCTCTGGAGGAAGATGATGTCCACCGGGACGTACCGTTACCAGTCCGAGTTCGCCCAGCAGTTGCGGGAGGAAGGGCAGGTCCGGGGGGAGACGAGGTCGATTCTGCTGTTGCTGGAGCGCAGGGGGGTGGCCGTGGACGAGGCGGCGCGGGCGCGGATCGAGGGGTGCGCCGAGGTGGCGCGGCTCGACACGTGGCTCGTCCGCGCGATGAGCGTCGCCACCGTCGACGAGCTCTTCGACTGACTAGAGGTCTTCGATGGCGAGGGCGGCCCGCAGGAGGGTGGCGTGGACCTGGTCCTGGGGGAGGTCCATGGTGTGCACGACGGCCGACTGCAGGGCGCCGAGCACGGCCCAGCCGCGCACCGTCGCGGCCTCGTCCGGGCGGGGGCCGACGAGCTTGAGGTAGATCTCGTCGCGGAAGGTCCTGACCGCCTCGCCCGTCGAGCCGGGAGGGGCGGCGTCGGCGGTGCCGAGGTCCTCCATGAAGAGCCGCATCACCGCCCGGTGCCGCACCATGAAGCCGGCCAGCGCCGTCACGAAAGCCCGGCGGTCGCCCGCGAAGTCGGCGCCCAGCAGGGCGATCATGTCCTCCGCCGCCGGGGCGATGAGCTCGGCGGCGAGCCTGTCCTTGGGGTGGAAGTGGTACGCGATCGCGGTCTTGGTCAGGCCCACGGCGGCGGCGATGTCGGCGAGGGAAGTGTTGGCGTAGCCGCGCTCGGCGAAGAGCTCGCGGGCGGCGGCCAGGATGCGGCTGCGGGTGTCGTTGGCTGTGGTCATCATCTCATTTCCGGGTTCGCGCAACCTTCCCCCTTTTATCGCCCTTTATCGTAGTGCTGTACGACCGTACAGGACGGGCGTTCGAGGCTGGGGGTCGCGATGGCGCGCTTTCTGGGCTGGCTCGGTGGCTGGTGCGCCCGGCACGGGAGGGCCGTTCTGGCCTTATGGGTGACGCTGGCCGTGGCCGCGATGGGCGGCAGCCTGGTGCTGGGCAGTCCCGTCAGCACCGAGGTGAGCATCCCCGGCACGGACGCCCAGCGCGCTCATGACCTGATGCGTGACGGTTTCGGGCCGGGGTTCCAGCCCGGCGGCACCGTACAGCTCATCGTCTACTCCCCGGACGGGCCGCTCATCGAGGAGCCGCGCAAGGGGGCCGTCGAGGACGCGGTCGCGAACATCCGCGAGCAGGAGCACGTCAAGGAGGCCGACTCGCCGTTCCGGCAGGGCGGCATCGCCTCGAACCTGCAGATCGGCGTCATCACCGTGCGGCTGGAGGGCCACGACAGCAGCAAGGTGGCCGAGAACACGCAGCGGATCTCCGCGGCCGCCGAGCCGGCCCGCGACGCGGGGCTGGAGGTCGTCGCGAACGACAGTTCGACGCCCGCCGACAAGGAGATCAAGACCGGGCCGAGTGAGATCATCGGCGTGATCTGCGCCCTGCTGGTGCTGATCTTCGCGTTCGGCACGCTCACGGCCGCGCTCGTGCCGATCTTCACCGCGCTGGTCAGCGTGGCCACGGGACTGGGCGTGATCGGGCTGCTCGGGCATGTCATGGACGTGCCGAAGCAGGCCGGGATCATGGCCACGATGATCGGCCTCGGCGTGGGCATCGACTACGCGCTGTTCCTGCTGTCGCGCTACCGCCGGCTGCTCGCCTCCGGACTGCCCGTCCAGCAGGCGGTGCGCGGGGCGGTGTCCAGTTCGGGCGGGGCGGTGGTGTTCGCGGGCGGCACGGTCGTCATCGCGCTCACCGCGCTCATGTTCGCCGGGTTCCCGCTGCTGGCCACGCTCGGCTGGATCACCGGCATCTCCGTCGTGATGGCCGTGCTCACCGCGATCACGCTCGTGCCGGCCCAGCTCGGCCTGCTGGGCCACGGGGTGAACGCGCTGAAGGTGCCGTTCCTCGGCCGCCGGCCGGAGTCGTCGGGGTGGACTGCGCTCGGCATGTGGGTGGCGCGGCGGCCGTGGCGGGTGCTCGTCGGCAGCGTGCTCGTGCTGGCCGCGCTCGCCGCGCCCGCACTCTCGCTCAAGCTCGGGACGCTCGACGACGGGTACGGCGCGCACGGGTCGGAGCCGCGGCGGGCGTACGAGCTGATGTCGGTCGGGTTCGGGCCCGGCAGCACCGGGCCGTTGACCGTGGTGGCGAGCGGGCGGGGCGAGGTCACGGAGGCCGCCGCCGAGCGGCTCGCCGACCGGATCGGGGACCTCGGCGGCGTCGCCCACGTGGCCGAGCCCAAGCTGAACGACGCCGGGCGGGCGGCCATGATCCAGGTCATCCCCGACTACCCGCCCAGCGACCCGCGCGCCGCCGACCTCGTACGCGAGATCAGGACGTTCGACGGCGACGGGCTGGAGGTGCACGTGGGAGGTGAGGTCGCCGCGCTCACCGACGCCGCCGACCGGCTGACCGAGCGCACCCCGCTCGTCATCGGCGTCGTCGTGCTGCTCAGCGCCCTGCTGTTGCTGCTGGCGTTCCGGGCGCCGGTGGTGGCGATCAAGGCGGCGCTGATGAACCTCATCTCGCTCGGGGCCGCCTTCGGCGCGCTGGCTGCGGTGTTCTCCTTCGGCGTGGGCAGCGGGCTGGTGGGCATGGACCCGCCCGTGAACGCGTCGTACGTGCAGGCGCTGTTCTTCTCGGTGCCGATCGAGAGTTACGTGCCGCTGATGCTGTTCGCGGTGCTGTTCGGGCTGTCGATGGACTACGAGGTCTTCCTGCTGACGGCGGTCCGGCAGGCGTACCTGAAGCACGGCGACAACGCCAGGGCGGTGGCCGAGGGGCTGGGGTCGACCGGGCGGGTCATCACGTCGGCGGCGCTGATCATGGTGGCGGTGTTCACCGCGTTCATCGCGTACCCCGACTCGATGGTGAAGACGTTCGGCGTCGGCCTGGCGGTGGCGATCGCCGTGGACGCCACGCTGATCAGAGGATTCCTGGTGCCGGCGACCATGGTGCTGCTGGGGCGGGCCAACTGGTGGTGCCCGCGCTGGCTGGACCGGCTGCTGCCCAACCTTTCGGTGGAGGGGCACGAGGAGGAGCCCGCGCCGCCGGTGCGGGCCGACCGGCCCAGGGTAGGCGCGGGGGCCTGACCTGGATTCTTACCGGTCGTGCCGGGTAGTCGCAGGTCACTGCGGGGGGCGCGTACGACTCACAGGAGGCTTCCTCGTAAGGTGAGGACGCGTATCGCACATAAGCTGGGAGAGTCCGTGTTGCACGAGAAACTGTCGTCGATCTATGACAACGTCCTGCGCCGTAACCCGGGGGAGATCGAGTTCCACCAGGCGGTGCGGGAGGTGCTGGAGAGCGTCGGCCCGGTTCTCGGCAAGCACCCCGAGTACGCCGAGTCGAAGATCATCGAGCGCATCTGCGAGCCCGAGCGGCAGATCATCTTCCGCGTGCCGTGGGAGGACGACCGCGGCGAGGTCCACATCAACCGCGGCTTCCGGGTCGAGTTCAACAGCGCGCTGGGCCCGTACAAGGGTGGTCTGCGTTTCCACCCGTCGGTCTACCTCGGCATCGTGAAGTTCCTCGGGTTCGAGCAGATCTTCAAGAACAGCCTCACCGGCCTGCCCATCGGCGGCGGCAAGGGCGGCTCCGACTTCGACCCGAAGGGGCGCTCGGACCGTGAGGTGATGCGGTTCTGCCAGAGCTTCATGACCGAGCTCTACCGGCACATCGGCGAGTACACCGACGTGCCCGCGGGCGACATCGGCGTCGGCGGACGCGAGATCGGCTTCCTGTTCGGCCAGTACAAGCGCATCACCAACCGCTACGAGTCCGGCGTGATCACGGGCAAGGGCCTGGTGTACGGGGGAGCACAGGTACGCACCGAGGCCACCGGCTACGGGTGCGCGTTCTTCGTGGAGGAGATGCTCAAGTCGCGCGGCACGTCCTTCGACGGCAAGCGGGTCGTGGTGTCCGGCGCCGGCAACGTCGCCGTCTACACGATCGAGAAGGTCGAGCAGCTCGGCGGTGTGGTGGTGGCCTGCTCCGACTCCTCCGGTTACGTCGTCGACGAGAAGGGCATCGACCTCGACCTGCTCAAGCAGGTCAAGCAGGTGGAGCGCGGCCGGCTGGAGGCGTACGCGGCGCGCCGCGGCGACCACGTGACGTTCGTGCCGGGCGGCAGCGTGTGGGACGTGCCGTGCGAGGTGGCGATGCCGTCCGCGACCCAGAACGAGATCACCGGCCGCGACGCCGCCGTCATGGTCGAGAACGGCTGCGTCGCGGTGGGCGAGGGCGCCAACATGCCGACGACGCCCGAGGGCATCAAGGTGTTCCTGGAGGCGGGCGTCGCCTTCGGGCCGGGCAAGGCCGCCAACGCCGGCGGCGTCGCCACCAGCGCCCTGGAGATGCAGCAGAACGCCAGCCGCGACTCGTGGAGCTTCGAGTCCACCGAGCACCGGCTGCAGGAGATCATGAGCGACATCCACGACCGCTGCCTCGAGACCGCCGACGAGTACGGGATGCCCGGCAACTACGTGGCCGGCGCCAACATCGACGGGTTCCGCCGGGTGGCGGACGCGATGCTCGCGCTGGGGCTGATCTGAGGGTCTAGGTCGCGGGCAGGGCGGTGGCCAGCAGGATCACGCCGACGGACCCGACCAGCGACGTCACCGCCATGGCGCGGGCGAAACCGCGCCGTCCGGCGCCGGTGGCCCAGCCGTGCAGGGCCGCCGCCGCCATGACCGCGGCGAACAACGCCAGCTTGGCGGCCAGGATCCGGCCGTAGCCGGGCTCGGCGAGCGACTCCCAGGTGACGCCCTTGTGCCAGGCGATGGCCACGCCGGTGCCGATCTGCAGGGGCAGGAACACCGCGCCGGTGAACATGCCGAACCGCCGCCCGACCGCGTTCATCACCTGGCCGCGCCGCTCCTCGTCCAGGATGCGGCGGGCCAGCGGCAGCACCACCAGCGAGACCGTGAGCTGCCCGCCGACCCACAGCGCGGCCGACAGCACGTGCAGGAAGCGCACCACCGCCCACCAGGTCACTCCACCACCACCTCCGCCGCCTCACGGTACTGTCCCCCGGCGGGCAGGGGACGGGCCCAAAGGCCGTGGCGGGCAGGACTAAAGTCCCCGCACGGCCCGTCCCGACCGCCGCCACGCGGTGAGCCCGCCCTCCAGCGGCCGGGCCCGGAAGCCGTGCCCGCGCAGCAGCTCGACCGCGCGCGGGGACACCACGCAGTAGGGGCCGCCGCAGTAGGCGATGATCTCCTTGCCGCCGGGCAGCTCGCCCAGGCGCTCCTCCAGCTCGCGCAACGGCACCGACACCGCGCCCGGCACGTGTCCGGCGGCGAAGGCGCCGGGCGAGCGCACGTCGAGCACGAGAGTCGCCGGGTCCGCCAGCCTGGCGGCCAGCTCGTCCGCCGTCACCGTCTCGTACGAGCCCAGCAGGTCGGCCACCGCGTCCCGCAGGTCGGCCAGCCGGTCCTGGGCGAACCCCTGGAACGCGCCCAGGAACCGCGACACCCGCTCGTCGGCCAGCCGGTAGTAGACCCGGGTGCCTTCCTTCCTGGCGGTCACCAGCTGGGCGGCGCGCAACTGCTGGAGCTGGGCGGAGGTGTTCTTCAGCGGGACGCCCGCCTCCCGCGCCAGCTCCTCGACGGTGCGCTCCTGCTGGTCCAGCACGTCGAGCAGGCGCAGCCGCACCGGGCTGGCCAGCGCCTTGCCGATGCGGGCGAGCTGCTGGTAGACGGGCTCCTCGGGGAACATCAGACCATGTACTGGTCGTGGCGGCGGTACAGCTCGGTCCACTCCTCGGGGCTGAGCTGCCGCTCCTCGGCGGCGATGGCGGCCAGCTCCTCGAAGTACGCCTCGCGCGGGGCGCCGGGGGTGAAGAGGATCAGCATCGACGCGGGCTCGCCCGACTCGTTCCTGAAGGCGTGGATGCCGCCCTCGGGGACGAACAGGAAGTCGCCGGCGTTTCCGTCGGCCCACTCCTTGCCGTTGTAGAGCCGCACCGATCCGGACAGGACGTAGAACGACTCGGTCATGGTGCGGTGGAAGTGCGGCTGCGGGCCGCCGGGGCGCGGGCCCATCTCCCACCGGTACAGGCCGAACGCGCCGTTGGTGGACTCGCCGGTGCCCAGGTAGTGCACCTGCGTTCCGGGGTCCTTGCCGATCACCAGGTCCGGGCCCTGGGTGGTGCGTCGCAGCCGTCCGCTGGCCTCGCCGTTCTCGTCGAGGTAGCGCGCGTCTGGGTAGGACATGGGGGGCTCCTCTCGTTTTCTAACGTTCTTTAGATTAACGGCTGACGGGTCGGTGCGGAAGGGGGAAAATGATCGACGGCCGGGCGGCCGTGGCCCGCGGAAGGCGCGTCCGGACGAGGGCGCCGGGGGTCAGGCGCGGTGGCGGCCTCGGCGGGGGCCTCTGCGACCCTCGGCGGTGCCGCGGATGTCCCGGGCGGCGGGCGCGCGGTCGGCTGAGCGTGGGGTGCCGGTCAGGGCGGGCTCGTACGTCCGTGTGGAGATCGGGCCTGCGGGCTCGTACGGGGCATTCTGGGACGCTGCGTGGGTGCGGGCGTGCTGGGTGCCGTGAGCCGGGTCGTGCGGGCGGTGGCGGCGGCCGCGGAGCGGGGCGTCCGGGACGAACGGCTCCAGGCGCTGGATGTCGACGGACTGCCGGTGGCGGCGGCCGCGCAGGGGTGTGTCCGCCGTGGGACGCTCCTCCGGGCGGACGCGGGACGGTGCGGCCGGGTGGTCGCGGCGGCGGCGGCCGGGGTGGGCGTCGGCGGAGGCGAGCGGGAGTACTGGCTCCCCGCGGTCGGGGGCAGCGAGGGGGAGGACCGGCTCCCCGCGGTTGGCGGAGGCGAGCGGGAGGACCGGCTCCTCGCGGATCGGGAACGGTCCGGACGCGCCGCCCAGGAGGTGGAAGGCGCTGTAGGGGTCGGGCAGCTCGTACAGCCCCGGCTCGCGCGGGATCTCGATCGGCCCCGTGTCGGTGATGAGCCGGCGGGTCGAGCCGTCGTCCTCCCAGACGAGCGTGATCGGCCGCTCGGGCGCGGGGGCGGGCCGGCGCGGGCGGGAGAAGGCGTCGAACTCGCTGGTCGCCTCCGGGATGACGATCGGTTCGTGGGGGAACAGCGCCCGCAGGGACCTGAGCGCGGTGACCGGCTCCGCGACGTCGACCAGCGGCCGTGGCGCCTCCAGCTCCATCGGCTCCTGCAGCGGGCGAGAGGACGCGGTACGGGCCTGCTTGCGTGATTTGCGGCGGCGGTGGGAGCGGGACGCGGAGTCCTGCGCGACCGCCGCTCCGGCCGGGGCGGGCCGCAGCCGCAGCGTCTTGGCCTTGGCCACCGCCAGCACGGCGAGGGCGGCCACCAGCGCGGAGGTGAGCAGCGCGGGGGAGTCGACCGTGACGGACGGGGAGGTGGCGGAGGCGTCCGTGATGACGGGCAGCGGGCCGGTGGTGACGGCGCTGGTGTCGGCCGTGGTGGGCTTGGCGTGCTTGCCGGACTTCGGCGCGGGAGAGTCGGCGGCGCCGGGGACGGCCTTGGGGGCGGGCTCGGACTTCTTCCCGGTGTCGGACTTCCCGGCCTTCGGCGGGGTCGCGTCCTTCTTCTTCTGTTCCTTCTCGGGGCGGGTGGCCGACGGGACCTTCTGCTGTCCGTCCAGCTCGACGTGCGGGACCACGATGGCGAGCCCGCTGCCGTCCTGTGTGCCGACCCCGGCCTTGGCCTCCATGGCCGCGGCCTCGTCCGCCGCCTTCTGGGCCGCCTCGGCGTCCAGCCGCTCCTTGATTTTCCACGGGTACCCGTAGCCGACGACCTTGCCGGTGTCACGCACCTTGCGCTTGGCCACCCCGCCGTCGATGTTGCCCTCGATGGTGTGGATGCGGCCGCCCGCGACCTTGGTCACCACGCCGACGTGGTCGATCCGGGCGATGCTGTCGGAGCCGCCCCAGTCGAAGAAGACGAACGCGCCCGGCTCCGGCTTGGTGCCCCAGGCGTCCTGCTTCCTGAACCACTTGGCGTGCGCCACGGTCCAGGCGAACTGGCCCATCCACTCCTCGTACCCGAGCTTGGTCGCAGCCCAGCCCAGGAACATGTCGCACCACGGGGCGGAGCTG
Source organism: Nonomuraea ferruginea (assembly GCF_039540635.1). Lineage (NCBI taxonomy): Bacteria > Bacillati > Actinomycetota > Actinomycetes > Streptosporangiales > Streptosporangiaceae > Nonomuraea > Nonomuraea ferruginea. Next base: position 71,787 of record NZ_BAABFD010000025.1, on the reverse strand, counting down.
TAGTCGGCGTCGAACTCGATGTTCTCGCCGTACCAGTTGCCGAACTTGGTGTACGCACCGGACTTCTCCGAGTAGCCGAGCTGGCTCTCGAGAAGCTCGATGAACTTCCGCATCTCTGGGGTCATGGAAGTGCGGGGGCCAATCCTTCCAGGAGACCGGTTACGTCCGAGCGACCAGGGGTACAGCGGGGAACCCCGGGACACTTGTGTCGAAACCGGATACCAGTAGTCATCCGTGATGAAGGAGGCTACCGTCACGGATGGCCAGGTCAAGCCTGCGTCAAGAAATCGTCACGAGATCCTCTGCTTCAACCGGCAGGTCAGCAGTCTTCCGGATGGAACGCCCCAAAGAGGATTTAATCCCAAAAGATCTACTGACTCCGGCGTGACTACTTCGTTACGCCGTCGTGATCGTGCGGAGCGTGACGGATCTCATGGACCGTTCCCCGGCTCTAGAATGAAATTCGGTAGAATTCGTTCTAAGATGATGTCCCATGTCGATCGACGTGACGTCCGAAGCCACCCACGCGGCGCTCCTCGCCCTGGCCGCACAGACCCGTGAGTTGATGGACGCCGTGCTCGCGACCGGTGCCGACGACGACGAACTGGCCGCTGTCACCGAGGAACTGCGCGCCCTCACCGCCCGCCTCGACGCCGCCCGGCGGCCCCCGGTGGAGTTCGGCGAGCCCCGGTGGCTCCTGGGCAACGCCGCCGTCGGAGCCGCCAACCCGTTCGCGCCCCCGGTCGAGGTCGAGTACCCGCCCGGCGGCGGGGTCCGCGCCGAGCAGGTCTTCCGGCCGCTGCACGAGGGCCCGCCGGGGCTGGTGCACGGCGGGGTCAGCGCGATGGTCCTCGACCACCTGCTGGGCACGGCGGTCGGCGTGGCCGGACGCGTCGGACTGACCGCCTCGCTCACCATGAGCTACCGCGCTCCCGTCCCGCTGGGGGTCCTCGTCGTGGCGACGGCGGAGTACACCCGGTCGGAGGGCCGCAAGTCCTGGGCGGAGGGCCGCATCGCCCTCCCCGACGGAACCGTCCTGGTGGAGGCCACCGGTCTCTTCATCACCCCGGGCTGGCTCCCGCAGGAGGCCTGACGGGGCGCAGGGCCGCCTGGCCGTCCGGTGTGGGGGTGGGCTGGGAGGGCGAGGCGCAGGCGGGGCCGTCCACGGCCACCTCGCTGATCTGCGGCCCGTTCGCCGCCGCGGGTTCCGTCATCGCCACCAGGGTCAGGTGGGCGCGGTGGCCGCACGCCACCTGGCCGAGGTCGCGGCGGGCCCGGCTGGTGTAGTCGGTGCCGCCGGACAGGGTGCGGCTCTCGCCGGCGACCTCGCGCGACACGCCGCCGTCGTCGCGCCGCAGGTACGACAGCCGCAGCCGGACGCTGCCCGGACCGTCGGCGGTGACCCGGACCGAGCCCGTGGAACCGTCCCAGGACAGGATGCCGATCCCCGTCACGGCGGTGCTCCCGCGGGGCGGCGGGGAGGCGGGGGCTCTGGACGTCGTGGGGGCGACGCTGGGCCGCGTGGTCGGATCGGGGCGCGGCCGGCCCGGGCTGTCCGAGGGAGGAGGGCCGGTGGGGCGCTGGTCGGAGGCACTCCGATCCGGGCCGGAGGCGGACGGGCCGGGGGACGCCGTGCCGGAGGGGTCCGCCGACGGCGGGCCGGGGGACGTCGTGCCGGAGGGGTCCGGCGGCGGTTCCGTGGCGGGCGGGGGGACGTCCGCGGTGGTCTCCGGGGGCATCAGCGCCGTGGCCGGCCCCGGGGGTAACGTCCCGCCGGACGCCAGCAGCGAGATCGCCACCGCCACCACGGTCGCCACCGCCAGCCACAGATAGGGCGGCAGCGCGGGCAGCGGACGCGGGACGGCGGCCCTGGGGGCGGGCTCGCGCTCGGTCCTGGCCAGCGGGAAGCGCAGCGCGAGCGCGGTCGCCGGCTCGGCCAGATGGCGGCGGCCCCGCTGCTCCCACTCCGTCCCGTAGCCGGCGACCGCGTCGCGCTCCAGCTCGGCCAGGAACTCCACGGCGGACGCGTACCGGAGAGCGGGGGCCTTGGCCAGCCCGTGCCGCAGCAGCCCGCGCAGCGCGTCCGGCACCACCTCCAGCGGCGGCGGCTCCACCAGGTGCTTGTCGCGCAGGGCCGCCAGGTCCTCGCCGCGGTACGGCGCGCGCCCTCTGACGGCCTCGAACAGCACGCACGCCGCCGCGTACAGGTCGGCGAGCGGGCCCGCCTCGCCCCGTGTCCACAGCTCGGGAGCCATGTACGGCGGGCTGCCGGCGGGCACGCCGGGCTCCTCGGCGTGCGTCACGATGCCGAAGCCGGAGAGCTTCGCCGTCCCGTCGGCCTGCACGAGCAGGTTCTCCGGCCGCACGTCGCGGTGGGCCACGCCGCGCCCGTGCGCGGCCGCCAGCGCCTCCAGCGTGCTCTTGACCACGACGAGCGCCGCCTCCGGGCTGACCCGGACGTTCTCCCTGAGGATCTCCCGCAGCGACACCCCGTCGACGAGCTCCATCACGACCGCGGCCCGCCTGGGCGTCTCGACGTACTCGTACACCCTGACCACGTGCGGGTGGTCGATCTCCACCAGCTCGGCCGCGTCCTGCCGGTAGCGGGTCATGAAGTCGTCGTCCCTGCGCAGGGTCGCGTTGAGGTACTTGATCGCGACGTACGCGCCGGTCTCCTGGTACGTGGCCAGGAAGACCCGGCCGGTGCGCCCGCTGTCAAGCTGGCGTACATCGCGGTAACCAGGGACCACGTCCAACCCCTCCGGAACGGCAGCCGATCTGTTTCCGACCGTCTCACCGGAGGTCGCGATTGTCACGTGCGTGGACGGGTGGGGGCCATCCCTCAATATCACAATATGTGCTGATAGAGTCACAGATTGTGACTAGACGAGTAGAAATCGGCTGGCCCACGCTGGGCACCGCCGTGATCGCCGAACTGGACGAACGGAACGCCGTCCTGGCCCAGAGCGTGTGGGACGCGTTGCCGTACCGGAGCCTGCAGGGGCATGCCCTGGTGGCAGGCCATCACCTCTACCACGTCGCCCCGGTCCACGGCCTGCTGCACGTGCAGGGCACGCACAAGGTGGACCGTCGCGAGGCGCCCGACGGCACGCTGTTCGCCTCCCGGCTGCAGCACCTCGGCATCAAGTACGGCGAGCTGACCGAGCCGATGCCCGCCGTACCCATCGGCCAGGTGCTCCCGGAGCACCTCGACACGCTGGTCGAGTCGGGGCACGAGATCTGGGAGTCGGTCTACCGGACCAAGAAGGTCGTCATCGCCGAGGTCCGGCGGGCCGGCGAGCCGGGCGGCCACCGCCTGACCCGGCTGAGCGTCACCGACCCGCAGATCGACGCCCTCATCGGCGACGTGCACGCCGAGACCGAGCGCATCTGGCTGAGCCCGCCCGACGACCTGGCCGACATGCACGAGGGCCGCATCCCGTCCTGCGCGGGCAGCTTCGAGACGGTGCTCACCACGCTGGTGTTCGTCAACGGCGAGACCCGGCCGCTCGGCTACTCCTGCTTCACCGGGCTGGTCCGGGCCGCGTACGAGGAGATGCCTCTGGAGTCGCTGCGCCACATGGCGCAGCTGCTGGCCGCCACCCCCGCCGAGTTCCTCGGCTACTGCGGGCTCGGCAAGCTCCACGACTTCACCACGAGGGCGCTCGCCGGGCTGGACCGGATCGACAACCGCGACGACTTCGCCGCGCTCATGGCGCACCTGGCCCTGTACGTCAACTGCCTGGGCAGCTGGAACCTGCAGCTGTTCCCGTGGCAGCTCGGCGACCACCTGCGCCGCAAGGGGTCGCTCGAATGAGCGGCCGGGTCGTGGTCGTCGGCGGCGGCGTGATCGGCCTGTCCGTCGCCTACCACCTGGCCGAGGCCGGCGTCGGCACCGTGCTGCTGGAGCGCGGCACGCTCGGCTCCGGCGCGTCACGCGCCACGGCCGACGTGCTGCGGGCCTACTTCGCCGGCGACCCGGTCAGCTCCGCGCTGGCCGTGCGGAGCCTGGACGCCTACCGCGACTTCGCCACGCGGCCCGGCGCCCGGCTGCCGATGCGCCAGGTCGGCTACCTCGTGCTGTTCACCGACGCGGACCAGGTGGCGGCGTTCGAGGCCGACCTGCCCGCGCAGCGGGCCGTTGGGGTGGACGTCGAGCTGATCGACGCCCGCCGGGCCAGGCGGCTCAACCCGCTGATCGGCGGTGACCTGCCGCTGCTGGCCGCCGCCTGGTCGCCGCAGGCGTACGTGTCCGACACCGCGGCCATCGTCGACGGCTACGCGCAGGGCGCCAGGATGGCCGGGGTGCGCATCCGCACCGGCTGCCCGGCGCTCGCGGTCCACGACGGCCGGGTCGAGACGCCCGGCGGCACGATCACGGCCGACGCCGTGGTGTGCGCCGCCGGCGCCTGGTCGGCGCCGCTGGCCAGGTCGGCCGGGGTCGATCTGCCGCTGCCCGAGCCGGTCACCCAGGAGCTGCTGGTCACCGACCCGCTGGAAGCGCTGCCCGAGCTCCCGATCACCCTGGACGCCGCCAGCCGGCTGCTGGTGCGGCTGCGCGGCGACCGGCTGCTGATCGGCATGGGCTACCCGGACAACGACAGGGCCGCCTGGCGCGCCGGGGTCGCCGCCCAGCTCGCGGTCACGTACCCGAGCCTGAGCGGGGTCCGGCTGCACACGGCGGTCACCGGCGCGCGCGACGCCAGCCCGGACAGGACCGCGTTCATCGGCCACCGGCCGGGGCCGCCCGCGTTCCTGTACGCGGCCGGGTTCTCCGGGCACGGGCTGTGCAACGCGCCCGCCGCCGGCGAGCTGGTCCGCGACCTCTACCTGGGGCGCGAGCCGTGGCTCGACACGGCCACGCTCGCCGTCACGCGGGAAGGGGTGGGCTGAGCCGTGGACGCCACGACGGACGCCGATACGGGCGCCGATACGGGCGCCGGGGTCGAGTTCGTGCTCGACCCGGCCACCCTCGACGTGCACGCGGACTGCGAGCGGCTGCGGGAGCTGGGGCCGCTGGTCCGGGTGGAGATGGAGGGCGTGCGCGCCTGGGCCGCCACCCGGCACGCGACCCTGGCCGCGGTCCTCGCCCACCCGGACCTGTCCAGGGACATCGCCTACTGGGATCCGGAAGGCCGGGCCGCCGTCCGCGACGGCACCGCGGTGCGCCGGATCACCTTCGACACGTCCATGCTGAACGCCGAGGGGGAGGAGCACCGGCGGCTGCGCGGCCCGATGGCCCGCGTCTTCAACGCCCGCCGGGTCGAGGAGCTGCGGCCGTGGGTGGCCAGGCTGGCCGCGGAGAGGGTGGACCACCTGGCCACGCTGCCGCCGGGGCCGGTGGACCTGCGCGAGCAGTTCGCCTACCCGATACCCAGGGACGTCATCACCGAGCTGATGGGCATCCCGCCGGCCATGCGGGCCCGGGTGCACGAGCTGACCGACGTGGCCGCCGGCGTCGGCGACACGCCGGTGGACGTCACCGAGGCGAGGAAGGTCCTGTACGGGATGGTCGCCGAGATCATCGAGGGCCTGCGCCGCACGCCGGGGCCCGGCCTGATCAGCGCGCTCGTCCAGGAGGGCGAGCTGACCGGGAAGGAGCTGCTGGACACGGTCGAGCTGGTGTTCATCGCCGGGCACGTGACGACCGTCAACCTGCTCACCAACGGCGCCCGCGCCCTGCTGCGCGAGCCCGCCCAGCTCGCCCTCGCGCTCGGGGGCGAGCTGGCGTGGAGCGCCGTGGTGGAGGAGACCATGCGGTGGGACTCGCCGATCGCGCACTTCCCGATGCGGTACGCGGTCCGCGACCTGGAGATCGAGGGGGTACGGGTGCGCAAGGGGGAGGCGGTGGTCGCCTGCTTCGCCTCGGCCGGCCGCGACCCGGAGCGGTACGGGGCGCGGGCCTGCCGGTTCGACGCGGTGGCGGAGCAGCCCGGTCACCTGTCGTTCGGGCACGGCCGGCACTTCTGCCTGGGGGCGCCGCTGGCCAGGCTGGAGGGCGAGGTGGCGCTGGCCGCGCTGTTCGAGGCCTTCCCGGACATGCGGCTCGCCGGGCCCGACGCGGGCACCCGCCCGCTCGGATCCGTGCTCGGCAACAGCACGCGCAGCCTGCCGGTCCTGCTCGGCGAGCGCCACAACTGAGAAGGGCGCCCGCTCCGCCACGGCGGAGCGGGCCGCCTCAGGCCAGGGCGGTGAGGAGTCCGATCGTCAGGGCGGTGCGTTCCGGGATGTGGCCGACGAGGACGTGCTCGTGCCGGGCGTGCGCGCCGTCGCCGACCGCGCCGATGCCGTCGAGCACCGGCCGGCCCAGCCCGGAGACGAAGTTGCCGTCGCTGGCGCCGCCCACCGCGGCCTCCTCCAGCGTCCAGCCCTGCCCGGCGGCCACCGCCTGGGCCTCCTTGAACAGGCGCTGCGACGGCGGGTTCGGCGTCATCGGCGGCCGGTTCCAGCCGCCGGTCACCGACACCGTCACGCGCGGGTCCGCGGCGTCGAGGCCGGCGAACAGCTCGTCGACCCTGGCCATCTCCGCGAAGTCGCTCACCCGTACGTCCACCCCGCACGTCGCCAGGCCGGCGGCCACGTTGCGGCCGGAGCCACCGCTGATCAGGCCGACGTTCACGGTCGTGCCACGCTCAGGCGCGGCCCCGGCGGCGATGCGGGTGACCAGCTCGGCCAGCGCGTGGATGGCGCTCGCGCCCGCCGCCGGGTCGAGCCCGGCGTGCGCCTCCACACCGGTCACCGTCACGTCGAACAGGCCCACCCCCTTGCGCGACGTCTTCAGCGCGCCCCGCAGCGACGCCTCGAACACGAGGGTGGCCAGCATCCCCTCGCTCGCGGCCTCGATGCGCGGCCGTGACGCCAGGCTGCCGATCTCCTCGTCACCGTTGAACAGGAACCGCACGCCCGGATGCGGCAGCCCCAACGCACGAAGCCCGCGCACCGCCCAGATCGCCTGCACCAGCCCCGTCTTCATGTCGAACACGCCGGGCCCGGTCATCCGCCCGTCCTCGATCGCGAACGGCCAGGCCGCCAGCGTGCCCGCGGGCCACACCGTGTCGTAGTGGCCGAGCAGCAGCACCTCACCCGGCGCGGTGCCCGCGTACCGCAGCTCCAGCACGTCCCCGTACTGTCCGCCGTCGTGCAGGGTCTCGCCCGCGGGCGGGCCGAGTCGCTCGGCGGTCAGCTCGCGGACGGCGCGCAGCCCGCGGACGAGCGCGGGCTTGTCGTGGCTGGGGGTCTCCAGCTCGACCAGCGCCCTGATGTCGTCCAGCATCGCGGGCAGCGCCTGCCGGGACCACTCCTCGATCGACATGGGGTTCCTTCCTTCAGAGGTGAGACCATCCAAGCGTGAAAGTCACCATGCCCGGCATCACGGTCGCCGACCACGTGTTCACCGTCCCCCTCGACCACGCCGACCCCGGCGGCCGGACCATCCAGGTGTTCGCCCGGGAGATCCGCGACCCGGCCGTCACCGGCGACCTGCCGTGGGCGCTGTTCCTCCAGGGCGGCCCCGGCGGCAGCTCGCCCAGGCCCACCGGCCCCGGTCACTGGCGGCCGCTGCTGCGCACCCACCGCGTGCTCCTGCTCGACCAGCGCGGCACCGGCCGCAGCACCCCGGTCTCGCCCGTCGGCACGGACGAGGAACTGGCGGGTTACCTGCGGCACTTCCGCGCCGACGCGATCGTGGACGACTGCGAGCACATCAGGAAGGCGCTCGGCGTCGAGAAGTGGGAGACGTGGGGGCAGAGCTACGGCGGCTTCATCACCCTCACCTACCTGTCCAGGGCGCCGGAAGGGCTCAGGGCGTGCCACGTCACCGGCGGGCTGCCCGGCCTCGACGCCACCGCCGACGACGTCTACGCCCGCACCTACGAGCGGGTCCGCGCCAAGGTCCGCCGCCACCACCTCCGCTATCCCGGGGACGAGGCCGCGGCCCGGCGCGTCGCCGAGCACCTGGCCGGGGAAGAGGTGCTGCTGCCCGACGGCGACCGGCTGACCGTGGAGCGCTTCCGTACCCTCGGCATGAAGCTCGGCATGGGCGACGGCTCGGAGCGCCTCCACTGGCAGCTCGCGGAGGCCTGGGACGGCGACCGGCTCGCCGACCCGTTCCTGTACGAGGTCATGACGGAGACCGGGTTCGTCGGCAACCCGCTCTACGCCGTGCTGCAGGAGATCATCTACGCCCAGGGCGCCGCCACCCGCTGGGCGGCCGAGCGGTTGTTCCCCGCCGACTTCGGCACGTTCGGCATGTTCACCGGCGAGATGGTCTATCCCTGGATGTTCGACGCGATCCGGTCCCTGCGGCCGTTCAAGGGCGCCGCCGAGCTGCTCGCCGCCGCCGACGACTGGCCGCCGCTCTACGACCTGGACCGGCTGGCCGCCAACGAGGTGCCGGTCGCCGCCGTCGTCTACCACGACGACATGTTCGTGGACGCCGGGCTGTCGCTGGAGACCGCCGGGAGGGTCGGCAACCTGCGCGTGTGGGTGACCAACGAGTTCGAGCACGACGGCTTCCGCGTCGCCGCGGATCAGATCGTGCCCCGGCTCATGCGGATGGTGATCGACCCCCGTTAGCCTCACGCAGCGGCAGCCGCACCTCGAACCAGGTCTCGCCCGGCACCGAGCGCACCTTGATCTCGCCGCCGTGCCGCCCCGCCACGATCCGGTACGAGATGTCGAGCCCCAGCCCGGTGCCCTGGCCGACGGACTTGGTGGTGAAGAACGGCTCGAAGATCCGATCCTTGATCTCCTCCGGCACGCCGTGGCCGGTGTCGCCGATCTCCACGATCGCCTCGTCCTCGTCGTACGCGGTGCGGATGGTCAGCGTGCCCTCGTCGTCCATGGCGTCGAGGGCGTTGTGGATCAGGTTGGTCCACACCTGGTTGAGCTCGCCGCCGTAGCAGGGCACCGGCGGCAGCGTCCGGTCGTAGTCGGTGACCACGGTGATGCCCGGCGGCAGCTTGCCGCGGAAGATCGCGATCGTGCTGTCGAGCAGGCCGTGCAGGTCGAGCACCTGGAACGGGGCCCGGTCCATCTGGGAGTACTCCTTGGCCGAGCGGATCAGCGTGGTGATCCGCTCGGTGGCCTCGGTGACCTCGTTGAGCATCTGCGAGATCTCCACCGCCTCCGACAGCCAGCGCAGCGCCGCCGGCGCGTGCTCCGCGCCGGCCTCGCGCCGCACCTTGTCGAGGTGCTCGGTGCCGAACCCGGCGCTGACCAGGGCGGGAGCCAGGTCCCACGCGTCCTCGACGCCGAGCTCGTCCAGCGCGTCGCCCAGCTCGTCCTCGGCGTCGGAGATCTCCAGCGGGCTGCGGGAGGGCAGCTTGCCGACCGCCTCCATGCACGCCTCCTGCATCTCGATGAGCGCGCGCAGCCGCTCGGGCGGGATGCCGTTCTCGGCGAGCTGGGCCAGCTCCACCCGCGACGACCTGACCAGTGAGCGCAGCTCGCTCACCGCGCGGACCGCGGCCGCCGCCGGGTTGTTCAGCTCGTGGGTGAGCCCGGCCGTGATGGTGCCGAGCGCGGTGAGCCGCTGCCGCCTGTCGATCATCTCCCGCTGCATGCGCCCGCCGGACTGCAGCCCGTCGAGCAGGTGCATCGCCATCGGGAACCACTCGGTCACGATGTAGGCGAACTTCTTGGCCGGGAGCACGAACAGCCGCGACGGCGCGGTGGCCCGCAGCGTGTGCTGGTAGGTCTGCGGCGCCCGGTCGCCCAGGTAGGCGGAGGTGGCGCCGCCGTAGACGCCGGGCTGCGAGGTGCGGGGCATGGCGACGGTGCCGGCGCTGACGGTCTCGGAGATCATCTGCACCTCGCCCTCCATCAGCACCACGAAGCAGTCGGCCGGCTCGCCCTGGCACACGACGTCCTCGTCCTGCTCGGCGGTCGTCATCCGGCCGCTGGTGGCGAGCTTGGTGAGCTGCTCGTCGGTCAGCCGCTCGAACAGGAAGAGCTTGCGCAGTTCGTCGATGTCGACTGTGTCTGTCACTGCTTCTCCAAATAGCGGTGTACGAGCGCGACGGCCATCGCGCCCTCCCCGACGGCGGAGGCCACCCTCTTGATCGACTCGGCGCGCACGTCACCGGCCGCGAGCACCCCCGGCACGTTCGTCTCCAGGAAGTAGGGCTGGCGGCGCAGCGTCCAGTTGCGCGGCCGCTGCCCGCCCTGCACCAGGTCGGGCCCGGTGAGCACGAACCCCTTCTCGTCACGCTCGACCGTGTCGTCCAGCCACGAGGTGTACGGCTGCGCGCCGATGAACACGAACAGCCACTGCGCGTCGACGACGCGCTCCTGGCCCCCGCTCGACAGGGTCAGGTGCTGCAGGTGCCCGTCGCCCTTGCCGCCGGTCACCCGCGTCTCCAGGTGGACCTCGATGTTGGGGACCGCCTGGATCTGCTCGATGAGGTAGTGGGACATGGACTTCTCCAGACCGTCACCTCTCACCAACAGATGCACGGTCCTGGCGAATCCCGACAGGTAGACGGCCGCCTGGCCGGCCGAGTTGGCGGCGCCCACGATGTAGACGTCCTGACCGCGGCACGACGGCGCCTCCGTCAGCGCCGCCCCGTAGAAGACGCCCCGGCCGACGAAGTCGTCCAGGCCGGGCGCGTCGAGGCGGCGGTAGGCGACGCCGGTGGCCAGGATGACCGCGTGCGCGGCGATCTCGCCGCCGTCCTCGAAGCCGACCACCCGCGCCTGCCCGCGCGGCTCCAGGCGGGTCACCCTGCGCGTGGTCAGCAGCTCGGCGCCGAACCGCAGTGCCTGCCTGCGGGCCCGGTCGGCGAGCTGCTGCCCGGACACCCCGTCGGGGAAGCCCAGGTAGTTCTCGATGCGCGAGCTCTGGCCCGCCTGCCCGCCCGAGGCGTGCGCCTCCACCAGCACCGTGCGCAGCCCCTCGGAGGCGCCGTAGACGGCCGCGCCCAGCCCGGCCGGGCCGCCGCCTACCACGATCAGGTCGTAGAAGTCGGTGGCCGGCGTGGTCGACAGGCCGACCGTCGAGGCCAGTGTGGACTGGTCGGGCGCCTGCAGCATCGACCCGTCGGCGGTGACCACCAGCGGCAGGTGGCAGTCGTCGCCGGCCGCCGCGACGAGCTGCGCGCCCTCCGGGTCCTCGGCCAGCATCCACTGGTAGGGCACGTGGTTGCGGGCCAGGAACTCACGCACCTTGTAGGACGGCCGGGACCAGCGGTCGCCCACCACCCGCAGCTCCGCCACCTCCACCCGGTCGGTGCGCTGCCAGGCGTCGAGCTGGCCGTCGATCACCGGGTAGAACTTCTCCTCGGGCGGGTCCCACGGCTTGAGCAGGTAGTGATCCAGGTCGACCACGTTGATCGCCTGGATGGCCGCGTCGGTGTCGGCGTAGGCCGTCAGCAGCACCCGCCGGGCATACGGGTACATGTCCATCGCCGCTTCGAGGAACTCCACCCCGTTCATCTGCGGCATGCGGTAGTCGGCGAGGATGGCGCAGACCTCGTCACCCCGCAGCCGCATCTCACGGACCGCTTCCAGCCCCTGCACGGCCGTCTCGGCGCGGACGATCCTGTAGTGCTGCCCGTAACGGCGCCGGAGGTCGCGAGCGACGGCCCTCGACACCCCCGGGTCGTCGTCGACCGTCACGATGACCGGCTTGTCCATGCCCCTGCCTTCCATTTGTCCCCTATGTGCAGGATGCCTTCTTTCCTGCCCGTCGGGTCAAGCGATGACGCGGCTTTCGCCGCCGTCCACCAGCAGCGAGATCCCGTTGACGAACGAGGCGCGCTCGCTGGCGAGGAACGCCACCACGTCGCCGACCTCCTCCGCCCGGCCGACGCGCCCCAGCGGCACGTTCGCCCCCCGCTCCGCCAGCCCTTCCACGCCGCCGGACAGGTCACGCAGCCGGTCGGTGTCGATGGGCCCCGGCATCACGTTGTTGACCAGCACGCCGTCGCCGCCCACCTCGCGGGCGAGGGTGCGCACCATGCCGGCCACGGCCGAGCGGGTGGCGTTCGACAGGGCCAGCCCGTCGATGGCCTCCCTGGCCGACCTGCTGGTCACGGTGACGATCCGGCCCCAGCCGCGGGCGCGCATCTCCGGCAGCGCGGCCCGCATCAGCCGTACGGTGCCGAGCAGGTTGCGCTGCACCGCCACGTCCCATTCGGCCGCGGTCACGTCCACGAACCGGCCCGGGGGCGGCCCGCCCGCGTTGGCGACCAGGATGTCGATCGGCCCGAGGACGTCGCGCGTCTCGCGTACCAGCCGCTCGGCCGACTGCGGGTCCTCCACGTCGGCGAGCACGGCGTGCACCACCTTGCCGTACTCCTGGAGCTCCACCACCGCGTCGGCGAGGCGTTCCGGGTTGCGCGCGGCGACGCACACGTCACAGCCCTCCCGCGCGAGGCTCTTGGCGGCGGCGAGCCCGATGCCCGCGCTGCCGCCCGTGACGAGTGCGACCTTGCCTGAGATACCGAGATCCATGACTGGACTATAGAGCCGGACGGACTCTCACATCGGCGGGCGCACGCGGGTGAGTTTGTCCGGATTGAGCACTCCGTACATCGTGCGGACCCGGCCGTCGCGCATGTCCACCGCGAGCAGCTGCATGTGGTCGCCCAGCAGGCTCCAGAGCACGGGCTGGCCGTTGGCCGAGCCGATCGCGGCCCTGCCGTACGGGTAGCGCGTCCACAGCCCGGCCAGGAAGCGCACCACCTTGTCGCGGCCGACCACCGGGCGCAGCGCGGAGCGGACCTTGCCGCCGCCGTCGCCGTAGAACACCACGTCGTCGTGGAGCAGCTCCGCGAGCGCTTCCAGCTCGCCTTCCGCGGCCGCCGCGATGAACCGGTTGAACAGCTCGGCGTGCTCCTCCGGCGACGGCCGGAACCGGTCGCGCCCCTCGGCCAGCCGGCGGGTGGCGCGGTGGTGCAGCTGGCGCGCGTTCGCGACGGACACGCCGATGATCTCGCGGATCTGGTCGTACGGCAGCTCGAACGCCTCCCGCAGCACGAACACCGCGCGCTCGGGCGGCGACAGGCGCTCCATCATGTGCAGGGTCGCGAACGACACCGTGTCGCGCAGCTCGGCCGTGTCCATCGGCCCGGCGTCGCCGTCCGCGACCGGCTCGGGCAGCCACGGGCCGGTGTAGGCCTCCCGCTTCACCCGGGCCGAGCGCAACTGGTCGAGCGCCAGCCGCGACACCACGGTGATCAGGAACGCCCGCGGCTCCCGCACGTCCTCCCGGTCCGTCGCCGACCAGCGCAACCACGCGTCCTGGACCACGTCCTCGGCGTCCCACATGCTGCCCAGCAGGCGGTAGGCCAGCCCGATCAGCACGGGACGGTAGGCCTCGAAGTCGTCCACCCTGGTCATGCCGCGCAGCGTACCCGTCAGGGACCGCCGCTCCTCCGCTGGGCGCATCCGCTTCGCCGGAGAGCGGAGCCGGATGTGGCGGGGCACCGGGTGGAAAACCCGGGGCGGGCGTGATGAGCTTGGCGGGTGGCACGCAATCTGATCCTGTCAGGAGGCCCGTTCCACGACTTCGACGCGACCTCGGCGGCGCTCGCCGAGGTGCTCGCGGAGGTGGGGGTCGAGTCGGAGGTCACCGAAGACATCGCCGGCGCGCTGAGCGAGCCGCCCGAGGTCCAGCTCATCACCGTCAACGCGCTGCGCTGGCAGATGGACCTCGACCGGTTCGCCGACCTGCGCGACCGGTGGCGCTTCACGCTCCCCGCCCAGGCCCGCACCACTCTGCTCGACCACCTGGAGCAGGGCGGCGGCCTGCTGTGCATGCACGCCGCGGCCATCTGCTTCGACGACTGGCAGGGCTGGCCGCGCGTCCTGGGCGGCTGCTGGGCCTGGCCCAAGTCCCACCACCCGCCGCTCGGCTGGACCGGCGTGCGCGTCCACGGCGGCCACCCGGTCGTGGAGGGGCTGCGCGACTTCGACGTCGTGGACGAGGTCTACAGCGACCTCGACCTGCTGCCCGACGTGCGGCCGCTGGCCTCGTCCAACGGCCAGCCGCTCATGTGGGCCCGCCCGGTCCGGCGCGGCCGGGTCTTCTACGACGCGCTCGGCCACGACACCCGCGCCTACGACAACGAGGTCCACCGGACACTGCTGCAACGTGCCGCGCTCTGGCTGCTGAAACGGCCGGTCACGGTCCGAGACTGAAAAACGTCACACCCGCCTGCGATCGTGGGCGGGTGAACCAACTCGTGGAACGCGTCGACGAACAGGACGATGTGCTCGGCGTGGCCGACCGCGCGGAGGCCGCCAGGCGGGGCTGGCTGCACCGCGTCGCCACCTCGATCTGCCGTGACGAGGAGGGCCGGATCCTCGTCTTCCGGCGCTCCGACCGTGCCGACCGCTTCCCCGGCTACTACGACGTGACGGTGGGCGGGGCCGTCACCCCAGGGGAGTCCTACGAGCAGGCGGCGGCCCGCGGGCTGGCCGAGCAGCTGGGCGCGCGGGTGCCGGTGCGGCCCGTGGTCAGGTTCCTGTGCCGGGGCGTGTCCGGCTCCTACTGGCTGGGGGTGCACGAGGCCGTCCTGGCGGGGGAGCCGCGGCCCGACCCCGAGCGGGTGCCGTGGCACGGGTGGATGAGCGAGGGCGAGCTGCGGCTGGCCGTCTGGCGCTGGCCGTTCACCCCCGACGGCCAGGACGCCTTCACCCGCTATCTCGCCCTAGCCCGCCGCTGACTCCTTCAGGAAGCCCGCGAGGGCCGCCGCCAGCTCGGCGGGCGCGTCCTCGGCCAGGTGGTGCCCGCCCTCCACGGCGTGGCCCCGCACGTCCTCCGCCCACGAGCGCCACACCCCGACCGGGTCGCCGTACAACTCCTCCATGTCGTCGCGGGTCGCCCAGAGCACCAGCACCGGGCAGCCGATCCTGCGGCCCGCCGCCCGGTCGGCGTCGTCGGCGGCGCGGTCCGGGCCGAGCCCGGCCCGGTAGTCCTCACACATCGCGTGCACGGTCGCGGGGTCGTGGATGGCGCGGCGATAGTCCTCGTACGCCTCCGCGCCCATCTGCTCGGGACCGGAGCCGTACCACGCGTCCGGGTCGGCGTTGATCACCCGCTCGGCGGGCTTGGCCGTCTGACCGAGGAAGAACCAGTGCCACCAGCGCGCCGCGAACTCCGCGTCGCAGCGGGCCAGCGCCTCGCCGATGGGGACCGCGTCCATGATCACCAGGTGCGTCACCGCGTCCGGGTGGTCGGCGGCCAGCCGGTGCGCCACGTAGGCGCCCCGGTCGTGGCCGGCCACGGCGAACCGGTCGTGGCCCAGCGCGCGCATGAGGGCGACCAGGTCCCGTGCCATGGCGCGCTTGGAGTAGGGCTCGTGGCCCGGAGTGGTCTGCGGCTTGGACGAGCGCCCGTACCCCCGCAGATCAGGACAGACCACCGTGTGGCGGGCGGCGAGCAGGGGAGCCGTCCGGTGCCAGGTGGCGTGCGTCCTGGGGTGGCCGTGCAGGAGCAGCAGCGGCGGCCCGTCGCCGCCGTGCCTGACGTACAGCTCCGCCTCGCCGGTGTCCACGCGGCTCTCCGCGAATCCGTCGAACATCCGGCCCGCTCTACCCGGCGGCGGGCCCGGGATGCGTCAGGGACAGCCCTGCCCGCCCGGCACGTGGCCGGACGCGTCCTCCAGCCGGGTCAGCACGATGCGCTGGAGCGCGTCGACGAACCGCTCGCGCTCGCCGGGTTCGAGGTCGGAGAGCAGGTCGTCCTCGACCGCCCTGATCTCGGCGGAGGCGGCCTCGCAGGCCTCGCGGCCGGCGTCGGTCGGGTCGACCAGCCGAGCCCGCCGGTCGCGCGGGTCGGGGCGGCGGCGCACCAGGCCCGACGACTCCAGCTCGTCCAGGATGGCCACCAGCTTCGTCTTGTCCACCGGCACGGCGGCGGCCAGCGCGAGCTGGGTGCGCGCCGGGCCGCTCACGACCTCGACCAGGACCGTGTAGCCCCACAGGCTCATGCCGTGGCGGGCGGCGATCCGCTCCTCGATCCCGTGCAGGCCGATCTTGAGCCGGGCGGCCAGCCAGTGCAGGTCTCGCCGGAGCGGGCTGCCCATCTGACCACACATAACGCAAAGCGTATCAGCGACAAATAATTTGCCTTTGAGACGATTTATGATTGCATCTATCTCGTACGCCAACGAATCGGTCCGAACGAGAGGAGCAGGCATGGACACCGGCCTGCGAGAGCGCGTCGTCCTGGTGACCGGAGGGTCGTCCGGCATCGGCGCCGCCACCGCCGTGGCCTTCGCCCGTGAAGGCGCGAAGGTCGCGATCACGTACCGGAAGGGGGAAGAGGCGGCCCGCGCGGTCGCGGCGGCGATCACGGAGGCGGGCGGCGAGCCGTTCGTCACCCCGATGGACCTGGAGGACCTGCCGTCGGCGCGGCGCGCCGTGGACGCCGTGCTGGCGCGCTGGGGGCGGGTGGACGTGCTCGTGGCCAACGCCGTCCGCTGGGGCGGCGACGCGCCCGACCCGACGGTCCGGTTCGAGGACGTGCCGGTCGAGGAGTGGCTGGCCATGGTGGGCGCCAACCTGGTGGGCGCCGCGGCCGCCGTGCGGGGCGTGCTGCCCGGCATGCGTGCCCGCGGCTGGGGGCGGATCGTGCTGATCTCCTCGGGGGTCGCGGAGGAGGGCCTGCCCGGTCCCGGTCCGTACGGGACCGCCAAGGCGGGGCTGCACGGGATGGCCCGCGCGCTGGCGTGGGAGGGCGGGCGCGACGGCATCCTGGTCAACGTGGTCGCGCCCGGCTTCACGCTGACCGAGAAGGCCTCCGGATTCCCGCGGGCGATCATCGATCAGCTGGCGGCCGGCGTGCCGACGCGGCGGCTGTCGGATCCGGAGGACGTGGCCAGGCTCGTGGTCTTCCTGGGCTCGGCGGCCAACGGCAACCTGACGGGCGAGCTGGTCCGCGAGGGGTCGTCGGCCGCCCGCGCGCCTCACGTGGGCTGATCGGGCCCCTCGGGCGTGAAGCGGCGGGCCGACTCCGACTCCTGGGCGAGGCGGCGCAGCGCCTCCAGTGCCCGCCCGTACAGGACCGTGCCGAGCACCAGCGCCTCGACGGCGGTGTCACGGTCGTCGCTCGCCGGGATGGCGTCGAGATCCACCTCCCGCACCAGCCGCTCCGCCATCTCGGCATATTTGCGGATATCGTCGCCCATGCCGAGCCGGCGCATCCTGGCCATGGTCTGGGTCAGTTCGTTCCTGCCCGGGGCCTCGGGGTTCACCTGCCAGCCGAGGTCGGCGATGAGCGCGTCCACCTCGGCCTTCGCGGCCTCCCACTCGGGCGTCGGCTCCGGCTCGACCTGGGGGCTCAGCGCGTAGTGGGCGGTGCCCAGCATGTGGTGGAAGGGCAGCGACTCGTCCTCGATCGCGGCCACCACCTTCTTGACGGCCGCGATCGGCAGCCTGCCGACCTCCACCATGGCCCTGATCAGGCGGAGCCTGCGCAGGTGGGACTCGTCGTATTCGGCGCGGGTGGCGGCCACCTGCTCGCCCTGGTGGAGCAGCCCCTCGCGCAGGTAGTACTTGATCGTGGGTATGGCGACGCCGGACCTGGCGCTCAGCTCGGACATCCGCATCTGTTGGATAGTAGCACTATCCATGCCGTGCCAGATGCCGGGCCGCTCCCAGTAGATCGTGCACCTCGGCCTGGCGGTTCCACAACAGCACGATCTCGATCGGCGGCACGTCCTCCGCGATCGGCACGAACGCCAGCGACTCCGGCACCGGCGTCCCCTCCCGCACACACAACGTGTATCCGGCGCCGTCGGCCACCATGGCGATCACCAGCTCGTGCGTCGAACCCGAAGCTCCCAGCCGGGGATGCAGCCGTTGCCGCACGAACGCCTCCAGGAACCGCCGCGCCCCCGCCACCGCCTCCGACTCCGGCATCACCAGCGGCTCCGCCGCCAGCGCGGCCAGCGGCAGCCGCCCCCGCGACGCGAGCCGATGGTCGCGGGGAAGCAGGGCGCGCACGGGGGAGCGATGCACGAGCATGCGCGCCACCCCACGCGGCAGCGAGCCCGGCGCGTACCCGAGCCCCGCCTGAAGCGTTCCATCCATCAGCGAGACGAGCTGCTCCGCCGTGCCCATCGGCGCGACCCGCAGCGGCGCGTCCGGCAGCGGCGACAGCAGCCGCGCCACCACGTCGCCCAGCCCGTCCGCCACCCCCAGCCGGGTGCACTGATCCGTGCGCCGCGCGGCCGCCACCGCCCGCTCGAACGCCGCCACCGCCACCGTCGCCTGCGCCAGGAACGCCTCCCCGGCCGCGCTGAGCCGGACCCCGCTTGAGGACCGGGTGAACAGCTCCACCCCGATCTCCTTCTCCAGCGCCCTGAGCTGCTCCGACAGCGTGGGCTGGGCGATGTGCAGGACGGCCGCGGCCCGGCGCAGGCTCCCGGCGCGGGCGATCGTGATCGCGTACCTGATGTGCCGCAGATCCATCGGACACCTCGCCAGTCAGATGATCGCACCTCTGTCTTACAGAACCCGGCAGCGGGTGTGAAGACCCGGAGTCGATTGCGGAAGGGTGAAATGGTGCCTCACTCGCCGACATGTAGGGGATGTCCTGACAATTCCTGGAGATGAGGGGGCCGACCATGGGGACCGCCCGTGGATGACGACCGGAGGCGCCGGTTCGAGGCCGTGTACCAGCAGACCTACGAGCAGATACTCGGCTACGCCGTACGGCGCTGCGCCACTCCCGAGGACGCCGCCGACGTGGTGGCCGAGACGTTCGCCACCGCCTGGCGGCGCGTCGACTCCCTGCCGCGCGGCGACGAGGCCAGGTTGTGGCTGTACGGGGTCGCCAGGAACGTGCTCGCCAACCACCGCCGGGGCCAGGCGCACCGGCAGTCGAGACTGGCGACGCTGACCGCCGACATCGCCGACGTCTACACCCGCTCACCGGAGGGCACCGCCGATCGGGACGTGATCGCCCGGGCGTTCGCCGGCCTGCCCGACGCCGACCGTGAACTGCTGGCGCTGGTCGCCTGGGAAGGGCTGGACCACGGCCAGATCGCCACCGTCCTGGACATCTCCCGCAACGCCGTCCGGATCCGCCTGCACCGGGCACGCAAGCGCCTTTCCCAAGCGCTGGAAGACGACGGAATCACCGCCAACCGATTCGCCGTGGAGCCGACATGAACGAACTGCAAGGGCTCGCCCGCGTCCGTGACGAGGACCTGGCGGGCCGATCCACCGGGCCGGCGGCCCGAGCCCTCTTCGACGCGATCCTCACCGCCGAGCCTCCGTCCCCGGCGAGGACGCGCCGGCCGAGGCGCCGCCTGCTCCTCGGGCTCGCGGTCGCCGCCGCGTTCACGTCGGCCCTCGTCGTCGGCCCCACCCTGGTGGCCGGCCAGCACGGCGCGACCTCGTACGCCAACGCGGCGATGCACATCGAACTGCGGGACGGCCTCTGGGTCGCCAGGGTGAAGGACCCGCACGCCGACTGGGCTCTGTACGAGGAGGCGTTCCGCGCGGTGGGGGTCGACGTGACGCTGGAGATCGTGCCGGCCGCACCCGACCACGTGGGCCATCACCTCGGTGGGGGAAGGTCCGTAATGACGTCGGGAGGTCCCAACACCCTGGTCACCGGCATCGAGCCGGACGGCTGCCTGATCGGGGAGGAAGGCTGCCATCTGGTCATCAAGGTGGACGAGAACCTGAGCGGCCGCGCCTACATCAGGCTCGGCCGGGCGGCCAAGCCCGGTGAGGTGTACAAGTCGCACGGCACCGCCACCAAGGCGGGCGGGATGCTGAGCGGCTTCCGGGTGGACGAGCGGCCCGTGAGCGTGGTGCGGAAGGAAGCGGAGCGGCGCGGTCTCCAGGTGGTCTACCAGATCATCGAGCCGAACCGGGGCGGCCAGGGATTCGGCCTCGATCCTGACGACCAGTCGCTTCCCGTCGGCGACGACTGGATCGTCTGGGACGCCGAACCGCACGCCGACGGCGTGGTCCGGCTCATCGTGTCGGAGGAACGCGTGCCCCTCAACCCCCTCTACGGCGGCCCCAAGCCCCGCGAACTGACGAGCGGCCGGTAACGCGCACAGCTATGCCCCTGGCTCTCAAGGCACTCGGAGTCGGGGGCTTTCCGCTGCGGCCGTAAGCATCTATTGTCCCGGCTCAGGACGGTGGCCGGACGGGACGAACTGCTCGGCCTGATGGAAATCCCCGTCATCCGCACCGCCTACCTTTCTTGGAAGGTGCCGGAAATCCAGGAACGGCCGTTCAGGAGCGTGATGTTCACAAGATGGAGCCGGCCGGTACTGGCCGGATTATGCTGCGCGACCCTGATGTCGTGCGGCTTCCTCGACCAGGACCGAGGTGAACCTCGGCACCGCTACTCCGACATCACGGAGTTCGGCCACGTCGTCGCCAACGCCTTCCGGATCACCCACCCCGAATATTCGCTGACGCGCGCCGACTGGGCATGGGAACGCGAGGAGGGCGAGATGGCCGTCGAACTGGGCATCGAGCCGCTCCTCGGCCCCGAAACCGGCGCCTCCGCGAATTTCCTCATCCGCCAGGACAGCGACTCAGGACGCCTCTACTACACGGAACCCTATGGCCGCGCGCATCTGCAGGTCGAGAACGTTCTTCATGAACTCGACACGCTGCCTGACACCACCGCGTTGACCATGACGCTTCGCCGCCTCGGAAGGTCCGGAGCCGAGACCGTACCGGCGAAGAAGGAAGTCGACGAGGTGCTGAAAGAGATCGGCCGGACAAAGGATGTGACCGCGGTCGTCGAATGGAAGAAACCTATGACCGCTGAGGACGTCCGGAGCAGGAAACATCTGCATTTCGACAACGCGATTCTCGCGCCTCCCACTCGGCGCGACCCGATCGTCTACTGGGACTACAGCCCGAGGCCGTACTGCCAGAGCTGTCAGGGTAGCTCCGACAGGATGACGCAGAGCTTCGAGGCCTGGGTGAACCGCCTGGAGCCATCTGACGAGCCGGCGCTGCGTCACTTCGGCTTGAGCCTCGACCGGCTCAGAAAGGCGGCCAGTGGAAAGTCGTACGGCTACATCGAGCAGGACGCGAACCCGGTTCTTCTGCGTAAGCTGCTGAAGCTGAACCATGTCAAGACCATGTACATCGTGCGGACCCGGGATCACTGCGAAGACGATGAACACGGCGAATGCGTTCCCGCCGCCTGGCCCAAGGACGACGACCAGCTTTACGGCTGAAGAAGGACTCGGGTGGCCTGTGAAACTTTCACCGTAATGTCGCAAATTTCGACCGGAAGCCCTGCCTCTCTTCCCAGGTGACCATGAACAGCGTTCCCAAGGACGCCCTTGAAGTGGCATTTAGCGGCTGACCGGATCGGCCGCATCGACGCGCCGTGCTGGACCGGCCTGCGACGCCCTCCTAATCTCCGGGCACCTGGCACTTCCGAAACGGAGAGGTGTGAATTGACCGTACGCTCGAAAGGACGTCGTCTGGCGGCGTCGATCGCCGCCGCCCTCGCGGCCCTGGCCGTCGCACTCCTGCCGATCAGCCCCGCACACGCGGCATACGGCCCGGACCAGCCCGTCTACGTGCAGCTCAATGCGACCGGCGGCTACGGGGCGCTGGCCCTGCTGGACGGCACGGTGGCGTTCGACGACGGGAACACGAAGTACCGCTACGCGCTGCGCCTATGCTGGCAGAGCGCCTACCCCGCGCCCTACTTCCAGATCATCGTCAACGGCGCGAACTCGACATGGCCCGTGGAGTCCGGCACCACGACCGCTCCCGGGTGCCAGCGGGTCTTCCTGTACAACGCCGAGGTGCAGTTCGGCGGCACCGTGAGCAACGTCCGCTTCGACGTGACCGGAGGCTGGTTCAGCAGCAGCGGATACATGATGCGCACCAGGAGCAGCATCACGTACGACAACCCCTTCAACTGACCACCGCGTCCCCGGGACTGGGGCGTCCCTGCTCATCGCGGGGACGCCCTCGATCTTGACGAACGCCGTTTCGAGGGTCTATCGGGCCAGACGGCCATCGGCGGGGCGGTCAGCGCACGCGAAGCCCTCATCGAACCAGGGATCGGCGCATGATCTCCCCACTCAGCGCAAGGAGAGATGACACTATGTGACTATGCGCCCACCCCGAACAAGATCCTTCAATACCGCGGGCCCATGTGACTCCCAGCTCCACTACATGCTGCCGCCCACGCCGCGGCTTCCCCAGGCGCGAGCGCTGATCGACATGGACCGGTACTTCGTGGTCCACGCGCCCCGGCAGACCGGCAAGACGACCGTGCTGGAAGCCCTGGCATCCGAGCTGACCGCAGAGGGCGACATCGCCGCCCTGATGTTCTCCTGCGAGCGCGCCAAGTCGGCCGGTGACGACTACGCGGCGGCGGAGGAGATCCTGCTGAAGTCCCTCCGCCAGGCCGCCGAGTGGTCGGGATGGCCGGAGGAGCTGCTGCCACCGGATTCCTGGCCGCAGGCTCCGGCGGGCACCAGGCTCGATTCGGCGCTGACCGAGTGGTGCCGCCGCAGCCCGCGCCGGGTGGTGCTGCTCCTGGACGAGATCGACGGCCTGCAGGGCAACAGCATGGTCAGCATTCTCAGTCAGCTCCGTGACGGTCACAACTCGCGGCCGAAGGGGCGTCCGTTTCCCGCGTCCGTGGTGCTGTGCGGGTTGCGCGACGTGCGTGACTACAAGGTCGCCTGCGGTGGCGACGCCGACCGGTCGAACCCGATCAGCCCGTTCAACATCGTCACCAAGTCGCTGCGCCTGGGTGACTTCACCGCCGGCCAGATCGGCGAGCTGTACGACCAGCACACCGAGGCGACCGGCCAAGAGTTCACCAAGGACGCCGTCGACCGGGCCTTCGAGCTGACCCAAGGACAGCCATGGCTGGTCAATGCCCTCGCCCACGAGATCATCATCAAGATGGGGGTGACCGGCGCCGTCACCGCCGGGCAGGTGGACGAGGCCAAGGAGCGGTTGATAAGGGCGCGCGCCACCCATCTCGACGCGCTGGTGGCCCGGCTGCACGAGCCCCGGGTCAAGCGGGTGATGGAGCCCGTGGTGGCCGGATCGTTCCCCGAGGTCGACCCCACCTTCTCCGACGCGCTGTCGTACGTCCGCGACCTGGGCCTGGTCAAGCAGAAGCCCCCGCTGGAGGTGGCGAACCCGATCTACCGGGAGGTCGTCCTGCGGGTGCTGGGCGACCTGGCGGAACAGTACGTGATGGCCGATCCGCGCTAGTTTCGTCATGCGAGACGGCCGTTTCGACCTGGAGCGCCTCCTGCGAGAGTTCGTCGTGTTCTGGCGCGAGCACGGCGAGGTGCTCATCCAGCAGGAGAACTACCACGAAGCCGCCTGTCAGATCATCCTCATGGCGTATCTGCACCGGCTGGTCAACGGCGGCGGCCAGCTCGACCGGGAGTACGCCGCGGGCACCAAACGTCTGGACGTGCTGGTCCGCTGGCCTTACACCACGCCGTCCGGCCGTCAGGTCAGGGTTCTGCGTGCATAGCGAAGTACGTGAACGCAGGCGGTGGCCTCGTCGACTCTCGTCGCAGACAACCGGTGCGGTGTTGGAGCCGATTTATTCACCACTGATCGCGGCTATATGACTACACGTTGAGAGCAATCTGGATAAGGAGATCGAATTACCGATTACCGAGAAAATCTTGCCCGTTGGGTTTCGGTCGAGACTCGCCCAGCATAGCGATCCATACGACTATCGGCCGATGGCAGTGTCCCTGCCTGCCGCGAAGAAGAAACATCCCAACATGAAGATCTATGCAATCAGAGTGATGTATTGATTGCGTAGGTCAGTTGCGGCGTGGGCGGTTCCCGAGAGGGGGCCGTCCACGCTCGCTGACACCGCTCACCTGCAGAAAGGTGCGTAGATATGAGGGCGAAGTGCGCGGCTGCCCTGGTGGCTATCGTAGTTTTAATGAATCTGAGCGGCGGCTGTGCTACGTGCGCCCTGTCTCAGGGGGCGCCGGTGGTGCTTCCCGAGGATGGTGCGCCTGCTGATGTGGTTGTCCGCACGTATCTTAATGCCGTTGAGGCGCGTGACGACGAGGCGGTCCGTTCATTATCGGCGCCACCCTATTACGAGCGCGTTCACGGTTGGTTCAATAACCCCATCAATGCCTGGGCAAGCGTTAAGGTTTTTGAGGTGAGTGAGCCGCATGCCGACGAGTATGGGCCTGGCGGCTATCGGCAAGTTCAAAGGGTTTATGTTGATATCGAGGTCAAGCGGTGTAACGAAGAGCCACCGAATGACGATCGTAACTACCCTTATAGCTTCCTGGTGGGAAGGCAGTCGGAAGCGGCCTCTTGGAAGATCTCCGACTTCGGAGGCCTGGGCTGAACTCCTATGGTTTCGCCGGATGTAGACGCCGAGTTGCGGCGTGCGGGGCCCTGGAAAGGAGGTCGCTGCGATCGTAGAACTGACGAAGCCTTTGACCATGGATGAAATGCGGAGGCGCAAGCGCCTGCCCGTGGACGACACGGGCTACTTAGGGCCCTTGTGCGGGGTTGTCTGCGTGTTGTCGGATCCGGCGACGAAGAGGCCACTCCCGCGGGCGGTGATGAGCAGGCCCTCGCTCTTGAGCACGTAGGGCCTTCTTCGCGGTGTTCCGGGATAGCCCGGACTCCTCCTCCAACTGCGTCTGTGACGGCACCTTCCGTCCAGGTCGAAACTCGCCCGCTTCGTCGTGGGCGCGCAGCGCGTCCGCCAGTTGGAGGTAGGGCGCTCGTATTCCGTCTCGATCGATTTCCACGGCAGCAGGACTACGCGGCCAGGTTGGGCCCAAGATAGGTAGGCTCTATGCCTGATATTCCCCTGTGACTGGCCCGGCTCTACAGGCAATGTCGGGGCCGGCGCTCGCCGATGGACTCGTACCACGGGCCGCACGTGGCCGATCTCCTGCCGGAGGCCGAAATGGTGGAATGGCGGGCGAGCCTTTCTCTCGTGCATCGGGTACGAGTTCGTAAGCATACGTGCAGCTGTCGGTTCCCAATCTTCGAACTGTGCAGCGGCGGCGGTTTGTGGTTCGTCCGCCGGCTCGCTGAGGAAAATTCGGCGTGCGGTGTCGGAAGCCCGTGGAGGGGTTGTCGGGCTGCTCAGGAGCTGCGGCTGCGGATTCTGCGGGGAAGGGCCGGGTAGGAACACCGAGTCGGCGACTGGGGCGTCCCCGCTCTTTGCGGGGACGCCCTCGATCTTGACGGACGCCGTTCCGAGGGTCTATTCATGAACGGCCCGAGTCGGCAGCCACTATTGGTCCGGAGGTCGGAGCTCATGGCACAGCGGGCAGTTCGTTCCAGGTAGTCGGTTCACCACCTCCGCAGCGCAGAGAGCAGAGTTCATCACGGTTCTCCGTGCTTGGCGAAGTATCGCCTCATGATCAAGAATGACAAGCTGAACCCGCTCTTAAGGGCTCCACTCACGAGAAAGGCTATGTGGTGGATCGATTACTCAGTGTTGTCGTGATTGTGGCACTGTTGTCGGGCTGTTCGGCGCCGGAAACATCGGTACGAACTCCATCCTCCGCCCCGGAACCTGCCCGTCCGTTGACCTCGGCTGATCGACCCCCTTTCGAGGACCGGCCATTGATGAATCTGAAGAAGAAGGCCAAAGGGAAAATCGCCTTATCTCACGTCGACAGCAAGGGGAGCATGCCTACTGGACGGGCCGGGCGAAGCTTGGCGGCTCTTTCAAGGTCGCGGTGGATTGTGTGGGGCCTCAAGGAGAGGTGGTCATCGATGGTGTCGAGGCCTTTCATTTCGTCCGTCAGTGCATCTCGGGCTATACAACTTATACGGTCGATCGATATCCTTCGGGACCGCTGGAAACCCATAAGGTCACCGTTCGGGCATCTGAGGGGATCAAGTGGGCCATACTTGTCACCCATCTACCTTGAGCACTTTTCATCCTGAGTAGCGGCCTTCTTCGATGAGCTGCAGGACGAGGATGGCCTGCACGATCGTGGTGGCGCGGTGTGGGCAGCAGCGCAGGCGGGACAGGACTTTCCAGGTTTTCAAAGTGGCAACGGCGCGTTCCCCGCAGGCGCGGATGCGGGCGTGTGCGCGGTTGACCGAGCGCTGATGGCGTGACAGTGGCGGCCGCAGCCGGTGGCCTTTGAACGGGGTGCGGATGCTGCCGCCCGCGCCTTGATATCCCTTGTCGGCGAAGGTCTTCACTCCTGCGGCGGTGAGCGCGTCGATCAGGCCGGCGGCGCGGGCGGCGGTCAGGTCGTGCGTGGCACCGGGCAACGCGGGTGAGGCCCAGACGATCCGGCCGGCCGGATCGGCCAGGACCTGCACGTTCACGCCGTGGCGTCGGTGTTTTCCGGAGTAGTACGGCCGTTCGTCGGCCAGCCGGTCGATCGGGATCAGGGTGCCGTCCAGGATGGTGTAGGCCAGCCGACCGGCGCGTAAGACGGCGGCGTGGACGTCGTCGGCCAGCATGGCGAGCAGGTCGGCCGCCTCGCGGACGTAGCGCCAGGCGGTGCTGGTGCCGACGTGGAAGCCTGCGGCCAGCCGGGCGTAGGTGTCGCCGTTGCGCAGGTGGGCCAGTACCAGCAGGGCTTGCCGGGACGGGTCCAGGCGTCGCCACCGGCAGCGGCGCTCGGCACGCTGGGCACGGATCAACTCGGCCAGGCGGATCAGGGTGCGATTGGACAGCGGAATCGCGGCACGGTATGACAGCAACGAGGCTCTCCGGTAGAGGCATCGGATCTTGGTCGACTGCTGTCTTACCGGGAGCCTCTTCTCGTGTCGACCGGTCCCGGCGTCGTCCCTGCTGACCAGCGCGATCAGGTTGGAAAAGCCTCCTTGAAAGCTGATGCAAGTCACACAGCCAAACCCGGCCGGGGCCTGCCCTGGCGGCTGGGGTGATGTCGTGACCGGTGCCGGCCTTCTGCGGAAGTGCGTAGCCGTCGCGCTGATGCTCGTGTTCCTGACCGGCTGCGAGTCCGACGGGCGCGACGTCCAGGTGGGCGATGGGCGCGAGCACTTCTATGTCGTCGCCAGGAACGGGATCTCCGTCGCGAATCCCGAGTTCCGCTTCGCCACGGTGTCGTGGCCGAGACGACCTGCCGACGAGCATTCCGTCCGGGTGGCGGCGGAGCCGCAGTGGGCCCGCGCCGGGGAGGAGCCCTATTCCGTCCAATCATTCGACATCTACCGCAACGTCCGTGGCAGCACCCTGATCTCTCCCGCCGGGACGTCCGATATCCACAAGCCGGTGTTCCCCGATACCCGCATGCGCCAGGTGCTGCGGCGACTCGGCGCGGAGAAGCAGCCGGACGACAGCGCCGGCCTGCTCGACCAGTTGGGCAACGGTGTCGCCGTGACGGCCGTCGTCGAGCTGCGCACCCCGATGACCTCCGAACAGTACGAGAACGCTTACGGAGTCCGTGGGGACAACATCCTGATCTCTTCCGGGCTGGCCGGCGACGTCCCCCTGTACTGGGACAGGACC
Organism: Nonomuraea ferruginea; assembly: GCF_039540635.1. Taxonomy (NCBI): domain Bacteria; kingdom Bacillati; phylum Actinomycetota; class Actinomycetes; order Streptosporangiales; family Streptosporangiaceae; genus Nonomuraea; species Nonomuraea ferruginea. The sequence continues at coordinate 44,366 of NZ_BAABFD010000025.1, read as the reverse complement.
CCGGCATGCGAGGAGCGGCGGGTGGCGCGCAACTGTGAGGACCTGCCCCTCTTCGAAGAGTTCCGCGCGTGGGTCGCCCTGCTCCGCTCGGCCGACCAGAGCGTCCTGTCCGCTGTGGGGCTTCAACTGCCGAACGTGCAGGAGGCCGCCGCACGTGGCCGCATCGTCGGGTACGTCGACGACAACACCGCTCCGAGCGAGCTGCGCCTGCTCCTCGACGACAAGCGGGTCCGCGCCGTCCACATCGTCGACGCCCGGCTCAACTGCGAGACCGCCGGCAGCATGGTGTGCGAGCCGGCTCTGTGGTGACCGGGGTCCCTGGACGTGTGCCATGTCGCCCGGCCCGGAGCCGCACCGGGCGACATGTCAGTTGCCGGACAAACGGCCGGTGAGCGGGTGCCCCGGCCGGTCCAGCCAGATCCGCTGCCCGTCCGGCCCGACCGTCATGCCGAACCGATCGAAGTCGGGCTCACCCCAGCCCACCCACCGGAAGTAGGCGTCCGTGACCTCCTCCCAGACGGGCCGGTCGCCCACCTGGAACACTTCGTACTCCTCGCAGCCCGGCCGCCAGTCCATCACGGCCCAGGTGTCGGGGTTGCGCGGGTCGGTGACCCACATCCGGTAGAGCTCCCCGTCCTCGTCGGGTTCGTCGCTGCCGTGGGCGGTGAGCCCGGTCATCGCTCCGATGGCGAGATCGGCTCCGATGGGGGCGTAGGCGATCGTGCGGGGGTCGATGCGGGTGGTGAGGTGCCGCTTGTTCTCCGTCTCATGAGGTTGCCGGCCTGGGAGGGAACGCTGGGCACGCATCAGCATGTACGAGGCGAGCCCGGGGAACCGGCCATGGGCGACGCCGTCAGGGGTGACGACGAGCCGGAGCGCGAAGTTGGTCTGGAAATCCTGCATGAAGGGCGCCGCGATCACGGCTCCCGGTCTTGACTGCTCCACCCACGTGTACGGCACCGTACGAACACCGCAGGTGACGTGCACACGGTCGTACGGCGCCCTCGATGGGCAGCCCTCCGCGCCGTCGCCGACGATCAGGTGCGGCTGGAACCCGGCGTCGCCCAGGTTCTTCGCCGCCTGCTCCGCCACCACGGGATCGACCTCGATCGAGGTCACGTTGGCCGCGCCGACGATATGGGAGAGCAGGGCGGCGGTCCAGCCGGTGCCGGTGCCGATCTCCAGCACCCGGTGGCCCGGCTCGGGGTTGAGCCACTCCAGGAAGCGGGCGATGATGCAGGGTGCGGAGGACGCCGACGTGTGGCGGCCGGAGGCGGCCCTGATATCGGTGGAGCCGTCGTCAAGCTGCGCGACGATGGGGATGTCGGAGTAGACCGCCTCCCACCAGGCGGCGGGGTCGGCCTCCCGGTCGATGACGTGTTCGTCTCCGTCGTCGGGGCAGGCCAGGGCGACGGGCGGCACGAACAGGTGGCGCGGCACCGCGCGCATGGCGTCGGCCACCCGCCGGTCCAGGGGGCCGAGATTCTGGATGAGTGCCTCGGCGCTGTTGCGGGAGCTGATCATTTTTTCTTCTCGTCCTTCCCGTCGCCCTTGGCATGCCTGCCCTTCCCGCCCGGCCAGCTGTCGTCCTTCGGCTCCTGGCCGGGCTTGAGCGGCTTGTCCTTCTTCGGTTCCCCTGCGTGCTTCCCGCCCATCGGCGTGGTCTCCTCTCGCGGCCTCGGTGACTCCAAGTGATCGCAAGATTACGTCAAGGTGCAAGAACGCGCTTTGGTCAAGAATTATTATTTGCACCGCTTGACTGGGGGCCTGTCTGAGCATAATTTTCACCGCATGGAGCTCCTTGGCCGGATCAGGACCGAGCGGCATGAGATGCCCGACGCGCTGCGCAAGGTGGCCGACGCCATCTTGGAGAACCCCGCCGCGGCCGCCCGCCTGACCATCGTCGATCTCGCCGAGCGCAGCGGCACCTCCACCGCCACCATCACCCGCTTCTGCCGCGCCCTCGGCTTCGGTGGGTACGCGGAGCTGCGGGTCGCCGTGGCCACCGAGATGGGACGGGTCAACCAGCAGACCTGGCAGACCGACATCGGCCAGGAGATCCTGCCCGGCGACACCCTGGAGAAGGTGCTGGGCGTGGTGTCGGGCAACGACATCCGGCTCATCCAGGAGACGGGCGACCAGCTCGACCTGGCCGTGGTGGAGAAGGTGGCGCAGGCCATCGCGCGGGCGGGGCGGGTGCTGCTGTTCGGGGTGTCGAGCAGCGCGGCCGTGGCCAGCGAGATGGAGTACCGGCTGCAGCGCATCCGCATCCCCACCTGGAGCAGGTCCGACGCGCACAGCGCGCTCACCGACGCGGCGCTGCTCGGGCAGGGCGACGTGGCGATCGGCATCTCCCACAGCGGCCGGACGCGCGAGGCGATCGAGGTGCTGGCCGAGGCCGGCAGCCACGGCGCGATCACCGTGGCCGTGACGTCGAACCCGCGCTCGCCGCTGGCCGAGGTGGCCGAGCTGGTGCTGACCACCGCCAGCAGGGAGACGACGTTCCGGTCCGACGGGTTCGCCGCGATCCACTCGCAGCTGCTCGTGCTGGACGTGGTCTACGTGTCGGTCGCGCAGCGTACGTACGAGCGGACCAAGCAGGCCTTCGACGTGACGGTCAGGGCCGTGGCGGGGCACCGCCTCTCGGAAGGTGATTCATGACGATAAATCCGGAAAAATTCGCCGACCATATCGCCGACCTCGTCGAACAGATCCCCGCCGACCCCGCCATCCAGAAAGCCGCCGACCTCTTCGTCAAGGCGTTGACCAGCGGCGGCGTCATCCACGCCTTCGGCTCCGGCCACTCCGAGGCCGTCGCCATGGAAATCGCCGGCCGGGCCGGCGGCCTCGTCCCCACCAACCGTCTCGCGCTCAGGGACCTCGTCCTGTACGGGAACGCCCCCCGGGAGACGCTCGACCGCTACGACCTCGAACGCGACCCGGCCGTCGCCCGCACCATCCTCGACCTGGCCCCGGTCGAGCAAGAGGACCTGTTCGTCGTCATCTCGAACTCCGGCGTCAACGGCGTCGTGGTCGAGCTGGCGACGCTGGTCAAGGAGCACGGCCACGACCTGGTCGCCATCACCTCGCAGGCCCACAGCGGCGCGGTCGCCTCCCGTCACCCCTCGGGCCGCAAGCTCACCGACCTCGCCGACGTCGTGCTCGACAACCGGGCGCCGTACGGGGACGCGGTGCTGCCGCTGCCCGGCGGCGGCGCCACCGGCGCGGTCTCCACCATCACCTCCGCGCTCATCGCCCAGCTCGTCGTGGCGCGGACCGTACGCGACCTGCTGGAGGCGGGGCAGGCGCCGCCCGTCTACCTGTCCGCCAACGTGCCCGGGGGCGACGAGCACAACCTCAAGCTCGAAGCGCTGTACGAGGGCCGCCTGCGCCGCGGCACCTGACCACGATCTCGGGGGACCGTTCGACATCGGGGGACCGCACACCAAGGAGAAGCCCACCCATGTCACGAAATGTCGGAAAAATCCTGCTGTCCTTAACCCTCCCCCTCGCCCTCCTCATCACCACCCTCGTGGCCTCCCCGGCGGGCGCCGCCCAGTCGGTACGCCTCCAGTACCGCACCAGCGCCCCCGGCGCGACCACCGCCCAGGCAGAGCCCTGGCTCCAGCTGATCAACGACGGCACCACCACGATCCAGCTGAACCAGGTCAAGATCCGCTACTACCTCACCGGCACCGAGACCTACCGCTTCGCCTGCTCCTGGGCCGTGGTCGGATGCTCGACCGTGACGGGACACTTCGTCGACCAGGAGGGCCCGGCCCAGTACCTGGAGGTGGGCTTCACCTCGGGCACCCTGGCCCCCGGCGCGAGCACCCGCGACCTGCAGCTCCGCTTCTACCGCGCAGACTGGCAGACGTTCACCCAGAGCGACGACTACTCCTACGGCCCCCAGACCTCCTACACCGACTGGGACAAGGTCACCGTGTACGTCGGCGGCACCCTGGCCTGGGGCACCCCCTCGGGCAGCGACCCCGGCCCGACGCCCACGCCGACGGACCCGCCGCCCGGCCCCGGCGGCGTGCTGTTCGACGACTTCTCGTACACGAACTCGTCCGACCCGCGACTGGCCCAGCGCGGCTGGACCGTGCGCTCCAGCTCCGGCGGGCCGGGCGTGCCCGGGGCCACCTGGTCGCCGTCGGCGATCACGTTCCCCGGCGGGCTGCTGACGCTCGACTCGCGCACCGACGGCACCGCCGGCGGGACCGTGCACACCGAGCTGTCGACGGCCGGCCGGAAGTTCTTCGAGGGCACGTACGCGGCCAGGGTGCGCTTCAGCGACGCCCCGACCAGCGGCCCGGACGGCGAGCACGTCGTGCAGACGTTCTTCACCATCACCCCGCTCCGCTTCAACCTCGACCCGGACTACGGCGAGCTGGACTTCGAGTATCTGCCGAACGGCGGCTGGGGCGAGCCCTCGAACATCCTCTACGCCACGAGCTGGGAGACCTACCAGGGTGAGCCGTGGCAGGCGGTGAACACCCACACCGAGGAGCGCGCGAGCTTCGCCGGCTGGCACGACCTGGTGATCCAGGTGTCGGGCGGGCGGATCAAGTACTACGTGGACGGCCGCCTGTTCGCCGACCACGGCGGGATCCACTACCCCGAGACACCCATGTGGATCATGTTCAACCAGTGGTTCATCGACCTCCAGGCCGCCACCGGCACCCGCACCTACCGCCAGCAGGTCGACTGGGTCTACCACGCCAGGAACGAGGTCGTCTCGCCCGCCGGCGTGCTGAGCCGGGTCGGCGACCTGCGCGCCGAGGGCACCTCGTTCCGCGACACCGTCCCCAACTCCTGAGAGAGCGCGATGAAGCACCGACTCACCGCCGCGGTGGCGGCCCTGGCCCTGGCCGCGGCGGCGTGCGGCTCGGACGCCGGGACCGGCGCGGCGCCCGAGAGCAGCGGCCCCGCCGGGCTGACCGTCTGGATCATGGACGGCAGCGTCACGCAGGACCTGCTCAAGACGTTCGAGACCGGCTACGAGGCCGCCCATCCTGAGGTGGACCTGGACATCCAGATCCAGGCCTGGGACGGCATCGGCGAGCGGGTGACGGCCGCGCTGGCCAGCACCGACGCGCCGGACGTGATCGAGGTCGGCAACACCCAGGTCGCCCAGTACGCGGCCAGCGGCGGCGTCACCGACCTCACCGCCAAGGTCGCCGACCTCAGGGGCGAGGACTGGCTGCCCGGCCTGGCCCAGCCGGGGAACATCGACGGCAAGCAGTACGGGATCCCCTGGTACGCGGCGAACCGGGTGGTGGTCTACCACAAGGACCTGTTCGCGAAGGCCGACGTCCAGCCACCGAAAACCCGTGATGAATGGCTGGAAATCACGAAAAAGCTGAATCAAGGGGGTAACCAGGGCATCTACCTGACCGGGCAGACCTGGTACGCGCTGGCCGGCTTCATCTGGGACGAGGGCGGCGACCTCGCCGTCCAGGAGGGCGGCCGGTGGAAGGGCGCGCTCGACACCCCGCAGGCCCTCGCCGGCATGGAGTTCTACCAGCGCCTCCAGGCTCTCGGCAAGGGCCCCAAGGACGCCGACGAGGCCAACCCGCCGCAGCACGAGGTGTTCGCCCAGGGCAAGGTCGCGCAGATCATCGCGGTGCCCGGCATCGCCGCCCGCGTCCTGGAGGTCGAGCCGGAGCTCAAGGACAAGATCGGATATTTCCCGATCCCGGGGAAGACGCCCGACAAGCCCGGCTCGGTGTTCACCGGCGGCTCCGACCTGATCGTCCCGGTCGCCTCCCAGCACCAGGAGGAGGCGTACGAGGTCGTCAAGGCGCTGGCCGGGGAGGAGTTCCAGACCGACCTGGCCAAGGCCATGAGCTTCGTGCCGAACCGCACCTCGCTCGCCGGCGTGCTCTCCGGCGACGAGGGCACCGCCGCCATGGCCACCGGCGCCGCCAACGGCCGGGCCACCCCCAACACCCCCAACTGGGCCGCCGTCGAGGCCACCTCGGTCATCAAGCAGTACATGACCGCGGTGCTCACCGGCGGCGACCCCGCGGCGGAGGCGAGGAAGACGTCGGAGTCCATCACGGCCACCCTCAACAGCGGGTCCTGAGTGCGCGGCCGTCCCTTCTGGCCCTACCTGCTCATCGCGCCCACGGTGGCCGGTGGGGCCTTCCTCCTGCTCTACCCGGTCGCCAAGGCGGCGGTGATCTCCCTCCAGCACTTCCGCATGGGCGAGCTGATCAAGGGCGGGGCCGCCTTCATCGGCTTCGGCAACTACGCGGAGCTGCTGTCCGGGGACGAGTTCTGGGCGGTGCTGCTGCGCACCGTCTGGTGGACCGCGGTGAACGTGGTGCTCATCGTGGTCCTGTCCACCGCCGTCGCGCTGCTGCTCGTACGGCTGCGGCGCGGCATGCGGCTGGCCCTGATGAGCGCGCTGGCGCTGGCCTGGGCCACCCCGATCATCGCGGCCACCACCGTCTTCCAGTGGCTGTTCCAGTCGGAGCTGGGCGTGGTCAACTGGCTGCTGGTCACGCTCGGCCTCGACTCCTTCCGCGGCTACACCTGGTTCGCCGACGGCGACGCCACCTTCGCGGTGCTCGTCGTGCTGGTGGTCTGGCAGTCGGTGCCGTTCGCGGCGCTCACCCTCTACGCCGGGCTGACCACCATTCCCGCCGAGCTGTACGAGTCGGCGCGGATCGACGGCGGCACCGGGTGGCAGATCTTCTGGCAGGTCACGCTGCCGATGCTGCGCACCCTCTTCGCCCTGATCGTCTCGCTGGAGGTGATCTGGGTGGCCAAGTGCTTCCCGCAGATCTGGGTGCTCAGCCAGGGCGGGCCGGGCGACGCCACGACCACCCTGCCGGTGTACGCGTTCAAGATCGCCAGGGTGCTGCACCGGTACGACCTCGGCTCGGCGGTCGCCATGCTCACCGTGCTGATCCTGGTCGTGGCCCTGATCAGCAACCTGCGACGGATGGTCGGATCATGAGAAGGCTCGCCCTGAACGCCGTCGCGCTGGCCGTGCTGGTGGTGACGATCTTCCCGGTCTACTGGATGTATCTGACGGCGTTCAAGCCGACCCGGGACATCCAGGCGGCCACCCCCACCTTCTGGCCCTCCTCGCCGACGCTCGACCACTTCGTCACGGCCGTGAACGCGCCGGGGTTCTGGACCTTCTGGCGCAACAGCCTGCTGGTGACGGTGGCGGCCGTGCTGCTGGCGCTGGTGGTGGCGATGGCGGCGGCGTTCGCGGCGACGCGGATGCGGTGGCGGGGCCGCGGCGCGTTCGTGGTCATGGTGTTCGCCGCCCAGATGGCGCCGTGGGAGGCGCTGCTGGTGCCGGTGTTCATCATCGCCAGGGACACCGACCTGCTGGACTCGCTGGCCATGCTGACCGGGGTGTACTTCATGATCACCCTGCCCTTCACCATCGTCACGCTCCGCGGCTTCCTCGCCGCGATCCCGCCGGAGCTGGAGGAGGCGGCGCAGGTGGACGGGTGCTCGCGGCTGGTGGCGTTCCGGCGGGTGACGTTCCCGCTGCTGGCGCCGGGGCTGATGGCGACGTCGCTGTTCGGGTTCATCACGGCGTGGAACGAGTTCGCGTTCGTGAACGTGCTCATCATCAAGGACCAGGACAAACGCACGCTGCCGGTCTGGCTGTCGTCCTTCCGCGACGTCTTCGGCACGGACTGGGGAGCGACGATGGCGGCGGCGGGCCTCTTCGCCCTGCCGGTCCTGCTGCTCTTCCTCTTCCTGCAACGCCGCGTCGGCACGGGCATGACCGCGGGCGCCGTCAAAGGCTGACGCGCCGCGGGCTCAGGCGGGGGAGGTGAACGCGGCGTGGGCCTCCTTCGCGCGGTCCTCCGGCAGGTGGTCGCGGGCCGCCAGCCAGGCCGCCGCGCCCGCCGCGTCGCCCGCCGTGCGGACCTGCTCGCCGGCCAGCAGGTCGAGGACGTGCTCGCGTACGGGGCCGTCGTTGGTGAGGACGCTCCCGGCGAGCACCACGGGGCCCGAGACGTGGATTCTCCGTACGGTGGAGGCCAGGTGTTCGGCGGCCCGCCGGGTGATCGCCAGCGCGGCCGGGTCCCCGTCGGCGGCGGCGCGGCTCACGAGCGGGGCGAGCTCGGCCAGGCGCATGTGGTCGCCCTGGATCAGGCGGACGAACCGGTCGTCGGTCTCGCGCGCCGTGGCGCCTCGCCAGTCGCCGAGGAAGTGGGTCACCACCAGATCGGCCAGCCCGCCAGAGGCGGGGGTGGAGGGAACGTCGAAGGCGGCGGCGGTGTGCTGGGCGGCGGCGCGACCGATCCAGAAGCCGGAGCCCTTGTCGCCCAGCAGCCAGCCGAGCCCGTCGGCGATCCGGTGCAGCCGGTAGGACCTGATGGCCGACGCCACCGCTCCGGTGCCCGAGAGCAGGAGCGAGCCGTCGGGGGCGGGGGTGCCCGCGGTGTAGGCGATCTCGACGTCGCCCGTCAGCCGGGGCGCGGACGGGATGCCCAGGTCGGCCCAGGCCTTGGCCAGGTCGGGCGCCATCTGCTCGACGTGCCCGGCGACCCCGGCGAGCGAGGCCACCACCCGGGAGCCGTCGTGGCCGGAGAGGGCCTCGCGCAGCGCGCCGGTGATGGCGGCCACCGCCTTGTTCAGCCCGTGCGCGGTCGGGTTGCCCGCGCCCGCTCGCGCGTACCCGACCCGGGCGCCGTCGAGGGTGTGGACCGCCACCCGGGTGGCGGTGGCACCGGCGTCGATCCCGACCACGAGCGAAATAGTCACGATCAGATTGTGGGTCTTGACGTGACCGGTAAGCAAGAATAATTTTCGCCGAAAGGCCGGATGTTCGGAAGGAATGTTCGTGACTCCAGGTGCCCTGGGCCGCATCGAGACCGAGCTCCCCGCTCTGCCCGAGGCGTTGCGCAGGGTCGGCGAGGCGATTCTCGAGGACCCGGCCGAGGCCGCGCGCTCGACCATCATCGCGCTGGCCGAGCGGGCCGGCAGCTCGCCCGCGACCGTGACGCGCTTCTGCCGGGCGTTCGGCTTCTCCGGCTACGCCGAGCTGCGGGTGGCGCTGGCCACCGAGACCGGCAGGGCCGCGCAGGCCGGCTGGGGCGCGGGCGTGGGCCACGAGATCGGCCCCGACGACCCGATCGACGCCGCCATCGAGGTGATGGCCGCCGCCGACACCCGGCTCATCCAGGACACCGCCGCCCAGCTCGATCCCGAGGTGGTCTCGAAGGTCGCCGACGCCGTGGTGGCCGCCCGCCGGGTGCTCCTGGTCGGGGTCTCCACCAGCGGCAACGTGGCGACCATGCTGGAGGGCCGGCTGCGCCGCATCGGCATCCCGTGCTGGAGCGCGTACGACGCGCACGTGGCCCTGTCCGAGGCGGCGCTGCTGCGCGGCGGCGACGTGGCCATCGGCATCAGCCACAGAGGCCGCACCCGCGAGGTGATGGAGTCGCTGGCCGAGGCCGGGAGCCACGGCGCGCTGACCGTGGCCGTCACCTCGTTCGCCCGCTCACCGCTCGCGGAGCTGGCCGACCTGGTGCTGACCACCGCCAGCAGGGAGACGACGTTCCGGCTCGGCGGGCTGGCCGCCGTGCACTCCCAGCTGTTCGTGCTGGACGCGGTGTACGTGGCGGTCGCGCAGCGGACGTACGAGCGCACCAACGAGGCGTTCGAGCTGACGATCACTGCTGTCGAGAGTCACCGGGTGGAGAGAGGCTGAATGACGTACGCAACCGTGGCACTGGAGCTGGCCCGTCAGGTCGCGGAGAGCCAGGCGGAGCCGGTCGGGCGGGCCGCCGCGGCGCTGGTCGCCGGGCTCCGCGCGGGCGGTGTGGTAAACGCTTTCGGTTCCGGCCATTCCGAGGCCATCGCCATGGAGATCGCCGGACGCGCGGGCGGGCTGGTGCCGAGCAACCGGCTCTCGCCCAGAGACCTCGTCCTGTTCGGGGGAGAGCCGCCCGGCGTGCTCACCTCCGAGCTGGAGCGCGACCCGGCGATCGCGCACCGGATCTACGCGCTGGCGCCCGTGGACCCGCGCGACGTGTTCGTACTGATCTCCAGCTCCGGCGTGAACGGCGCGGTGGTCGAGCTCGCCACGATCGTCAAGGAGCGCGGACACCCGCTCATCGCGATCACCTCGGTCAGGCACAGCGTCCAGATGACCTCACGCCACCCGTCGGGCGGCAAGCTGCTCGACCTGGCCGACGTGGTCCTCGACAACGGCGCCCCGTACGGCGACGCGGTGCTGGAGCTGCCGGGCGGGGGAACCTACGGCGCGGTCTCCACGATCACCTCGGCGCTGCTCGCACAGCTGATGGTCACCCAGACGGTCGAGCGGCTGGTGGCGCTCGGCGAGACGCCGCCCGTCTACCTGTCGGCCAACGTGGCCGGCGGCGACGAGCACAACAGAGCCCTGGAGAGCCGGTACGCAGGGCGCATCCGACGTTGAGCCAGACAAGTCAGGAGTAGTACCTATGGCGAACACCCCCCACATCACCCGGCGCGGCCTTCTCCGCGCCGCGGCGCTGGTCCCCGTGGCCGGCGCGCTCGCCGCCTGCGCCACCCCGCAGACCCAGGCGCCGGCCTCGTCGGCGGCCCCGGCGGCCACCAGCGCGGCCAACCCGCTCGGCGTCGACGCCAAGAAGCCGCTGGAGGTGTGGATCTTCGACGGCGGCTTCGGCAACGCCTACGCCACCGACATCCACCAGCCGCTGTTCAAGACCAAGTACCCCGACGCCGAGATCAAGCACAACGTCACCAAGGAGATCACCAAGGTCCTGCAGCCGCGGTTCGCCGGCGGCAACCCGCCCGACGTGATCGACAACTCCGGCGCGAACGCCATGGACATGGGCGCGCTCGCCCAGGACGGCCAGCTCCAGGACCTCGCCCCGCTGCTGGACGCGCCGAGCTGGGACGACCCGAACGTCAAGGTCAAGGACACCTTGGACCCGGCCGTCGTCGAGTTCGGCACCTACGACGGCAAGTTCCACGTGCTCGGCTACGTCAACTACATCCACGGCATCTGGTATTCGCAGAAGACCTTCAGGGACAACGGCTGGACCGTGCCGAAGACCTGGGACGAGTTCCTCGCCCTCTGCGAGACGATCAAGAAGGCCGGCAAGATGGCGCCGTTCACATACGCGGGCAAGCACCCGCAGTACCTGTACGAGCCGCTTCTCACCATGGCCGCCAAGATCGGCGGCAACGAGGTGCTGGTCAACATCGACAACCTGGAGGACGGCGCCTGGTCCGCCGAGCCGGTGCGGCAGGCGGCCGAAGCCTGGGCCGAGGTCGGCGCCAAGTACCTGATGCAGGGCACGGCCGGCCTCGACCACGTGCAGACCCAGACGGCGCAGAACAAGAACGAGGTCGCCATGCTGCCGTGCGGCTCGTGGCTGGAGAACGAGCAGAAGACCACCACGCCCGAGGGCTTCGAGTACGGCATGTTCCCCATCCCCGACTTCACCGCCTCCGACAAGATGCCGTACGGCACCCTGCACACCCAACCGGGAGAGTCGTTCATCGTGCCGTCGCGGGGCGCCAACCCGCAGGGCGGCATGGAGTACCTGCGGGCGATGCTGTCGAAGAAGGCGGCCGGCGACTTCAGCGAGCTCGTCAGCACCGTCTCCGTGGTGAAGGGCGCGGGCGAGGGCCGCGACCTGTCGCCGGGCGCCAAGAGCGCCACCGAGGCGCTCGCCGCCGCCGGCGCCAACACCGTCTACTACCGCTGGCGCAGCTGGTACGGCCAGCTGCACGACGAGGCCGTGGCCGCCACCGGCCAGCTCATGACCGGCGGCGTCACGCCCGAGAAGTACGTGGAGCGGCTGCAGAAGAAGGCGGACGAGCTGAAGGCCGACTCCGCGATCAAGAAGTACAAGCGCTGATGTTCAACACGTACCGCCGGGGCCTGTTCATCCTGTCCTTCCTGGCGGCGCCCGTCACGCTCTACCTGGTCTACGTGATCTCGCCGTACATGCAGGCGTTCTACATCGCGATGACCGACTGGCGGGGGGTGACCGCCACACCCAACTTCATCGGGTTCGACAACTTCATCCGGTTGTTCTCCGACGGCATCTTCTGGAAGGCGGTCACCCACAACGCGGCGCTGCTCGTGCTGCTGCCGCTGCTGACGATCGTCATCGCCCTGTTCTTCGCGTTCCTGCTCAACGTGGGACGCGAGGGGCGGGGCGTGGCGGGCGTGGCCGGGTCCAGGTTCTACCGGGTGGTGTTCTTCTTCCCGCAGGTGCTCGCCGTGACCGTGGTCGCGGTGCTGTTCCAGCAGGTGTTCAGGCCCGACGACAGCGGCATGCTGAACGCGCCGCTGATGGCCATCGGGATGGACCCCGTCGGCTTCCTGTCGGATCCGGACATCGCGTTCTGGTCCGTCCTGGGCGTCATGGTGTGGCAGGCGGTCGGCTTCTACGTGGTGCTGTTCTCGGCCGGGCTGGCGTCGATCCCGCGCGACATGTTCGAGGCGGCCCAGATCGACGGGGCCGGCCGGTTCAGCCTGTTCTTCCGCGTCACGCTGCCGCTGCTCTGGGACACCGTGCAGGTCGCCTGGGTCTACCTGGGCATCCTGGCGCTGGACGTGTTCGCGATCGTGTGGGTGATGACCGACCAGCACGGCGGGCCCGACTTCTCCACCACCGTGATGGCCACCGAGATCTACCGCAACGCGTTCCAGTACTTCCGCTTCGGCTACGCCTCGGCGCTGGGCGTCGTGATGTTCTTCTTCACCATCGGCTTCGCGATCCTGTCGCTGCGCCTGTCCCGCCGCGAACGAATCGAGTACTGACGACAATGACCACGACATCATGGACGGTCGCGAACTCGCGCAGTCTCGCCCGCCGCGAACGCCGCAGGCGGCTCGGGCCGCTGTCGATCCTCACCCACATCGCCCTGCTGGTGTGGACGGTGCTGACCGTGGTGCCGATCCTGTGGACGTTCCTCGCCTCGGTGAAGAGCGAGGAGGAGATCTTCGGCGACGCCTGGTCCCTCCCCGCCGCCCTGCAGTGGGACAACTTCGCCCGCGCCTGGGAACAGGCACAGATCGGGCAGTACATGCTCAACAGCGTCGTCGTCGTGTCGTTCAGCACGTTCGGCACCATGCTGGTCGGGTCGATGGCCGCCTACGTGCTGGCCCGCTACCCGTTCCGCGGCAACCGGGCCGTCTACCTGCTGTTCGTGTCGGGGCTGGCCTTCCCGGTCTACCTGGCGCTGACGCCGCTGTTCTTCGTGGTGCAGAACATGGGGAACGTCCCGCTGGTCGGCCCGTTCATCGGGCTGAACACGCACGCCGGGCTGGTGCTGGTGTACATCGCGTACTCGATGCCCTTCACCGTGTTCTTCCTGTCGGCGTTCTTCCGTACGCTGCCCACCGCGGTCGCGGAGGCGGCCAGGGTCGACGGGGCCTCGCACACCCGCGTGTTCTTCCAGATCATGCTGCCGATGGCCAAGCCGGGGCTGGTGAGCATCACCATCTTCAACGTGCTCGGCCAGTGGAACCAGTACCAGCTGCCGCTGGTGCTGCTGCAGGAGCGCGACAAGTGGGTGCTCACCCAGGGCATCGCCGACATCTCGACCGCGGCGGGCTACGACCAGGACTGGGCGGCCCTGTTCGCCGCGCTGACCCTGGCCATCCTGCCGATGCTGGTGGTCTACACGGTCTTCCAGCGCCAGATCCAGGCCGGGCTCACGGCGGGGGCACTCAAATAACCAATCATGAATATGGCTCGCGTGCACGAGGTGGTGGCCCTACGCTTCAGGATGTGATCGGCGACATCCGCGCGTTGCTGGCCCGCCACCTCCCCGGCTACGAGGTGCACACCGCCGTGCCCAGCGGTGACGGCCTGGACAACACCGTGCATCTGGTCAACGGGGAGCTCATCGTCCGCGCCCGCGTCTCGGACCCGGGCTCCGTCCGGCGCGAGGTCGCCCTGCTGGCCGTGGTCAAGGACCTGGTCGCGGTGCGGGTGCCGGAGGTGCTGTTCGCCGACGAGCGGGCGGGCGTCATCGCCTACCACGCGCTGCCGGGGCTGCCCCTCGACCAGCACCCCGTGCCCGACCCGAAGCGGCTGGCCGAGCCGCTCGGCGGCCTGCTCAGCGCGCTGCACGCCGCACCGGTCGAGCGGATGCGCGAGCTGGCGCCGCCCGACCTCTACCCCGCGCCGACCCTGCTGCACGACGCCCAGCTCGACTACCGCGACGTCGAGCGGCACGTCCCGGCCGGGCAGCGGCCCCTGGTGGAGCGGTTCCTCGCCGCCGAGCCGCCGCCGGAGCCGAGCACCCTCCGCTTCTGCCACAACGACCTCGGCGCCGAGCACCTCCTGGCCGACGCCGCGACCAGCACGCTGACCGGCGTCATCGACTGGACCGACGCCGCCGTCACCGACCCGGCCCACGACTTCGCCAAGATCTTGCGTGACCTCGGACCGGAGGTGCTCGACCTGGTCCTGGCCTCGTACGACGGGCCCTTCGACGGCGAGGACCGGCGGCGGGCGCTGTTCTACGCCCGCTGCGCCCTCATCGAGGACCTCGCCTACGGCCTCAGCACCGGCCCGGCCCGCTACGCCGAGGCCGCCCTGGCCCACCTGGAGTGGACCTTCACCGGCTGAGCTCGGCGCGCAGCCCCGCCGCCGCCGCGACCACGTTCGCCAGCGACGCCTCCACCTCCTCGTAGGTGCGGGTCTTCAGCCCGCAGTCCGGGTTCACCCAGACCCGCCCGGCCGGCAGCACCGCCAGCGTCCGCCGCAGCAGGCCCTCGACCTCGGCCGCGTCGGGCACCCGCGGCGAGTGGATGTCGTACACGCCCGGCCCCAGCCCGCGCCCGAACGACCCGACCGCGTCCAGGATCCGCGCCCCCGACCGGGCCGACTCGATCGTGGTCACGTCCGCGTCCAGCCCGTCGATCGCGGCCAGGATCTGGTCGGCGTTCGAGTAGCACAGGTGGGTGTGGATCTGCGTGCGGTCGCCCGCGCCGGAGGTCGCCCTGCGGTACGCGGCCACCGCCCACTCCAGGTAGCCGGCCTGCGCCGACCGGCGCAGCGGCAGCAGCTCGCGCAGCGCCGGCTCGTCCACCTGGATGATCGGCACGCCGGCCGCCTCCAGGTCGCGCACCTCCTCCCGCACCGCGTCCGCCACCTGGCGCACCACGTCACGCAGCGGCAGGTCGTCCCGGACGAACGACCAGGCCACGATCGTCACCGGGCCGGTGAGCATCCCCTTGACCGGCCGGTCCGTGAGCGACCCCGCGTACGCGGCCCACCGCACGGTGATCGGCTCCGGCCGCGACACGTCGCCGTGCAGGATGGGCGGCCTGGTGCAGCGCGACCCGTACGACTGGACCCAGCCGTTCGCGGTCACCGCGAAGCCTTCGAGGTGCTCGGCGAAGTACTGCACCATGTCGTTGCGCTCGGGCTCGCCGTGCACCAGCACGTCCAGGCCGAGGCGCTCCTGCAGCCGGATCACCCGCTCGACCTCGGCCCGCACCCGGCTCTCGTACTCCTCCGCGTCGAGCGTCCCCGCCGCCACGCCCGCCCGCGCCGCCCGCAGCTCACCCGTCTGCGGGAACGACCCGATGGTGGTCACCGGCAGCAGCGGCAGCTTGAGCCGCTCCGCCTGCGCCCGCGCCCGCACCTCGTACGCACTCCGCCCCGCGCCCACGCTCACATCCGCCGCGCCCGCCCGGTGTGCCCGCGCGTCCTCACCGCCGTCCTGCACCGGCGGGGCCGTACGGGAGAGGGCCACGACCTCGGAGACCTTCTGCTCGGCGAAGGCGAGGCGGCCCCGGAGCGCCGGGTCGAGGCCGGGCTCGGCGGTGACGTCGTACGGGACGTGCAGCAGGGAGCACGACGTGCTGACCGTCACCTGGTCCGCGTGCTCGCGCACCGCAGCCAGGGCGCGCGCCGCCCGCGACGGCGACGTCCGCCACACGTCCCGCCCCGACACCACGCCGGCCACCACCGTCTTGCCCGCCAGCGCGGCCAGCCCGTCGGCGCCGCCGCGCACCAGGTCCACCCCGACGGCCTCCACCGGGGTCGCCGCCAGCACCGGCAGCGCCTCCCCGAGATGCCCGAAGTACGAGGCCACGAACAGCCCCGGCCGGGCCGCCACGTTCCCCAGCCGCTCGTAGGCGGTCCGCACCGCCGCCAGCTCGGCCGGCGTCCGGTCCGCCACCAGCGCCGGCTCGTCGAGCTGCACCCATGCCACGCCCTCGGCCGCCAGCGCCCCGAGCAACTCCTCGTAACAGGCGAGCACGTCGTCCAGCCGCGCCAGCGCCGCCTCGGGGTCCGCCGACAGCAGCAGGAACGTCACCGGCCCGACCACCACCGGCCGCGTCTCGTACCCCAGCGCCCGCGCCTCCCGGACCTCGCCCAGCGGCTTGGCCGCGTCCAGCTTGAAGGCCGTCTCCGGGCCGATCTCCGGCACGATGTAGTGGTAGTTCGTGTCGAACCACTTCGTCATCCGCAGCGGCGCCAGCCCGTCGGCGCCGCGCGCCATCGCGAAGTACGGGTCCGCCGCCTCCCGGTAGCGCTCCGGCACCGCGCCCAGCAGCACGGCCGTGTCGAGCACCTGGTCGTAGAGGGAGAACGTGTTCGACGGCAGCCCCTCCAGGCCCAGCTCGGCCAGCCTGCGCCAGGTCGACGCCCGGATCGCGGCGCCGGCCGCCTCCAGCTCGTCACGGGTGGCGCGGCCGTCCCAGTACGACTCCAGGGCGCGCTTCAACTCCCTGCGGGGGCCGATCCGCGGGTATCCGAGCACGGTGGACTGAGGGAAAGCGGGCATCGAGGCTCCTCAAGACGATCGTGGACGTCCGGGCATCGTGCACGGCTCCGGCCGCCTCGTGCATCATCTATTCGTGACGCTTATGGCCAGGGAGATCCAGTGCTTCGCCCGGGTGGCGGCGCGGCTGAGCTTCTCCCGTGCCGCCGCCGACCTGGGCATGTCCCAGCCGGCCGTCAGCCAGGCCGTGGCCCGGCTCGAACGCGCCACCGGCGTCCGCCTCTTCGAGCGCAGCGCCCGTACGGTGCGGCTCACGGCGGCCGGGGCGGCGCTGCTGCCGTACGCCGAGCAGGTCCTGGAGTCGGCGGCGGCCTTCACGGCGGAGGCGTCCCGGCTGGCCCGGCCGGTCATTCACCTGGCTTATCCACCGCTCGCCGGCCCGCTGGCCGCCCGCATCGCCCGGCGCATGGCCGGCCGCACTCCACCGGTGGCGGTCGAACTGCACGCGGCGGGCCGCGCCGCCGCCGCGGCCGCCCTGGACGCGGGCGAGGTGTCGGCCGCCATCCTGGCCACCCCGGCCCCGGCCCGCTTCACCACCGCCGCCCGCTTCCACGTGACCGTCGACCACCTCGCCGTCCCGCCCACCCACCCCCTGGCGGCCCGCGCCCCCGAGCCCCACCTCACAAGACCGTCCCGCACACCCCGTACGACGACGCCGGACACGCCCCGTCCAGCGGAGGCCCTCCGGAAAGAACCAGGCGCGACGGAACCCCGCCCGGCGGAGTCCGGACGGGGCGAGGTGCGTCCGGCGGACCTTGCCGGGCTGGTGGTGCTGACGCCTGGAGGACGGCGGTGGGCGGGGCTGCCGGGGCATCCGCGCATGGTGCGCGACGACGACTTCGGGGCCGCGCTCGACCTGGTGGCCGCCGGGGCGGGGGTGCTGCCGATCCCGCACCTGCTGGTGCGGAGCGTGCGGCGCGACGACGTCGTGTTCGTGCCGCTGGAGGGCGCCGACCTCCAGATCACGTACGCGCTGGCCTGGTCCAGGGAGCGGGTCACGAACGAGCTGCTGGCGCTCGTCCAGGCGATGCAGGACGCGCTGTGGACCAGATGAGCTACTGGGTCGTCCGCAGTGCTCCGGCCTTCAGGCCGGGGGTGAAGCGGACTCTCCCGCGTAGCGGGGCAGGGAAAGCCGGATCGCCCCAGGCGATCCGGCGTCTACCCGGCTCAGACCGGGCG
Source organism: Nonomuraea ferruginea (assembly GCF_039540635.1). Taxonomy (NCBI): domain Bacteria; kingdom Bacillati; phylum Actinomycetota; class Actinomycetes; order Streptosporangiales; family Streptosporangiaceae; genus Nonomuraea; species Nonomuraea ferruginea. Next base: position 26,429 of record NZ_BAABFD010000025.1, on the reverse strand, counting down.
GTTGTGTTGCTGGATGTACTGCCGCAGGACGCTGACCGCAGCGCCGCCCACGCTTCCTGCGAAGGAGAAGCCCGACCACGGCTTGTTCGCCCGGTAGTAGTGGCGGGCCAGTCCGGGGAACTCGGTGCGCAGCCGCCTGGAGGACACCCCTTTCAGCGGGTTGACCAGGTGGGACAGTGCGACCTTCGGCGGGAAGTTCACCAGCGGGTGGACGTGGTTGCTCTCGCCGTTGAACTCGGCCGGCTCGCACTCGAAGTCCGCGCACACCTGCCGCATGATCTGCTCCATGCGCTCCAGGTGGGTCCCGGTGAACACCCGATGCCGGAACCTGGCCGCGGAAACCACGTGGGCGTGCAGGATGAAAACCAGTGTCTACCTGTGCTCATGTGCCCATGCTCAGCCATGAACCAGCGGTAAGGTCATGGCGTGCAGCTCCGGTACAACTTCCGGCTCCACCCGTCTGCTGGTCAGCGTCAAGCGCTGGCTCGGGCGTTCGGGTGCGCACGGACGGTGTTCAACGACGGGCTGCGCGCCAGGCAGGAAGCCCACGCCGGCGGCTTGCCGTACATCTCGGATGGAGACCTGTCCAAGCAGGTCATCACCCAGGCGAAGAAGACGCCGGAACGCGCCTGGCTGGGCGAGGTCTCCGCCGTGGTGCTCCAGCAGGCGCTGGCCGACCTGAACACGGCCTACCGCAACTTCTTCGCCTCCCTGTCGGGCGAGCGGAAAGGATCGAAGGTCGCGCCGCCCCGGTACCGCTCCCGCAAGGACAACCGGCAGGCGGTCCGGTTCACCAGGAACGCCCGCTTCACGGTCACGGCGGGCGGGAAGCTGCGCCTGCCGAAGATCGGCGACGTGCCGGTGCGATGGTCTCGTGATCTGCCCGCCGAGCCGTCGAGCGTGACGGTCATCAAGGACGCGGCGGGGCGGTACTTCGCCTCGTTCGTGGTCGAGACCGGCGCAGATCCGTTGCCGCAGGCGCCGGACGAGGTCGGTATCGACCTGGGGCTCACCCACTTCGCGGTGCTCTCAGACGGCCGGAAGATCGACAATCCGAGGTTTCTGCGCCGTGCCGGACGACGGTTGAAGAAGGCTCAGCAGGCCCTGTCCCGCAAGGCCAGGGGGTCGGCGAACCGGAAGAAGGCCGCGGCCCGGGTCGCCCGTGCTCACGTCAGGGTGGCCGACGCGCGCCGGGACTTCGCGCACAAGCTCTCCACGCGGATCATCCGCGACAACCAAGCGGTGTACGTGGAGGACCTGTGCGTGAAGGGCCTGGCCCGCACCCGGCTGGCCAAGAGCGTTCACGATGCGGGCTGGTCGCAGTTCGTGACCATGCTGGAGTACAAAGCCGGACGGTACGGCCGGGGCTTCGCCAAGGTCGGCCGGTTCTTCCCATCGAGCAAGTCGTGCTCGGCGTGCGGCGCCGTGGCGGGCACGATGCCGCTGAACATCCGGTCGTGGATCTGCCCGTGCGGAGCGGTCCACGACCGGGACGTCAACGCCGCGATCAACATCCTCGCCGCCGGACGGGCGGAGAGGCTAAACGCCTGCGGAGGGACCGTAAGACCCGCCGCCTGACGGAGGGCAGGACCCGGCGAAACAGGAAGCCACAGAGGTGCCGCACGTGCGGCACGGGCTGAATGTCCGGCCTTCAGGCCGGAGAGCGCGTCAAGTGATGTTCTTCAGCGCCTCCCGGCGGCTCAGCCCCGAGATGCCCTTGGCCCGTACGTAACGCACCACCTCGTCCGGGTTCGTCTTGGCGTACTCGCGCAGCGCCCACCCGATCGCCTTGCGTGCGAAGAAGTCGTTGTCGGACAGGCTCGGCTCGATGCACGCGTACAGCAGGGCGGTGTCCGTGCGGGCCTTGAACCGGTTCTGGCACAGGATCGCCGTGCGCCGCTTCCACAGGTCGCCGGCGTGCGCCCACTCCAGCATGAGCGGCCGCATCGTCTCAGGAAAGGCGGTCAGCAATCCGCCGACGCGGTGTGTGGCCAACTCGTCCACCAGATCCCACCAGGCGCCGGTGACGATCATCTCCTCGTACATCGGGACCGTGTAGAGGGTCTGGAAGTCGCGGTAGAGGCGGAAGCCGGTCAGCTCGATCGCGGCGTAGCGCTCCTCGCGGAACTCGGCCTCGCGCCACAGCCGCAACACCGCCCGCCGCCACTCGGGCGCCGTCTCCAGGGGGTGGTCGGCGAACACCTGCCTGAGCGCGGCCCGCCGCGGCCCGGCCTGGACGCCGAGGAACGGCATCGCCGACTTCATGTAGGCCCGCATGGCGGCAGCCTTGCCGGGCTCCGCCGCCTTGCGCAAGGCCAGCCGCACCTCGTCGGTCAGGCTCATGCCCGCTGCGAGGTCCGCTCGCCGGTGGCCAGGCCGTCGAACAGGACGGTGACGAAGTGCTCGGCCAGCGCGGCCGTGTCGAGCCTGCCGTCGGGGCGGAACCAGCGCACCGCCACCCAGATCGTGTCGCGGATCATCCGGTAGGTCAGCTTCGGGTCGACGTCGTCGCGGAGCTGCCCGGCCGCCTGGCCGGCCCTGATCTGCGTCACCCAGATCTGCTCGACCTCCTCCTCGGCCTTGACCAGGTAGTTGAAGCGCTCGAACTGACGCAGGTAGTTCCAGTCGTTCTGCATCACGGTGATCGCGGCGCGGTGCGGCTCCAGCGTGCCGAACCCGATGCGGACCATCTCCGTCAGCACCGCGAGCGGGTCGTCGCCGCCCGCGACGGCGGCGCGGTAGCGGGCGGTGACGTCGTCGAGGAAGGTGGACAGCACCTCGTCGACGATCGCCTCTTTCGAGTCGAAGTGGTGGTAGAGGCTGCCCGAGAGGATGCCCGCCTCCTGGGCGATCTGCCGGACGGTCGTGGCCTGGAATCCCTTGGCGGCGAAGAGCTCCGCGGCGAGTCTGACGAGATGTTCGCGGCGCTCGGACGCCGCCCCCGAGGAGGCGGCGCCGGCACGCTTCGCCTGGGTGGCGGTGTCGCCGGAGTTCTTTCGCGTTGTCACGGACACCATTATGCGCCCTCGACCAAGCGCTTGGTGAACAGTTGATTCCACCGCTCCCAGCCATTATCCAGCGCTTCCGGGTCACCATGAACACACGGCAAACCTGTTCACTATCGGCGTCGCGTCGGGGTTCGCTGCCCGACGGCATGATCCTCCGGACCGGACCACCCCACCAGCGCGCCCCTTCGGCGGTGGGCGCGGTTCGTTCCCGGCCCTGACGGCGACCAAGAGATGCGGGGCGGCAGCGGGACTTCATAGGCGGAAGGGCGCTCGCGGGTGATGGTGGCGGACTTCGTCATCACGGGGGACGGGGTGACGTTCGGGAACGCCTCTAGCAAATAAGAAACTTTCCTATTAGATTGCGGTTCATGCCTCCGAGCCGCGATCTCCTCCGCATGACCGACGCCGTCCTCCTGCCGGGTTTCGCGGGGCACACGCCGCCCGAGTGGCTGCGCCGCAGACTCTCCGAGGGGCTGGCCGGGGTGGTGCTGTTCTCCCGCAACATCGTCGATCCCGAGCAGGTGGCCCGCCTCACGGCGGCCCTGCGCGCCGAGAACCCGCACGTGCTGGTCGGCACCGACGAGGAGACCGGCGAGGTGACCAGGCTGGAGGTCGCCACGGGCAGCAGCCGCCCCGGCGGTTACGCGCTCGGCGTCGTGGACGACCCCGCCCTGACCGAGGAGCTCGCCCGCGACCTGGGGCTGGATCTCGCGGCCGTCGGGATCGGCATCGACTTCGCGCCCTCCGCCGACGTGAACTCCAACCCCCGCAACCCCGTCATCGGGCTGCGTGCCTTCGGCGCCGATCCCGAGCTGGTCGCCCGGCACACCCGGGCGTTCATCCGCGGCCTGCAGTCCGCCGGCGTCGCGGCCTGCGCCAAGCACTTCCCCGGGCACGGGGACGCCTCGGTCGACTCCCACCACGGCGTGCCGGTCGTCGCGGACGGCGGCATCGAGCAGGCCCTGCGGCCGTTCCGCGCGGCCATCGCCGAGGGCGTGCGGGCCGTCATGACCGGGCACCTGCTCGTGCCCTCGTACGACCCGCACCTGCCCGCCACGCTCAGTCCCAAGGTCCTCACCGGCCTGCTGCGCGAGGAGCTCGGCTTCGACGGCGTGATCGTCACCGACGGGATCGAGATGACCTCCGTCTCCGGTCCGTACGGCATCGGGGGTGCCGCCGCCCGCGCCCTCGCCGCCGGCGCGGACGCCATCTGCGTCGGCGGCGAGAGCTACGACGAGGCCACCATCGACGCGATGCGCGACGCCATCCTCACCGCGGTGACCGAAGGGCTGCTGCCCGAGGAGAGACTGGCCGACGCCGCCCGCAGGGTCCGCGAGCTGGCACTCTGGACCACCTCCCCGGGCAGCACAGACGGTGCCGGCGGTACCGCGGATACCACGCGGGCCGGTGGTGGGATCGGGATGGTGGCGGCGCGGCGGGCGCTGCGCGTCACGCGCCGGGCCAGCCCGCCGGTGCTGCCGCTGACCGACGCCCCGCACGTCGTGGAGCTCGCCCCCGAGACGCACATGGCCATCGACAAGGCCACTCCATGGGGGGTGGCCGGGCCGCTCGCCGAGCTGCTGCCGGGCACCACCGCGACCCGGTTCGCCGCCGGCGAGGCAACCGGGGCCGCGATCGAGGACCTGCTCGCCCGAATCACCGGCCGCGGGCTCGTGCTCGTGGTCCGCGACGCACACCGGCACCCGTGGCAGGCCGAGGCGCTGCGTCACCTGCTCAGCGCCCGCCCGGACGCGGTGGTGGTGGAGATGGGCCTGCCGCACCGCGCGGACCTCGGCGCCGTCCACATCGCCACCTACGGCGCCGCCCGCGTCTGCGGCCAGGCCGCCGCAGAAGTAATCGCCGGCACGCCCATCACCTGAGGGCTGAGCGGGCCGGCGGGGAGAGGCGGAGGCTGCGCGCCGGTCGCCTGAGGGCCACGCGGAGAGGCGGCGGCGGCGCGGGTCACCTTGAGGGCTGAGCGGGCCGGGGAGAGGTGGAGGCGCGTTCGTTACCTGAGGGCTGAGCGGGCGGCGGGGGAGAGGGGGAGGCGGTGTGGGGGTGCTGTCAGGTAAGCGTCGAGGGTGGGGAGGGGAAGTTCGTCGGCCGCCCGTTCGAAACGCGTCAGCCAGATGAACACGTTCTCTCCCTCCCGTACGGGAAGCGCAGGGAAGGTGTTGGCCGCGGGCTCGGTCTCGAAACAGGCGAGAGGCGGCGCCCCGGCCGACACCAGGGCGGGCGCCACCTGGGAGGCGAAGTACGCCGCGAACCCGTCCTCGACGTGGCAGATCGTGGCCACGTACAGGGAAGAGGGGAGAGCGGTGGCCCCCACAGGCGGGCGCGGGCCGGTGGGGGCGAGGGGGCGCGGCCAGGACCAGGCGGGGGTGTGGGGCGCGGAGACGGGGCGGAGCAGGAGGACGTCGTCGGAGTCCAGCATGGTGGCGTTGGCCGCGTCGCGGTTCGCCTTCCAGGCGGGCCCCGAGTAGAAGGCGGTCAGCGCCGCCTTGCGTGCCTCCATGTCAGGAAATGAGCGGATCCAGGGGTACTGGTCGGGGTCGTCGGGATTGCGGAAGTGGCCGACGACCCGCATCCCCGCCTCTTCCTGCGTCTCGACGAACTCCCGCTCGAACAGGTCGATGAGCACGTCACGGGCGCCGGGCACCATGGTGTAGCGGCGAAGCTCGTAGATCATGCGGTGACGCTAGGCCCGGGACACTGACGTCTTCCGTCAGGGATAGCGCAGAACAATCTTCTGATCACCATATGCTGTTGATTGGCTACCCAGGGCTATACGATCGCTTTGGCTTTGACCCCCCCGGGTCAAGGCAGGTCAATGAGGGCGTTCGCCTGCCCTCACACGACGAAGGAGCTGAAGTGATCAAGAAGCTGTGCGCCACGGGCTTCGTGGTGGCGACAGCGGTCGGCGTCACGGTGCTGGCCGCACCGGCGCACGCCGACAGCTGGACCGACAACTGGAGCACCAACACCTCGTCGTCGCAGTCGGGCAACACGTTCTCCCGCGTCGGCTCGGCCAACCACGGCTGGGGCCGGTCGGTCAACGTCAACAACCTCAACGGCTACGCCATCACGGCGGCCAACGGCAGCACCGCCATCACCTACATCTTCTTCTGATCCGAAGGGACCACCAAGAAATGATCAAGAAGCTCGCGCTCGTCGGGTTCACCGCCGCCGGCCTCGCCCTCATGGCCGTCCCCGCTCACGCCGACACCCGGATCGACAACGACAGCCGCAACAGCGAGTCGTCGCAGACGGGCAACAACTTCAGCAACATCGGCACGAGCAACCGCGGCGGCTCGGCCGCGACCAACGTGACCAACATCAACGGCAACGCGGTCGTGGCGACCAACCGCAGCTGGGCCCGCGTGGCCGTCGACGTCGACTAGCAGGTGGATGCGCCCGCGCTGCCCGGGGGCGCGGGCGCTACCATCTCCGGATGGTTCTGTGTGCTTACGTCACCTTCGACGACCCGGATGGCCACGATGACGAGCGCGACCTCGTCCTGGCCGCCTGGCGCGAGGCCGGCCTCGAAGGCCGGACCGAGCGCTGGGACGACCCGGAGGCCGACTGGAGCGCCTACGACGCCGTCGTCGTCCGATCCGTCTGGGACTACTGCGACCGCAGGGCCGAGTTCCTGGCCTGGACCCGGCGTGTGGAGCGCGTCGCCCGGCTGCTCAACCCGGCCGCCGTCCTGGAGTCCAACACCGACAAGACCTACCTGCGCGACCTCGGCCTGCCGATCGTGCCCACCCACTGGTCCTCCCGCGACCTGCCGGACCACCGGGAGTACGTCGTCAAGCCCACGGTCTCGGCGAGCGCCCGCGACACGATCAGGACCTCCGACCGCGCCGAGGCGACGGCCTTCGCCGCCGCGCTCGAGGCCGCCGGCCGCACCCCCATGGTCCAGCCCTACCTCGACATGGTCGAGGCGGAGGGCGAGACCTCGCTGCTCTACTTCAACCGTCGCTTCAGCCATGCCGTCCGCCGCTCGCCCATGCTGGCCCCCGGCATGACGGGCGTCGACAACATCCGGGCGCAGCCGCGCACACCGGCCCCGGACCAGGTCGAACTCGCCGAGAAGGTGCTCGCCGCCATCCCACAGCCCCTTCTGTACGCCAGGATCGACCTGGTCCGGCTACCCGGCGGCGCCCCTGCCCTGATCGAGCTGGAGCTGACCGAGCCGTACCTCTACCTGCGCCAGGTCCCCGGCTCCGCCGCCGCGTTCGCCGCGGCGCTGCGCGAGCTGCTCTAGGCCGTGATTCCGCCGTCCACCGGGATGACGGTCCCGGTCAGGTAGGCGCCGGCGCGCGAGGCCAGGAAGATCGCCGCCCCGGCCATGTCGTCGGGCCGCCCGATGCGGCCGAGCGGCACGTTCGAGGCGATGGAGGCCCGGGTCGACGGGTCGTCCAGCGCGAAGGCCATCATCTTGGAGTCGAACGGGCCGGGGGCGATCGCGTTCACGGTGATGTGCTCCGGGGCCAGCTGCCTGGCCAGGTGCCGGGTCAGCATGTGCACGGCCGCCTTGGTGGAGGAGTAGGCGTACGTCTCCATCACCGGCACCCTGATGCCGTCGACCGAGCCGATGTTGATCACCCGTGCCGGGTCGTCCTCGCCCGCCGCCTCGCGCAACCGCGGCAGCAGGCGCTGGACGAGCGTGAAGGCGCCCTTGACGTTGATGTTCCAGAGCTTGTCGAAGGCGTGTTCGGGATACTCCTCCAGCGGCGCGCCCCAGGTCGCGCCCGCGTTGTTGACCAGCACGTGCAGCGGCCCCGTGACGGCCGACACCAGCGCGTCCACCCCCTCGGGCGTGGACAGGTCGGCGACCACGGGCGTGCAGCCGAGTTCGGCGGCGGTCCGCTCCACCTCGGCGGCCTTGCGCGCGGAGATGACGACCTTCGCGCCGGCCGCCGTGAACCCGGCCGCGATCATGCGTCCGATGCCCCGGGAGCCGCCGGTGACGACGACTGTCTTGCCTTCCACCGAGAACAGAGTCATGTTCCGGAAGCATGCCATACCGACCGGTTGGTCGCCATCCCTCTCAGATGCCCGGGAGGCGGCCGTTCCTGAACAGGTCCACGAACCGCTGGTGGTCCTCCCTGGCCTGGGCCCCGTACCGGTGCGCGAACTCCACCAGCATCCCGATGAACCCGGCGCGATCGTCCCCCGCCACGCCCACGATCGCCTCCTCCGTGGAGAAGGTGACCAGGTCGTGGGCGGACTCGTCGTCGGCCACCGCGTGCATGCGCGCCACCGCCCGGCCCAGGTCGAGCATGATCGCGTGCAGCTCCTCCGGCTCGTTCACGTCGTCCCAGTCCAGATCGGCCGAGTACGGTGACACCTCGGCGACGAGCTGTCCGGCGCCGCCCAGGGTGGTGTAGCCGAGCCACGGGTCCGCGTACGCCTGCAGCGCGCGCTGCGACTCCGCCGTCCGGTGCCCCTGGTGGCGGAAGTAGCGGGTCACCTTCTCGTCGGTGATGTGGCGCGCCACCGCCGGCACCTGGGCCTGCTTCATGTAGAGGATCACGTCGTTCTCCAGTGCCTGCGAGCGCCCCTCCAGCAGCAGGTTGTACGAGGGCAGCCCGGCCGAGCCGATGCCCACGCCGGTACGCAGCGCGATGTCCTTGATCACGTGCTCCACCGGGTTCGACGGGGTGGGCAGCGTGGTCAGGTAGTCCTCGAACGCCGACCGGACCGCCTGCCGGGTCGTGTCGGCGACCGGCTCGCGGCCTTCCATGAACGCGAAGCGCCGCTCGTAGTCGTCGATGACCGTCTCGATCTCCAGCATCGCCACCCGGGTGCGCAGCCGGGCCGTCTGCAGCACCCGGTGCAGCACTCCCGAGGTGGTGTCCAGGGTGAGCGAGCCGACGGCGTCGTCGCCGCCCCGCGCGATCGCGGCCAGCTCGGTGAGGTAGGCGCCGCCGAAGTCGCCGACGAGCCGCCCGATGGCCTCGTCCGACAGCGCCTTGGCGTACCCCAGGAGCGCCACGCTGGCCGCGAACCGCTTGAGGTCCCAGGTGTACGGGCCGACGTACGCCTCGTCGAAGTCGTTGACGTTGAACACCAGGACGCCAGAGGCGTTCATGTACGTGCCGAAGTTCTCCGCGTGCAGATCGCCGTGGATCCACACGCGGCTGGTCGCCGGGTCGAGGTACGCCTCGTCCGCGTACCCGGAGGTGAGGTCCGCGTAGAACAGGCAGGCGCTGCCCCGGTAGAACGCGAACGGGGAGGCCGCCATCTTCCGGAACTTGCGCCGGAACGCGGCCGGGTCGCGCTTGATCGATGCGCCGAACTCCGCCATCAGGACATCGAGCAGGAAGGTGGAGCGTGAACTCATACCCCGGACGGTAGATCGCCCGACCCTTCCCGCCTAGACAGGCTCGGGTAGCGCGCGCCTTCCCGTGATGGTGAGACCGGTCGCGAGGACGGCCAGGAGCACCACCTGGACGCTGCCCGTGACCAGAAGATCGCCGTACATATCCGCCATGTCCAGGAGCCGCACTGCCATCAGCAGCGCCGCGACCATGCCCAGGGCGAGCCGCCAGGGCGCCGCCGGCCGGCGGATCGCGCCGGCCGCCACGCCCGCCACCAGGGCGAGCACGCCCAGCCCGATCGGATCCGTCCAGGGGTACGACCACGACCACGTGGGATCCCGGGGCAGCAGGGCGAGGGAGGCCGCGAACACCGCCACGGTGAGCGGCAGCACCGCCTGCCACCACGGCCGCGTCACCGGAAGGACGTCGCGGTGGTAGGCGAGCAGCAGCGCGATCACCGGGACCACGGTGAGGACGAGCCACGAGGCTGTCTGCGACGCGGGCTGCGCGGAGTCCGAGGCCTGGAAGGCGACGGTTCCGGTGACCGGCAGCAGGGCGAGGACCGCGGCGCCCTTGGCCGTCGGCAGGTGCCCGCGTACGAGCGCGAGGAACGCCACGACCCAGCAGCAGGCCTCCGCCGCGGCCAGGAAGAAGAGAGGCTCCGCCACCCCGCCGGCCGTGGTGACGACGGACAGCGCGGCCTGGAACCCCAGGCCGAGCAGTGCCACCAGCCGTACGGCCTCGCCCCGGGCGAACGCCCGCGGGGCGGAGTCCTGGCCTCCGAGCCGCAGCCGCAGGGCGAGCGCGAGCACGCTGCCCACTTCGCCCCACCCGGGGCGCGGGTTGTCCGCGCTGGAGACGTCGCCGGCCGCCTCCAGAAACGCGGCCACCATCTCGCTCTCACGCTCGCGCCGGTAGTCCTCCGGCAGCAGGCGCAGCACGGATCGGTAGCGCCGCTCCAGCAGCTCGCTCACCCGGCACCTCCCAGGTGAGGCGTGCCGGCGATCCGGATGGCGAGGCCGCCGGCCGGGCGGGCTCGCAGGCGGGAGTTCGCGGCCTCGGCGTTGGCGGCCAGGCGGGCGGCCTCCTCACGGAGGACGGTGGCGCCCTCGTCGGTCAGCCGGTAGTAGCGCCGCAGCCGGCCCTGCCGGACCTCCTCGCGGTCGAGCGCGATCAGGCCCTGCGCCGCGAGCCGGTCGAGCACCCCGTACAGGCTCCCGATCTTGAGCTGGACGCGGCCGCCGGAGATGCGCTCGACCTCCTGAACGATGCCGTAGCCGTGCAGCGGCCCGTCCACCAGCGCCGTGAGCGCGAGGAACATGGGCTCCGTGACGTTCATGCCCCCAACATATATTGCCCGTCAAGATATGGGGTCGAAGCCGCCATAGGAGCGGTTGTAGAACACCAGCGGGCCGCCGTCGGCGTGGGTGTCGAGCTGCAGCACACGGGCCACCACGATGACGTGGTCCCCTGCGGGATGCTCGGCGTCTATCCGGCAGTCGATCCAGGCCAGCGCGCCATCGAGCACCGGGTTCCCGCCGGGCGACTCCCTCCAGGTCAGGCCCGCGAACTTGTCTCCGCCGCGGGTGGCCATCTGGGCACAGACGGCCCGCTGGTGTTCGGCCAGGATGTTCAGGGTGATCACCTTGGCCGCCCGTAACCGGGGCCAGCTCGTGCTGCTGTACGCCACGCAGAACGCCACGAGCGGCGGGTCGAGCGACACCGAGGTGAACGAGTTGGCCGCGAGGCCGTGGGGCCGACCCTCGCGGTCGAGCGCCGTGATGGCGACCACGCCGGTGGCGAACCGGCCGAGGACCCCGCGGAACGTCTCGGGGTCCACGGGGTCGCTCGCGGCCGGGCGCGGCCTGCACAGCAGGGAGGCGAGCCGCCGCTCCTGGGTGAGTAGCTCACGGGTCTGCGCCATGGCCGCCTCCCTGACTCTTACCAAGCGCTTGCTTGGTAAGCTAGGCGTCCAGCTCCCGCTCGTCAAGGGGGTGTCGAGGTCCTTATTACGGTCAGCGCCGAATCCCCCGGACGGTCAGTCCTCGGATAGGGAAACCTGGCCGCGTGGGCAGGCGAGAAAAGCATCACCCGCCCCGCGCCGAACCGTCACCGTGCCGCGGGGACACAAAGCCGGGACGCGGCGCCTGCGGGCTGGACGGCGGGAAGGGGAAGGCCTCCGAAGGAGGAACGCGCGCCCTGGCGGGCGTGGGGGACCCGCCAGGACGCGCTTCCTGCCCCGTGAGCGGCGGTGCCAGGACTCCGGCGAGGGATGGAGTCCTGAACCGCGTGGTCGCACACGGAGTTGGTGGGGGAGTGACCCTCTCGCGAGGACTCCGGGTGTTGGTCTAGCTGCGGCGATGCCACTTTCCCTGTCGGGCCGCACTGCTCCGGGACGCAGGCGGGGGCGCTTCCCTCGCGTGGGCGAGGGGCCCGTCTTCGCACCGGACGTTCGGCTCGGCTGACAGGGAAGGCGCGGAACTGCCGGGCTGGACGCACTGGCTGATGTGGAGGAACCCGTGGCGAGGCAACTCGTAACGCAGTAAACGTGTTGCTTCGCAAGGGTCCCGCCAGGGCACGTACGGCATATCCGCGCGGTCCGGCATCACCGGCCCTCACCCCCTCACCGGCCTTTCGATGGATTTGTACCAACGAATGGATGATGCGGCTGCGGATGCCGTCCGGTCAAGGGGGAGATGGTCTGCTAGAACCAGATCGTCTAAATTGTTGGAACAAAAGGGGTGAAAGTGGCAAGGTCGGTGCTGTATCAGCAGGTGGCTTCGGAGCTGAGAAGGGCCATCTACTCCGGCGTACTCGGCCCCGGAGCACAGCTGCCGACAGAGGCGCAACTCATGGAAGACCATGGGGTGAGCCGCAACACCGTCCGATTGGCCCTCGGGGAACTCGTGAATGAAGGGCTCGTAACGCGTACGCCACGGCGCGGCACGGTGGTCAGGGATCGCAGGCCGCTGCTCATCTACCCGCAGCGCGAGCTGGAGCCGCAGCCTTCTGGAGAGCTGCGCGAGGCCTTCGCCTTCGCCGTCACGCAGGAAGGCCGCGAGCCCAGCCAGTACATAGAGGTTCTGACCGTATCTCCGGTGGAGGAGATCGCCAGCAGGCTGGAACTGTCCGACGGGGAGCTCGCCGTGGTACGGCGGCGCCTGCGGTTCGTGGACGGCCAGCCCTACAACACCAACGACTCCTACTTCCCGCGGAAGCTGGTGGCCGACTCGGCGATCGCCCGGCCGGGCGACATCGAGAGAGGCGCCAACCGCGTGCTGGAGGAGCTGGGGCACGAGCAGGTGCGCGTGGTGGACGACATCTGGGCGCGGATGCCCAATCAGGAGGAGGCTGAGCGGCTCCAGCTGGAGCTCGGCACGCCGGTCATGGTCTATGTGCGCGTGGGCTACGACCGTTACGAACTGCCGGTGCGCGTCGCGGTGTCGGTGCTGCCTGCCGACAAACATCTGATCAGATACGAGCTCGACCGCCGCTGACAGAGCTCGGTTGGGGGTGATCCCGCCGGCCGCGGTACCAGCGAGCCTGCCGTCTCGCTGGACGCGGGGAGCCGTAATGCTCCCCTTGTAGCGATTTATCCGTATATATCGGGCTATCGGATATATCGGGCCATAGGCCACCATTTGGGATTCGTATCCCATCCATCGATCACTTTGCGTATTCGTACGCGCGCGTATCGCAATGAAAGGTGAATCATGCGCACGAACACCCTCCTGCACCCGCTCACCCTCCGGCGGGCGGAGCCCGTCGACCTCCGGGGGGTTCTCGACCTCCTCGCCGACACGGCCGGCTGGCTGCACTCGCGGGGCGTCCGCCAGTGGCCCCGCGAAGGATTCGGCCCGGACCGTATCCTGCCGCTGATCGAGGAGCGCGTGCTGTTCCTGCTCGACGACGAGCTGCGCGCGCTCGACCCCGACGGGCCGGCGCCGCTCGTCGCCACCATCGCCCTCGACGGGCACGCCGATCCGGAGTTCTGGACCGAGGCCGACGACCCCGGCGCCGCCCTGTACGTGCACAAGCTCGCCGTGGCGCGGCCCTGGTCGGGGAGCGGCCTGGGAGACGCCCTGCTGGACTGGGCGGGCGCCACCGCGTACGGGTCGGGACTGCCGTGGCTGCGGCTGGACTGCGCCAAGCGCAACGAAGGGCTCCAGAGCTACTACCGGCGCCGCGGCTTCCGTCACGTGCGCACGGTGGACCTGCCGCATCGCGCGTCGGGCGCGCTGTTCCAGCGCAGGGCCGCCGACCCGGCGATCACGGCCTTCCGCGACCTCACGGCACCGGAACTGATCGTCGCCTGACTCCGGATCCGTTCCGCGTGGCCGGCGATGTTCACGTTCACAGCATGGCCGGTCCGGCCGGTGGCTGACAGGGAGTGCGGGCCGTCGCCCGCGCTCCCCGGGTGTCCGGCGTATGCCGGCCCGCCAGGAGGATTTCCCCACCTCGGCGGGCAAATCAGGGCAGAGCTGCCTATACCCTCTCCAGCATGACGGGATCCCTGCTGGAGGTCATCGCGCTCGGCGTGCGTGACGCCGTGGCGGCTGAACAAGGTGGCGCCGACCGCCTGGAGGTCGTCACCGGGATGGCGGAGGGCGGGCTCACTCCGGCGCCCGAGACGGTCGCGGCCATCGCAGCCGAGTGCCCGCTGCCGCAGATGGTGATGCTCCGCTGCGACGGCGGGTTCGCCGCGGACGGCGACGTGCTGGAAAGGCTGCGCGCCGACGCCCGCGAGCTGGCGCAGGCGGGCGCGGCCGGGTTCGTCTTCGGGTTCCTGGACGAGGCGGGAGCCGTGGACCTGGCGGCCACCGAGGCGCTCATCCACGCGGTGTCCCCGCTGCCCTGGACGTTCCACCGGGCGGTCGACCACGCGGCCGACACACAGGCCTCCTGGCGGGCCGTCCGCCTGCTGCCCAACCTCGCCACGGTGCTGACGGCGGGCTCGCCGCACGGCGTGGGGGACGGGCTGCCCGTGCTCAAGGGCCGCGCCGACGCCGGCGACGGCTCCATCATCATGGCCGGCGGCGGTCTCAGGCCCCGGCACGTGGCGGACCTGCTGGACTACGGCGTACGCGCCTTCCACGTCGGCTCGGCGGTCCGGCGGAGCTGGACGGACCCGGTGGACGCGCAGCTGGTCCGCCGCTGGCGCTCGCTCGTCGAACGCGACTAGCCGGTCAGGGCAGGGCCGCGTCGGCCCGGCGCAGGGCCGCCACCAGCGTCTTGACGGTCGCCGGCTCGTCCATCACGCCGCCCCCGGCCGCGCGCCGCTCCTCCCAGGCGCGCACCCGCTCCCGGTAGGCGTCGTAACGCGCCAGATGGAAGGCGTAGACGGTGGCGAACCGGCTCACCAGATGCGACGGATGCATGTCCCACCCCTGGTGGAACCCGTGCGCCAGGGAGTGACGCACCAGCGCCGCATGCCGCCGCCACAGCGCCCGCACGTCGGCGGACGAGCCGGAGGCGGGGGAGGCGGCCAGCGAACCGTCCGACAGCTCCACCCCGGTGCCCGCGAACGCCGTCTGCGTCACGTGCCGCGCGTGGTCGCAGGCCGGATGGTCGAGCCGCTGCTCGTGCGGCGGCAGCCCGAGCGCCGCGGTGTAGTCGAACACCCCGAAGTGCGCCGCCGACAGCCGCCCGCCCAGCTCGCCGGCCAGCTCGGCGCGCAGGAACCGCACGGTCTGCGGCGCCTCCACCTGGATCTCGAACCGCAGCGGGGAGAGCCCCAGCGCCCGCTCCAGCCGCTCCAGGAACGCGACGAACTGCCCGAGGTACGCCTCCATCAGCACCTTGGGGAAGGTCACCACGAAACCGTCCGGCAGCTCGCCGAGCCGCTCGACGATCCCGGTGACGAACCCGTCGAGCGTCCGCACGGACCGCTCCGGGTCCCCGTCGGCGAACGACTTCACCCGAGGCCCCCACCGGCGCGGCAGCGTGCCCGCCGCGCGCATCGCGGCCAGCGCCTCGACCGCCTGCTCGACGTGGCCGTCCTCCTCGTCCGGGCGCACGCCGTACCCGTCCTCGAAGTCCACCCGCAGGTCCTCGACCGGCTCGCCGGCGAGCTTGCGCAGCACCCGCTCGTGCACGGCGGCCGACAGCTCCGCCGGCACGTCGAACACCTCGGCCAGCTCGGCGGGCGTGGCCAGGTGCGCCTTAGCCAGTGCCAGCGCCTCGTCGCCCCACGCGGCCACGGTGCCGGCGCCGAACCGGTCGGCGGGCACGTACACGGTGTGCACGGGCTGCCAGCCGGGCTCGGCCGCGGGGTAGCGCTCCTGCTGCAGCCGGTAGACCTCGGGGAAGCCGGGCACGCCTGACGGGACGGTGGTACGCATGCGTTCCTCTCAGGGACGGCAGGCCCGCAGCATCGCCTCCAGGCCGGTCAGCTTGACCCGCTCGCCGCGGCCCAGCGACTTGGCCAGCTCGGCCTCGGCCGACTCGATCGCCAGCCATTCCTCGTACGTCACCGGGTGCACCCCGCGCTCGGACAGCAGCGCGTCGAGCGGCCTGAGGTCGCGCGGCGCCTGCCCGGACAGGTCGGACAGCAGCGTGCGGACGGTCTCGGCGGCGTCGGACTTGTTCGTGCCGATCACGCCGGTCGGGCCGCGCTTGAGCCAGCCGGCGACGTACTCGCGCTCGCGAACCCGCCCCGCCGCGTTCGGCACGGTCATCGTCTTCTCCGAGAACGGCACCCCGGGCAGCGGGACGCTCTGGTAGCCGACCGAGCGGAGCACCATGCCGACCGGCAGCGTCTCGTACTCGCCGGTGCCGACCACGCGGCCCTCCGGCGAGAGGATCGTGCGCTCCAGCTTGAGCCCCTCGACCCGCTCGGTGCCCAGGATCTCCACCGGACGCAGCCAGAACCGCACGTCCAGGCGGCGCGGCCGGCCGGCCGGGCTGCGCTCCGACCACGAGCGCAGCACCTCGATGTTGCCCCGGATCTGGCGGGGGAAGTCGGCGCCGAGCACGACGGCCTCATCGGGGCGCACGCACACGTCGGCGTTGGCGAGCTCGCCCAGCTCGCGCAGCTCCTTCAGGGTGAACTTGGCGTGCTCGGGCCCACGGCGGCCGATCATGTGGATGGCCTTGACCTGGCTGCTCTCCAGCCGCTCCAGCACCTCGTGGGGCACGTCGGTGGCGCTCAGCTCCTCGGAGGTCTTGGCCAGGATCCGCACCACGTCGACGGCCACGTTGCCGACGCCGATCACCGCCACCTCGGGGCTGTCGAGCGTGAACCGCGACGGGTCCACGTCGGGGTGGCCGCAGTACCAGTTCACGAAGTCGGTGGCGGCGACACTGCCCGGCAGGTCCTCGCCGGGGATGCCCAGCCGCCGGTCCACCATCGCGCCGGTGCAGTAGACGACCGCGTCGTAGCAGGCCAGCAGGTCCTCGACGGTCACGTGCTCGCCCAGCGTGACGCCGCCGAGGAAGCGCACCTCCGGCTGCTCCAGCACCTTGCGCAGGTAGTTGGCGATCGACTTGATCGACGTGTGGTCGGGCGCGACGCCGTACCTGACCAGCCCGTACGGGGTTGGCAGCCGTTCGAGGACGTCCACCTCCACGGCTCCGCCGGACTGCTTGATCAAGGCCTCCGCCGTGTAGATCCCAGCAGGACCGGATCCGATGACCGCCACGCGCAACGTCACGCTGCCTCCCTCGTTCCGGAGATTGTGTACCAGTGGGCACACGCCCCACCAGGTGCAACCTGCCGGTGTGATCGATTTATCCCCGATCGTCCGTACGGATGAACCCCCGCCCTTCGTGCATACCGCCCGAACGTGACGTCTGTCGATATCCGCCTATCTCGGCCTATGTCCGCAGCCGCCGGGCCCCGCACTTCTGACCCACCCGCCCCTTGCGGAAACGCGTCCACGCCGATCACAGTGTTGCCCGTGAGGCGAAAGCACGCGCTGCGACGGACGAAGGACGGCACGCCGCCCGCCGCGGCCGACCTGCCGGCCGGCGGCGCGGTGCATTACGAGGCGTTCGGCCGGGTCATGGCCGCGCTCGCGACCGAGGCCGACTTCATCGAATCCTGCCGCGACCTGACCTGGTGGCGCGGCGCCGACCCGAGCTGGCACGTCGAGTGGCGCGACGGCCCGTTCGCCGCCGAGGTGGCGGCCCTGCTCTCCGACCGTATGCCTGGCCTGGTCACGACGGGCACGAGCGGCGACTCCTGCGCCGTGCTCGACGTCATGGGCGTCCGCTTCGAGCTGCGCGCCATCGACCCGATGGGCCGGGCACGAGTGCGCGCCCGCCCCGGCCTCTGGCGCCTGGCCGAGGCGCTCGACACCACCCGCCGCACCAACACCCGCCATCCGTGGGAAGAACTCCTGGGCGGCTGACGTTACTTCCGGTTAACCGAAATTTGCCTTTCTTGTACGGTCACATAATGTGGAACTGGTCGTCCGCGGCGTCTGCCTGAGGAGGGATGACCTGAGTATTGAGATGAAGACAAGCACGATCGACCACGACTACTTTCTCGAATTCGACCGTCGTCAGCGACGCATCGAGATCCACTTGGTGGTGGCCTTCTTCGCCGGACTGGCCGTCGGCCTCGTCGGCATGCTCGGCGCCGGCCGGATCCCCGGCTGGGCGGGCCAGGTCTACGACCCGTACGCCTATCTGGCCCTGACGGTCGCCGTCGGCGCCACCGCCACCGGCTTCGGCTGGGCACTGCTGACCACGTTCCTGGCAGCGGTGTCGACCGTGGTGGCCACCATGGGCGGCGGCGCCCTGCGCGGCGATCTCGACGTCACCCTTCTGGGCGGCACGCCGGCCGGGCTCCACTGGACGTTCGCCCTGCTCGTCGGGCTCGGGCTGCTCGCCTACGCGACCCGCAGGGACGACCGGTGGGGCGATCTCGCGGCCGGGGTGATCGGCGCCGCCGTGGTGACCGACGTCGTGGACCGGGCGACGCCCGGGTTCATCGCCGCCGAGCCGTACTTCTGGCCGCTGCCAGCCCTGCCCGTGGGGGCCCTTGCGGCCGCCGCCGTGCTCCTGCTGCGCCGCACGGGGCCGGCCAGGGCGCGCGCTCTCGCGCTGGCCGCCGTCATCGCCGGGCTGTTCGCCATGGGGCTGGCCGTCCTGCCCGGGGGATAAGCCCGCGCGTACGCCTCCTCGGAATCGATAGCCTGTAATCCTTCAAGCCGGTTTCGAGCAAGGAGTAGCCGTGTTGCTGCGCATGTCGTCGTTGTTTCTTCGCACCCTGCGGGACGACCCGGCAGACGCGGAAGTGCCGAGCCACAAGCTCCTCGTTCGCGCCGGATACGTCCGCCGGGTAGCGCCCGGAATCTACTCGTGGCTGCCCCTCGGCAAGATGGTGCTGGAGAACATCGCCCGCGTCGTCCGCGAGGAGATGAACCGGATGGGCGCCCAGGAGGTGCTCTTCCCCGCGCTGCTGCCCCGCGAATACTACGAGGCCACCGGCCGCTGGACCGAGTACGGCGACACGCTCTTCCGGCTGCACGACCGCAAGGGCGTCGACTACCTGCTCGGGCCCACCCACGAGGAGCTCTTCACCGACATGGTCAAGGGCGAATACTCCTCCTACAAGGACTACCCGGTCACGCTCTACCAGATCCAGACCAAATACCGCGACGAGGCCAGGCCCCGGGCGGGCATCCTGCGCGGCCGTGAGTTCCTCATGAAGGACTCCTACTCCTTCGACCTCGACGACGACGGCCTCAAGCACTCCTACGAGCAGCACCGCGAGACCTACATCCGCACCTTCGACCGGCTCGGCATCCGCTACAAGATCGTGTTCGCCACGTCGGGCGCGATGGGCGGGTCGGCCTCGGAGGAGTTCCTGGCGCCCACGCCCACCGGCGAGGACACGTTCGTGGCCTGCCACTCGTGCGGCTACGCGGCCAACGCCGAGGCCGTCACCACTCCCGCGCCGCCCGCCCGCGCCCTCGACGGGCTGCCCGCCCTGCGCGTCATGGACACCCCCGACACCCCGACCATCGAGTCGCTGGTCTCGCACGTCAACGAGCACCACGGTCTGTCGATCACCGCCGCCGAGACGCTCAAGAACGTCGTCGTCAAGGTGTCCACGCCCGGCTCCGACAAGGTCGAGACCCTGGTCATCGGCGTGCCCGGCGACCGCGAGGTCGACTTCAAGCGGCTGGAGGCCGCGCTCGCCCCCGGCGAGCCCGCCATCTTCGAGGCCGACGACTTCGCCAGGCATCCCGGCCTGGTCCGCGGCTACATCGGCCCGCAGGTGCTGCGCGAGCTCGGCATCCGCTACCTCGTCGACCCCCGGGTCGTCACCGGCACCGCCTGGGTGACCGGCGCCAACGAGCCGGGCAAGCACGCCGCCGACGTCGTCGCGGGCCGCGACTTCGAGCCCGACGGCACCGTCGAGGCGGCCGAGGTGCGCGCCGGCGACCCCTGCCCCCGCTGCGGCTCGGCGCTCTCCATCGACCGGGGCATCGAGATCGGCCACATCTTCCAGCTCGGCCGCAAGTACGCCGACGCCGCCGGGCTCGACGCGCTCGGCCCCGACGGCAAGCCGGTCCGCGTCACCATGGGCTCCTACGGCATCGGCGTCTCCCGCGCGGTGGCGGTCATCGCCGAGCAGGCCCACGACGAGCTCGGCCTGGTCTGGCCGCGCGAGGTCGCCCCCGCCGACGTGCACATCGTCGGCACCGGCAAGGACCGCCAGGTCGAGGCCGCCCTGGAGCTGGCCGCCGAGCTGGAGTCGCGCGGCCTGCGGGTGCTCGTCGACGACCGGCCCCAGGTGTCGCCCGGCGTCAAGTTCAAGGACGCCGAGCTGCTGGGCGTCCCGACGATCGTGGTGATCGGCCGCGGCCTGGCCCAGGGGGTGGCCGAGCTGCGCGACCGGGTGACCGGCGAGAAGCAGGAGATCCCGCTCGCGGAGGCCGCCGACCGGGTCGTCGCCGCCTGCTCATCCTGACAATTCCGGCGAAACACCGCCCCGGTTTGACGGGGCGGTGGGGGGCTGTAAGTCTCGACCCGGTGAAGCCACACGTCGAACTGAAAGACTTCTGGGAGCGACGCCTGCAGTCCGACTGGACCGAGAGCGGCGTCGGCTACAAGGCCCTCGGCAGGGCGTTCAACATCTGGATGTACCGAGTCCGCGCCGAGGGCTTCCGCCGCGAGGTCACCGCCCTGGGTCTCGACCTGCCCAAGTCCCGGGTCCTCGACATCGGGTCGGGCACCGGCTTCTACGTCCGCCAGTGGCGGGCGCTGGGCGCCGAGTCCATCACGGGCAGCGACCTCACCGAGGCGGCCGTCGACCGCCTGCGCGGCCGCTTCCCCCGCGACGCGTTCCTGCGGCTCGACATCGCCGACCCCGGCGACGCACTCGAAGACGCCTCCTACGACGTCGTGTCGGCGATGGACATGCTCTTCCACATCACCGACGACACGCGCTACCGCGCCGCCCTGACCAACATCGGCAGGGCGGTCAAGCCCGGCGGCGTCTTCGTGCTGTCGGAGAACTTCCTGCACCGGCCCGAGCAGCGCTCCGACTACCAGGTCAACCACACGCTGCCGTGGATCACCGCGGCCCTCGACGAGGCCGGGTTCGAGGTGCTGCGCCGCGTCCCCATGCTCGTCCTGATGAACGCCCAGGTGGACGCCAACCCCGTCTGGCGCAAGCTGTGGGGCGGCTTCCTGCGCGCGGTCACGCTGACCGAGATCACAGGCTGGCTGGCCGGCGCCCTGCTGCATCCGCTCGAACGCCGCCTGGTCCGGGTGCTCCGCGAGAGCCCGACCACCGAGCTCATGATCTGCCGCCGCCGCTGACCTCTTCGGGAGGGTCGCCGCCTCGCCCGGAAGCGAGGCGGCGACGCGTCAGCGCTCGCGGGCGGTCCTCATACCCGCCTCCTGAAGGCAAGCACGCCCATGGCCGCGAACCAGGCGTGCACCTCGACGATCCCCAGCCGCTGCACCAGCCCGGCCACCCCCTGCTCGGCCCCGTCGGCCGTGGGCTGGAAGGTCAGGAAGAACAGCACGAGCAGCACCAGCGTCAGCGGGCTGCCCACGAGCAGCCACGTGCCGAACCGGCGCAGGCCGGGCATCCGGCGGAAGTACCTCCCCGCCACCAGGAAGCCGATCACCGGCGTGCCGATCGCCAGCAGGTAGCCGAGCGTGTGCGGCATCATCTCCTCAAGGGTGAAGATCCCGCAGAGGATCTGGCCCACGCCGCTCAGCCCGAGCAGCACCACGCAGGCCAGGCGGCCGGGCCCCGCGAACGTGCGGAAGACGCCGGCCACACCGGCGATCAGCATCAGCCCGGTGACGACGAACGCGGCGTTCATGAAGGGCCCGGTGACGCCCATGCCGAGCCCGCTGACGGGCTGGCTGATGGGCGAGTATCCGGTGAACCGGTGGCCGAAGAGCGTGTAGCCCGGGCTGACCAGGCCGAGCACGACCCAGGACAGCGCGAACAGCGCGGGCCCGGCGACCGCCCCCAGGGCCATCCATGGAGCGGTTAACGGGTAAGCGGGACGGAACATGACAGAACTCCTCCAGTGATCGACGTGCCCCACGGGGAGGAATCCCGGTTACCCTTGCGGTTGCCGACCTCGTGCACCGGGTTCCGTTCCCGCGGGATCTGCATACGAGGCCGACCCCGGTCGCGGTGTTCCCGCACCGCACCGGGGTCCTGCCCCTCGGGCCTGCCGTGGCGGCAGTCCGTTGAGCGGGGTCAGCCCGGCGGACCACCCCCGTCGGCGCTCCAGGCGGCGTGCGCCCGCGCCCACTGGGGGCCCCAGCCGGTCTCCGGGTCCGTGATCCGCCGGACGAACCGTTCGACGAACGCCGTCTCGGCCTCCAGGAGCGCGAGCCGATACTCCTCCTCGACGACGAACAGCTCCGGCATGCCGGAGCCCACCGTGTCCTCGATCAGGGCGGCGATCTCCGCGCGCTGCGCGGCGAGCCGTTCCAGCCGCCTGCGCAGCAGCTCCACGACCTGGTCCGGCGGCAGCGCGCCGATCAGCGACAGCGCGGCCACGAACCCCGGATACTCGTGCTTCGGCTGCTCCACCAGCTCGCTGAGCCAGTCACGCAGCTCCCGCCGCCCTTCGTCGGTGAGCCCGTACACGGTCCGCTCCGGCAACTGTCCCTGCCGGCTCGTGCCGACCTCGACGATGAGCCCGGCGCGGGCCAGCTGACCGACGACCATGTAGAGCGAGCCGTGGTTGTACTTGATGCTGCGGGCGTCCCCGTGCTCGCGCAGGGTCCGGCCGAGCTCGTACGGGTGCATGGGACGCCGGCTCAGATAGGACAGGACGGCCAGCGCCAGCAGGTTTCCCACTTTGCGCTTCCCCGCCATCACGCCTCCTGTAGTCAGGATCAACTATCCGGCGTCGGCTAGTCGATGTCAACTACTTCGCCGAGCCCTCCAAGGGAGCGGACCACGCTGCCGAAGGTCAGCCGCCGGGAGTCGGGGTGACGGACGGGGCGGGAGCGGCGGGCGCCGGCATGCCCGGGAAGGCCGTGGTGACGCCCCGGTGGAAGGAGTGGGCCCGGACCACCGCCTCCTGCACGGCCACCGCCGCGTAGCGCCGCAGCGCGGTGTCCCCGGCCGCCACCAGCTCCAGATAGGACGCGGTGAGCCCGGTCTCGACGTGGGCCGCGAGCCGGGAGGCCGCCGCAGCGCTCGACGGGACGGACGGCAGCGCGTAGGAGGCCTGGGCCTCGCTGGGCTGCCCGCCGCGGGCGGTGATGAGGCGGCGCAACTGGTCGCGGCGGTCGCGGTGCGCGTCGAAGGCGCGGGTGAGGCGGGTGCGCAGGGAGCCGGTGGTGCGGGCGCCCATCAGGCCGTACGCGAAGACCGCGGCGTGCTCGGCCGAGAGCGCCTTGCGGAGCTTCTCGACGTCTCCAGGATCGCCGTGGGCGCCGGCGGCAGGCGGCCGGGGCGGCTTGACGACGGAGGCGGCGTGCAGGGCCTCGCAGGCGCCGATGCTCGCCACCAGCTGGGCCAGGGCGGGCGCCACACCCGCGAGCTGGGCGGGCCGCCGCGCCGCCGCCTCGCGCTCTAGCGCCCGCAGCCGCGACAGCGTCATCTTGGGCGCGGCCGTGGCGGTGGGGGAGACCGACGCCGTGGCCGATGCTGTAGCCGACGGGCTGGCGGCCGGGCTGGGGGACTGCGCGGGAGGCCGGGCGGTCAGCCCGGGGAAGCGCCGCCGCAGCTCGGCCAGGTGGGCGAGGTGGCGGTCGCGATAGGCGGTGAGCTTGCCGCCGTCGGCGATCAGCGCCGCGTAGAGCGCGATCGTCCGCTCCTTGTCGGCGATGAGGACGCGGGCCAGCGCCTGCTCGGGGGTGTCGCGTACCGGCTGGGGGTCGGGCGGCGCGCTGCAGCCCGCGAGCAACGCCACGACGGCCCCGCCCGCCAGCAGGGCTCGCCTGGAGAGGTGAGGCTGGCGCACGAGCAGGACCTTTCACTGTTGCGGACCGCAGAGAGCATCGTACGGGCTGGCACCCCCGCACGCGGTCAGGCGCGGCGTGTGCGGGGATCACGGTGAGCGGGGTGAGTGACGCTCTGCGCAGGCCGCCGAACAGATAGGGTGTCAACTGTCGTCGCTGGCCGAGCGGGCCGGCGACGCTGAGCCAGTGGCGAGGTCCGCCCGGCTGTGACTCGACAATAGGGGAGGTCGATATGGGCAGCGCGTCACCCCGCGACCACCTGATGAAGCTCCTGGAGCCCGTGGTCGCCGCTGAGGGCCTCGACCTGGAGGACGTGACGGTCACCAAGGCCGGCAAGCGGCGGCTGCTCCGTGTGGTCGTCGACCGTGACGGCGGCGTGAGCCTCGACGACGTGGCCGACGTGAGCCAGGCCGTCTCGGCGGCCCTCGACGAGGACGACGCGATGGGCGCCGCTCCCTACACGCTCGAGGTGTCCTCGCCCGGGGTCGACCGTCCGCTGACCGAGCCGCGCCACTGGAGGCGCGCCGCCAAGCGGCTGGTCAAGGCGGAGATGCGAGACGGCGGCCTCATCGAGGGCAGGGTGTTGTCAGCCGACGACGCCGGAGTCGACCTCGAGGTCGACGGCGCCGCTCGCAGGCTCGACTATCAAGACCTGGCCCGCGGGCGGGTGCAGGTGGAGTTTCGCCGCATCGACGACGTCGACGGCGACGAGGGCTAGGGGGAGCCTCGTGGACATCGACATGAGCGTCCTGCGCAGCCTGGAGCGGGAGAAGGACATCTCCTTCGACCTGGTCGTCAAGGCCATCGAAGACGCGCTGCTGATCGCCTACTTCCGCACCGAGGGAGCCGGCGCCAAGGCGCGCGCCGAGCTCGACAAGGCGACCGGCCACGTCACGATCTGGGCGGCCGAGCTCGACGAGGACGGCGAGATCGCGCGCGAGTACGACGACACTCCGGGCAACTTCAGCCGGATCGCGGCCACCACCGCCAAGCAGGTCATCCTGCAGCAGCTGCGCGACGCCGAGGACGAGATCAACTTCGGCGAGTTCGCCAGCCGCGAGGGCGAGCTGGTCTCCGGCGTGATCCAGCAGGGCAAGGATCCGCGGGTGGTGCTGGTCGACCTCGGCAAGATCGAGGCCGTGCTGCCCGCCCACGAGCAGGTGCCGGGCGAGGAATACACCCACGGCGAGCGCATCCGCGCCTACGTGGTGCAGGTGAAGAAGGGCCACAAGGGCCCGTCGGTCACGCTCTCGCGCACCCACCCGGGCCTGGTGAAGAAGCTGTTCGCGCTGGAGGTGCCGGAGATCGCCGACGGCACCGTCGAGATCGCCGCGGTGGCGCGCGAGGCCGGCCACCGCACCAAGATCGCCGTACGGTCGCGCAAGCCCGGCGTCAACGCCAAGGGCGCCTGCATCGGCCCGATGGGCTCGCGGGTGCGCAACGTGATGACCGAGCTGCACGGCGAGAAGATCGACATCATCGACTGGTCCGAGGACCCTGGTGAGTTCGTCGGGAATGCCCTGTCGCCCGCCCGTGTTTCCCATGTCGAGGTTCTCGATCTCGACGGACGGGTGGCCCGGGTCATCGTGCCCGACTACCAGCTCTCGCTGGCCATCGGCAAGGAAGGGCAGAATGCCCGGCTTGCCGCGCGGCTGACAGGCTGGCGGATCGACATCCGTCCCGACACCCAGGCAGAGGATGCCGCCGGTTCCGTAGATGCGTCGACACGGTAATCTGGAATATGGTTGCCACGCGGCCCCACAGCGCACCTGTGTGGGCTGCAGGGTTCGCACGGACAAGTCCGAGCTGCTCCGACTGGTGCTGGTCGAGGACCAGGTGGTCCCCGACCAGCGAGGACAGCTTCCTGGCAGGGGTGCATCGCTGCACCCGTCCATGAACTGTCTGGAGCTCGCCGAGCGTCGCCGGGCGTTCCCGCGCGCGTTTCGCGTGCCGGGGCCGCTCGACGTCTCGCGCGTGCGGGCACACCTGAAGGAGAACCACGAAATGTCATGTAGGACGCCGAGTTGATGGGGCGGAGTCAGATTGCTATGAGCGCCTGATGAGCACGCGGCGATGAAGACGTCAAGGTAGCGACGGTCCGGACGGCACAGCCAGCCTCCCGGGCCGAGTTAGGGAGTGCAGTGGCGAAGGTCCGGGTATACGAGCTCGCTAAGGAGTTCGGCGTAGAGAGCAAGGTCGTCATGGCCAAGCTCCAGGAGATGGGGGAGTTCGTCCGTTCGGCGTCCTCCACCATCGAAGCGCCGGTGGTCCGCAGGCTCACCGAAGCTCTGGGTGCGTCGAAGGGCGCGCCCTCGAGGGGCGGCGGTTCGCCGTCCCGCAAACCGCAGCCGCCGAAGGCTGCCCCCCGGCCGGCGGACAGCCAGGCCGGAAACGGCGCCCCTCAGGCGTCGGTCCCCTCATCACCTCCGCGTCCCGGGCCCAAGCCCGGTCCGCGTCCCGGCCCGGCAGGCGGCACGCCTCGCCCGCCGGTGCCGATGCCTCAGCAGCAGCAGCTTCGACAGCCGCACCAGCAGCCGCGACAGGAGCCCGAGGCCGCCCGCGGCGAGGCGCCCAGCGCCCCGCAGGCCCGGTTCGACACCGGCCAGCAGCGGCCGACGCCCGGCCCGCGTCCCGGTCCCGCGGCCCGTCCCGGCCCCATCTGTACGTGTGCGACAACTTTCCGGGCGGTGGC
>NZ_BAABFD010000024.1:0-131538 GCF_039540635.1 Nonomuraea ferruginea | reverse complement strand
GGGTCCGCCACCGCGCGGGCCGGCGGGTGGCAGGCCAAGGCGCTGCTGGCCGAGGCCGGCGGGCAGCCGCGCCGGCTGCTGCGGGCCTGCCGGGCCGGGCTTGAGCTGATCGAGGAGCACCGGCTCACGTTCGGCTCGTCGGAGCTGCGCGCGCTCGTCACCGCCCAGGGCGCCGAACTGGTCGAGCTCGCGCTGCGCCACCTGCGCCGCGCCGGACGCAGCCGCGAACTGCTCGGCTGGACCGAGCGCTGGCGCGCCACCGCGATCGCCGTGCCGCCCGCGCCGCCGGCGGACGATCAGGAGCTGCTCGGCCGGCTCGCCGCGCTGCGCCGGGTCGACCAGCTGCTGGCCGCCGCGCGTTCCGGCGGCGCCGCCTCCGCCCCTCGCCTCGAACGCGAGCGCGCCGCGCTGGAGGCCCGGGTACGGGCCGGGACGCTGCGCCTGCGCGGCCCCGGCTGGCGAGAGGAACGCGGCTTCGACTGCCGCCGGGTGCTGGACGCGCTCGGCCCCGGCGGGCGGCTCGCCGAGCTGGTGCTCATCGACGGCACCCTGCACGTGCTGCTGTGCGGCGATGGGCGGGTGCGCTCCTACGCCGTCGGGCCGGCCGAGCGGGCGGTCGCCGAGACGGAGTTCGCCCGGTCCCGGCTGCGCCGCCTCGCCTACCAGCTCCGGCCCGACCCGGGGGAGCTGGCCGCGCTGGGACGGCGGCTGGAGGAGGCCGTGCTCGGGCCGGTCGCCCCCCTGCTGGCCGGCGGGCCGTGCGTGGTGGTGCCGCCCAGCGTGCTGCACGCCGCGCCGTGGGGGCTGCTCCCGTCGCTGCGGGAGACCGCCTTCAGCGTGGCGCCGTCCGCCGCCGCCTGGCTGCGCGCCCGCGCGTCGGCGCCGCCACCCGGCGGCGGCGTCGTCCTCGTCGGCGGGCCTGACGTGCCCAACGCCAAGGCCGAGATCCAGGCCATCGAGGAGCTGTACGAGGACCCGGGGCCCACCGTGCTGGAAGGAGGCACGGCCACGGCGCAGGCGGTGCTGGAAGCCATGGACGGCTGCCGGCTCGCGCACGTGGCCGCCCACGGCACCTTCCGCGCAGACAGCCCGATGTTCTCCTCGCTCCATCTCGACGACGGCCCGCTCACCGGCTACGACCTCGAACGCCTGCGCCGCGCCCCCTACCGGCTCGTCCTGTCCAGCTGCGACTCCGCCCAGATGGCCGCCGTGGGCGCCGACGAGCTGCTCGGCCTGGCCACCGCGCTGCTCCATCTCGGCACCGCGGGCATCGTCGCCAGCGTGGTGCCGGTCAACGACGAGAACGCGGTTCCGCTCATGGTCCGGCTGCACGCCGGGCTCAGCAGCGGACTGGGCCTGGCCGAGGCGCTGAGACGGGCGAGGGGCGACGACGTCTCGTTCATCGCCATCGGGGCCTGACGCCACGCTGCTGTACCTTGATCGGATGATGCTGATCATGTGACAATTCGCTACACAGCGATATCAGCCGGTTATTGAGGGGAGTCGCCGATGTTCCCGACCGAGCGGCCGTGAGGACCCCCGGCGAGCTTGACGAGGCCTTCGAACTCGGCCGCACGTGCGCGCTGGCGGCCGAGTGCGACAGAGACCTGCGGCGCTGTGCCCAGATGTACGGAGGCCTTTTCCCGGGGGCGGCGTTCGGCCCGGAAATCTACTCGGCTCTGACCCTGACGAGCGCGTTCGGGGCGCCGTGGGCCACGGCGGAGCGGCTCAAGGTGGTCAACCGCGCCGCGCTGTGGGTGCTCGCCCTGGACCGGCTCGTCGACCACACCGCCACCACCCGCGAGCAGGTGAACGAGCTGATCGGCGACTGCCTGGCGGTCGCCGACGGCGCCGCGCCCAGGGCGGCCGTCACCCGCTTCCTGGCCGACCTGCGCGACGAGCTGGCCACCGTCCAGGAGTTCGCCGACCTGCACTGGCTCTGGCGCGAGCAGCTCGGCAGGACCCTGGCGGGGATGGGCAAAGCGTGGGTGTGGCGCGACACCGCGGCCGAGGTCTCGCTCGACCTCTACATCGGCAACGCCGACAGCCGCGGTACCTGCTTCGTCGACCTGTCCCACCTCATCTACGCCGGCGACACGTGGGTCAGGGATCACCTGGAGGACCTGCGCCCGGCCAGCGAGCAGGTGCAGCGCTACCTCCACCTGCTCGGCGACCTAGCCTCGTACCGCAGGGACCTGAGCTGGGGCGGGCTCAACGTGCTGCTGCTCGGGGTGGCGAGGGCCGACGTGAACGAGGCCATGACCGGCCTCGCCCGCGACGCGGGCGAGCTGATCCACGGGGTACGGGAGCGCAGCCCGCGCACCGCCACCTACTTGTGGCGACAAATCGGCTTTAGTGCTGGTTATCACAATATTTCGGGCTATGACCATCAGAAGTGGTGAAGCGGTTCGATGACCTGACAACCAGGTTTACTCGGTGGAGAAATCCGCCCCACCTGAAGGTGCTCTAGGCGACAAAAGTTACATATTGATTTTTAAGAGGCATGGGTGCTTGAGTGGGGTTTACGGCATTGCTAGGGTGGCTCGATGCCAGGCAGATGGATCTCCCTGACTCGCCTTGACAAGCACCGTTGATCGGGCCGAGGCGTGCGGGCGCGGCACGGCCGCGGAGGGACGTACAGGCGGTGCTGGATGGACTTCGGGCGCTCTGATCACTGGCGGCTGCCCGTCCCGATCAAGATCTTGATCGCCGGCGGCTTCGGCGCGGGCAAGACCACCATGGTCGGCGCGGTGTCGGAGACCAGGACCGTGCGCACCGAGGAGATGCTCACCCACGCCGGCGTCACCGTCGACGACCTGACCGGGGTGGAGACCAAGCCCACCACCACCGTGGCCATGGACTTCGGCCGCATCACGATCCGCGGCGACTACACCCTCTACCTGTTCGGCACCCCCGGCCAGGAGCGGTTCTTCTTCGTCTGGGACGAACTGGCGCTGGGCGCGCTCGGCGCCGTCGTGCTGGCCGACACCCGCCGCCTGGCCGACTGCTTCCCGGCCATCGACTACTTCGAGAAGCGCGGCCAGCCCTTCGTGGTGGCGCTGAACTGCTTCGACGGCGCCCGCCCCTTCACCATCGGCGAGGTGCGCCAGGCGCTCGGCCTCGACCCCGGCGTGCCGATCGTGCGCTGCGACGCCCGCCGCCGCGAGTCCGGCAGGGACGTGCTCGTCACCCTCGTCGAGCACGCGATGCGCATGGGCGCCTCTCCCGTCGGGTCCATGTCGTGAACGCGACCGGCTACCTTTGACCGATGGAGGAGATCGATCGCCGGATCGTCGCGCTGCTGGCCCGCGACGGCCGGATGAGCTTTACCGACCTGGCCAGGGAGACCGGGCTCTCGGTCTCGGCGGTCCACCAGCGGGTGCGCCGCCTGGAGAAGCGCGGCGTGGTGCGCGGCTACGCCGCGATCGTCGACCATGACGCGATCGGGCTGCCGCTGACCGCGTTCATCTCGATCAAGCCGATCGACCCGGCCGCCCCCGACGACGCCCCCGACCGGCTGGCCCACCTGAGCGCGATCGAGGCGTGCCACAGCGTCGCGGGTGACGAGAGTTACATCCTCAAGGTCCGCGTGGGGTCCCCCGTGGCGCTGGAGGAGCTCCTGCAGCAGATCAGGGCCGCCGCCAACGTGTCCACCCGGACCACCGTGGTGCTGAGCACCCCGTACGAGCACCGCGCCCCCGACGTGACCCGGGGCGGCGAGAGCGCCGGGCCCGATCGACCGCCGGCCGCGTGAGATCATAGAGGCGCCGCCTCGACTGGAGCACCACATGATCGCCAAGAGCACCGCCGCGATGACCACCCGCGCCGAGACGCGCGAGGAGCTGAGCCGGGTCTCCTACGACCTGCTCGTCATCGGCGGCGGCATCCTGGGCACGTCCGTCACCTGGATGGCCGCCCAGGCGGGGCTGCGCGTCGCCATGGTCGACGCCGGCGACTTCGCCGGGGCCACCTCCAGCGCCTCGTCCAAACTCGTCCACGGCGGCCTGCGCTACCTCCAGACCGGCAACGTCAAGCTCGTCGCGGAGAACCACAGGGAGCGCCGGGCGCTGGCCGGCGACATCGCCCCCCACCTGGTCAAACCGCTCACGTTCGTGGTCCCGATCTACCGCGGCGGCCCCCACGGCGCGGCCAAGCTCGGCGCGGGCGTGTTCCTCTACTCCGCGCTGTCGGTGTTCGGCGACGGCGTCGGCAAGGTGATCACGCCGCAGCAGGCGCAGGCCAGGGTGCCCGCGCTCAAGATGGACGGCCTGCGCTCCGCCGCCGTCTACGGCGACCACCAGATGAACGACAGCCGGGTCGCGGTCATGACCGTGCGCGCCGCCGTCGACGCGGGCGCGACCGTGCTCAACCACGCCGAGGTCGTCGGGCTGCGCAAGACCGGCGCCACCGTCACCGGCGCCGAGCTGCGCGACCGGCTCGACGGCGGCGAGTTCGGCGTGTCGGCCCGGCTGGTGCTCAACGCGACCGGCCCGTGGATCGACCACCTGCGCCGCATGGAAGACCCCGGCGCCGAGCCCAGCATCCGCCTGTCCAAGGGCGCCCACCTGGTGCTGCGCCGCCACGAGCCCTGGAAGGCCGCGCTGACCATCCCGATCGACAAGTACCGCGTGTCGTTCGCCATCCCGTGGGAGGACCACCTCCTGCTCGGCACCACCGACGAGCCCTACGAGGGCGACCCGGCCGAGGTGCGCCCCACCGAGGCCGACATCACGCAGATCCTCGACGAGGCCGGCCACGCCGTGCTCGGCTCCCAGCTGGGCCGCGACGACATCACTTACTCCTTCGCCGGCCTGCGCGTGCTCCCCGGCGGCCCCGGCCAGGTGACCGCGGCCAAGCGCGAGACCGTGCTCACCCGCGGCACGGGCGGCATGCTGTCGGTCGCCGGCGGCAAGTGGACCACCTACCGCCACATCGGGCGGGTGGTCCTCGACACGCTCGCCCACCTGCCCGGCCACCCGCTCGGCGACGACCTGGCCGACGTCCTGCCGGCCGTGCCGCTGCCGGGGCTGGCGAGCCCCGACGCGGTGGCCATGCGGCTGTGGACCGAGCGCGACCCCGACGCCCGCATGGACCCCCTGGTGGCCCGCCACCTCGCCTCCCACTACGGCTCGATCGCCTTCGACCTGGCCCGGCTCATCCGCGACGACCCCGGCCTGGGCGAGCGCATCCACCCCGACGGCCCCGACATCTGGGCTCAGGCGGTCTACGCCCGCGACCACGAGTGGGCGGTCACGGTCGACGACGTGGTCCGCCGCCGCACCACGCTGACCGTCCGCGGCCTCGACACCCCGTCCGTACGCGAGCGCGTGGCCGCCATCCTGGCCCGCTGACCCGCCTTTCGGTCAAGTGTGGCCGAAGACGCGGTCCGGGCGAGTCCTTCGACCCGGACGGCGACGCTCCGGCGAGAGAGAGTGAGCGCAGCCGAACACGCAGCGAAGGTGACCGACATGGCCGTTCTCCTCGGTACGAAGCCCGCTCACGACGACCCGCTGGGCGAGACCTGCTTCGCCAGGGCGGCCGGCGCGCTGGACGCCCACCGGGCCGGAGCCGCGCACGCCTGCGCCTCCTGCGGCGCCGCCTGGCCGTGCGCGCCCGCGCTGGCCGCCGCCTTCATCCTCGAACTCCACTAGCGGCCGCTCACCCGCCGCGCAGGGTCGCCGTGGTGAGCCTGCGCAGCGCCTCCGCGTACGGCGGGTCGAACCAGTAACCGGCGTGCCAGCGGGTCTCCGGCAGCGGATCGCCCGGCTCCGGCCTGGCCGGGTCCCAGCAGAACAGGTCCACCGCCGACAGCGACTCGCGCGGCCCGAACGGGTCCACCCGCCCCAGGACGGGCCCGCCGATCGGGTCGCTCAGCCGGTAAAGGTTGAACCAGGGCACCGCGTCCCGTACCGCACCCAGCGCGGCGGGCCCGAAGTAGGCGGGGAAGAACGCCGCGTACAGCCGCCGCAGCGGCGAGCCGTGCGTGAGCAGCCG
Organism: Nonomuraea ferruginea; assembly: GCF_039540635.1. Taxonomy (NCBI): domain Bacteria; kingdom Bacillati; phylum Actinomycetota; class Actinomycetes; order Streptosporangiales; family Streptosporangiaceae; genus Nonomuraea; species Nonomuraea ferruginea. The sequence continues at coordinate 125,544 of NZ_BAABFD010000024.1, read as the reverse complement.
CACCCGCCCGCGCGCCGCCGGGTCGAGCTGCAGCACCACCGAGGCGGCGATCACGCTGCCCTGGCTGTGTCCGGAAAGCAGCACCAGATCGGCGTCATCCCTGGTCAGCCGGCGCACCCGGGAGATCAGCTCGGGCACCACCCGCTCGGTGTAGCAGGGCGGGGCGAGCGGGTGGGTGGCGCGCGGCCAGAACGTGGACACGTCCCACAGGATCCCGATCGTCCGGCGCAGCCCCGGATCGCTGTACGCGCGCCGGCCCAGCAGCACCAGCCCGACGAGGAACGCGGCCATCGCCCAGCTGCCGATCGTGGCGAACAGCCCGGCCAGCCCGTCCACCGGGCTCAGCAGCCGGAACTGGTAGAACACGGTCACCAGGGCGAACCCCGCCAGCCCGATCCCGGTCAGCAGCCCCAGCACCTGCCCGGCCCGGTCGGTCAGCCCGGCCAGCGCCCAGCAGCCGGCCACCTCCTCGCTGTGCCGCCCGTAGCGCGGCTCCAGCCCGGGAGTCAGCCGGGCCGCCTCGGACCTGCGCGCGTTCCACAGCACGAGCCCGACCACCACCAGGCCCGCGACCAGGACCGGCACCAGCGCGGCCGTCCACCACACCGGCTCGTCCAGGAACAGCCTGTGGCCCACCGGCCCGCCCACGCCCGGTGAGGCCGGCACGCCGAAGAACGAGGCCGTCCAGAACATCACGCCCAGGCCCAGCGCGTTCGCCACGGCCGCGGCCACCAGCAGCGCGAACCAGCTCGCCAGCCCGCCCAGCGCCCGCGGCCCCGTCCCCCGGTCGCGCCGGGCCAGCCACCAGGTGCCCGCCAGCGTGAACGCCACCAGCCCCAGCGTCAGCACGAACTGCACCGTCCCCGCCCCGACCCCCGGCAACTGGCGCGAGCCGGACGCGCCGGGCAGCCCGGCCGCCGCCGCGACCAGCGTCACGGCCAGCACCGCCGCGCCCGCCGCCTCCAGCGCCGCGCAGACCCGGCTCAGCACCGCCCCGCCGGGATCGTCGGCGCCCGGATCCACCCGCCGCGCCACCCCCGGCGCGACCACCGCCAGGACCGCGGCCACCAGCACCACGGCGTTCGCCACCGCCAGCACCAGCCCGAGGCCCGAGCGGGTGAACGGGGCCGCCACGGCCAGCCCGATCCACCCGAGGGCGAACGCCACGTGCACCGCCCGCAGCCGCCGCACCGGCTCGTCGCCGTGCCACAGCCGCGGCCGGGCCAGCAGCACGCCCGGCCGCTCGAACCCGTCGGGCGGCATGGCGGTCCGCTCGTCCCGCTGCCACGTCCGCCGCCCGACCACCCACAGCACCACCACCACGGCGAGCGGCACCAGCGCGGTCACGGCCAGCCGCCGCGAGTGCTCGGCGCCCCACAGCTCCGCCATCCACCGCACCCAGCCGGGCGCGGTCGCGTACGCGCACGCCCGCCCGGCGGCGGTGCACTGCCAGCCGATCAGGTCCACGCTGGCCCGCGTGACGGCCGCCACCAGCGTGCCCGTCAGCAGCAGCGCGAACAGCCGCTGAGCCGCCTCCAGGGCCCGCCGCACCGGCCGCCCGCCCTCCGGCCTGGGCAGCATGAAGTACGCCAGGTTGGCCAGCGCGAACGGCAGGAGCAGCAGCCACAGCGCGATGGTCCGGCCGCCGGAGGTGAGCCCGGCCCACGCGTACGCCTCGCGGTGACGCTCGCCCGGCACGTCCGCGTCCTCGGTCTCCGGCCGGCCCGCCGGCCACCAGCGCCGGTAGAACCCCGTGGTCCCGTCGCCCGCGACCAGCAGGGGATGCGGATGGTTGAGCATCTCCCCGGGCGGCGTGCCGGACACGCCGTGCACCCGCAACTCGGTCATGCCGTTCGTGCTGGTGTCCAGGAACCCGTCCATGACCGCAGCATGATGAGGGCACGCGTGACACGCCAGGGACAGGCCTACTCTGTCACGCCCACGACAGTGTCAAAGGTGGACGAAGCGGGCACGCAGCCGGGCTTCCGCGGCGCCGAAGCGGTCGAGGGCGTGACGTCAAGCCGTCACGCCCGTGGAGTCGAGCACCTCGTCCCGCACCGTGGCCAGCGCCAGGTCGAGCGCTCCCACCAGCACGGGGTTGCCCGCCACCTGCGACAGCCGCACCCGCGGGCGGGCGATGGTCAGCGCGTGCAGCTCCTCCTCGATCAGCCGCCGCAGCGGCTCCCCGCCCGCCAGCGGCACCGCGCCGGTCAGCACGATCAGCGCCGGATCCATCACCGAGGTGATCGCGGCCAGCCCCACCGCCAGCCGCCCCGCCACCTCCCGCAACGCCGCCTCACCCGAACCCGCGGGCACCGCCTCCACCCCGTCGGCCAGGCGGGTGTCCGGCGGGTTCGCCGCCGTGCTCTCTTGCGGTGGGCCCGCCGACGGGTCCTCGGCGGCTCGGGCCGCGTTCCTGACCGTCTCGCGCAGGTCCGCGCCCGGGATGCCGTGCCGGCGGAGGACCCGCAGCACCGCCGCGCCACCGGACAACGCCTGGAAGCCGTGGTCGGCGTACGGGCCGCTCTCGCGGGCCGTGGGCGCGCCCGGCGCGGGCATGTAGCCGACCTCGCCCGCACCGCCCGTCGCGCCACGGTGCAGCCGGCCGCCGAGGACGATCGCCGAGCCGATGCCCGCGTCGGCCCACAGCAGGACGAAGTCCGGTGTGCCCGCGGCCGCCCCGTGCGCCCGCTCCGCCAGGGCCACCAGGTTGACGTTGTTCTCCACCGACACCGGCACGCCCAGCCCTCTGGACAGCCGGTCCACCAGGTCGTCGACGTGCCAGCCGGGCATGTCCTCGGCGGTCGCGTACCCCAGCCGCCCCGTCGCCGGGTCGACCGCCGCCTGCACCCCGATCACCAGGTGGCGCGGCGGCGCGGGAGGCCGCGCCCCGGCCAGCGCGGCGCGCAGCCCGCCGATCAGGTCGCCGCCGGGCGGCTCCAGCACGTGCTCGCCGACCACCGCCCCCGTCAGGTCCGCCACCCGCGCCTCGATCCTGCCCGAGGTGACGTCCAGCGCGGCCGCGTACGCCGCCGACGCGTTGACCCGGTACACCTCGGCGGTACGGCCAGGCAGCCCCTCCCGCACCCCGTCCAGCACCACCAGCCCCGCCTCGCGCAGGCGGAGCAGCAACTGCGACGCCGTCGGCTTCGACAGCCCCGTCAGCGCGCCCAGCTCGGGACGGGTGAGCGGCCCGCGCTCCAGAAGCAGGCGCAGGGCCGCGCGATCGTTGATCGCGCGTAGCAGACTGGGAGTGCCCGGTACGGAACCGCTCACTGTCACCTCTTCACCCGGAGGTTAGGAAACTTTCCTAACCGAAGGTGACCGTAAAGAGCGCCGGGGCGTCCGGTCAAGAGGTGCGGCGAACCCGTGACCGTACCGCAGAGAGGGTCGCGCAGAATGAAGGGGCCGCACGGGAGAGGGGAGAGAGTAAAACGCGGGAGAGCGCCGCGACAGGCATGCTAATCTCGTCGTTTGTCGTAACAACAAGCAGAATGGCCCGGAGTGTCCCATTAACCACAATAATGGTCTGGCGGCAACCCGTCAATCGGAACTCGCCAGGGAGCAGGCGTACGTCACCCGCCTCTACGAGCGGCTGGACGAGCTGCGCGAGCGCACCCAGCACCAGTTGAAGGAGGTGCTGGCGTCCGGCGCCGTCGGAACGATGCAGAACCGGTCGGAGCGCGACACGTTCGCCGACATGTACGCCTCCCGGCTGGCCCGGCTGTGGGCGGTGGAGCGCGGCCTGGTCTTCGGCCGGCTCGACCACGTCGACGAGGGCCGGCTCTACATCGGCAAGCTCGGCCTGACCGACGACGAGCAGGAACGCCTGCTCATCGACTGGCGGGCCCCGGTCGCGCAGCCGTTCTACCGCGCGACCCCGGCCGCTCCCATGGGCCTCACCCGGCGGCGCCACCTGCAGACCCGGGGCCGCACGGTGGTCGCGGTCGACGACGACCTGCTCGACCTCGACGCGCTCACCGAGGACGACCGGGCCACGCTCAACGGCGAGGCCGCCCTGCTGGCGGCGCTGGACGAGCGGCGCACCGGCCGGATGCGCGACATCGTGGCCACCATCCAGGCCGAGCAGGACAAGGTGATCAGGTCCGACCTGAACGGGGTGCTCGTCGTCCAGGGCGGCCCCGGCACCGGCAAGACCGTCGTCGCGCTCCACCGCGCCGCCTACCTGCTCTACACGCACCGGGAGCGGCTGGAACGCCGTGGCGTGCTCATCCTCGGCCCCAACCTGACCTTCCTGCGCTACATCGAGCAGGTGCTGCCCTCGCTCGGCGAGACCGACGTGCTGCTGTCGGCGGTCGGCGAGCTCTATCCCGGGCTGACCGCGACCGCCAGGGACAAGCCCGAGGTGGCCGCGGTCAAGGGCGACCTGCGCATGGCCGAGGTGATCGCCAGGGCGGTGCGCGACCGCCAGCGCGTCCCGCGCAAGCCCGTCGAGCTGCGGCTCGGACGCTACACCCTGACCATGGACCGCAAGATGCTGGAGTCGGCCGCGAACAAGGCCGCCCGCTCCCGCCGCCCGCACAACCAGGCCCGCGCCGTGTTCGTCCGCTCCCTGCTCAACGCGCTGGCCCGGCAGGCCGCCAGACAGATCGGCAAGGGCCTGATCGACGACGACGAGCTGGCCGACCTGCGCGAGGAGCTGCGCACCGAGCCGGTCGTCAGGTCCGCGCTCAACCGGCTCTGGCCCTATCTCACGCCGCAGCGGCTGCTGCTCGGCCTGTACGGGTCGCCGGACCGGCTGGGTTACGCCGCCGCCGGCCTGACGCCCGAGGAACGGGCCCTGCTGCGGCGCGACGGGGCCCGGGGCGGCGAGTGGACCGAGTCCGACGTGCCGCTGCTGGACGAGGCCGCCGAGCTGCTCGGCGAGATCGACGAGCAGGTGCTGCGGGCCAGCGCGATGGCGGCGGAGGAGGAGCTGGCCGCGGCCCGCCAGGCCGAGGAGCACGAGCGCGAGGCCGAGCTCGCCTACGCCCGCGAGGTGCTGGAGCTGACCGGGCTGTCCGACGTCATGGAGGCCGAACGGCTGGCCGAGCGCCAGCGCGGCGAGGGCCCGCACCTCACCACCGCCGAACGCGCCGCCGCCGACCGCACCTGGGCCTACGGTCACGTCATCGTGGACGAGGCGCAGGAGCTGTCGCCGATGGCCTGGCGGGCCGTCATGCGGCGCATCCCGACCCGGTCCATGACGATCGTCGGCGACATCGCCCAGACCGGTTCGGCGGCCGGGGCGCGCTCCTGGGCCGAGGTGCTCGACCTGTACGTGGCCGGGCGGTGGCGCCAGGAGCGGCTGACCGTCAACTATCGCACGCCCGTCGAGCTCATGGAGGTCGCCGCCCGCGTGCTCGCCACCATCGACCCCGGTCTGGAGGCGCCGCGGTCGGTCCGCGAGATCGGGGCGAGCCCGTGGGCCGCGCCGCTGGCCGAGCTGCCCGCGATCGTCGCGGACGAGGTGGCGGGCGGCGGCAAGGTCGCGGTCGTGGCGCCCGACGAGCTGCTCGCCTCGCTGGGGGAGTCGGTGGAGGGCGCCGTGGTCGTCACCCCCGGCGCCGGGCGCTCCCGCGGCGCGGAGGCGCTCGACGCGCCCGTCGCCGTGCTCGGCGTGGCCGACGCCAAGGGGCTGGAGTTCGACTCGGTGATCGTGGCCGAGCCGGACCTGATCGCGGCCCAGTCGCCGCGCGGCACCAGCGATCTGTACGTGGCGCTCACCCGTGCCACGCAGCGGCTGGGCGTGGTCCACGATCGCCCGCTCTCAGATGCTTTGCGCGGCTTGGCGAGGCGGCCCGATGGAGACTCCGGCAGTGCCGATGGGGTGCCTGCCGTGCCGGGTAATGGCCGCCCACCTGGGAAAACTTGATGTTTCTGCTGATCGGGACACGGTTGACATCTGAGGCTGAGTCGGTAGTTTGCTGCCCAGTCCAGCACGGGACTTGGCCGGTTGGCCGTCTCTGACATCGCCGGATCCTGCGTCCGTGACGGAGCGTGGCTTCGTCCACACAGCCAGGTGCAGGGCCGTCGGTCCGTCGAGTCGGGGCACCCCAACCGGGCGGGGGGTTGGACCCGGGACGGGCCCGGGAGCCCAGTAGACAACGGAATTCCGCGCTCGCCGCCGACGAGACGGGTCCGGTCCGAAGGGTTTCCGGGCCCTCTTCCCGTTCCCGTGCGCCGGGCTCGTCAGTGCGCCGGGTGGTCCCGTTCCTCGCGGGATCACCCTGTCGCCGCGTCCGGCATGACCGGAGAGCGCCTCCGGGGCGGTAGCGTTTTCGCATAGCAAGGCGTGCGGATCGCGAGGAGACCCCGCAGTGGTGCAGGAGAAGACGGGCCGACCGGCCACCCCCGGAGACGGGAGCGGCCCCCCCACGCCCTCATCCGCCGCCCCGGCCGTTGAAAGTTTCACCGGCTCTGCCGCCCCCACGGACGGCGAACGACCGCCTCCGGCCGAGCGTGCGGGCTCTCGTCCCAGTGGTGATGGGCCGTCGGAAGGGCGGAAGCGGAAGCGGCGGGGACGGACGGTGGGGGAGTCGCGGCGGGTGCTGGCCGCCCGGCTGGCCGCCGCCGTGGCCGGTGGGGTGCTGCTCTATCTGGCGTTCCCGCCGCTCGGGTGGTGGCTGTGCGCGCCGCCCGGGCTGGCGCTGATCGTCGCTTCCCTGTACGGGGCGTGGCCCAGGAGGGCGGCGTGGATCGGCTACGTCGCCGCGGCCGTGTTCCTGACGCCCGCGCTGGCCTGGGTCAGCACGATCGGCGTCGACGTGTGGATCATGCTGGTGGCGGTCGAGAGCCTGTTCTACGCGGCCATGGCCGCCGCCGCGGCGCTGGTTCTCCGGCTGCGGCTGTGGCCGGTGTGGTTCGCGGCGCTCTGGGTGGCGATGGAGTGGGCGCGCGGGCTCGTCCCGATCGGCGGGTTCCCGTGGGCGCGGGTGGCCTTCAGCCAGGGCGAGTCGCTGTTCACCCCGTACGCAGCGCTGGGCGGCGCTCCGCTGGTCTCGTTCGCCGTCGTGGTGTGCGGCGCCCTGATCGCCCACGCGGTGCTCGTACGGCCGCGTACGGGCCTGCTGCGCGGGGTGCCGGTCGCGCTGGCCGTGGCCGTCCCCGTCGTCGCCCTGGCCGTGCCCAGGCCGCCGGACGAGGGCCGCACGGTCAACGTCGGCATCGTCCAGGGCAGCGTGCCGGGCCGCGGCATGCACATCTTCGGCGACGAGCCCGCCGTCGTGCTGAGGAACCACGCCGAGGAGACCAAGCGGCTGGCCGGGCGGGTCCGCGCCGGCGAGCTGCCCGCGCCCGACCTGGTGGTGCTGCCGGAGAACTCCACCGACATCGACCCCTACACCGACGCGTTCGCCTACAGCACCATCCACGACTCGGTGCGCGACATCGGCGTGCCCACCCTGGTCGGCGCGGTCGTGGCGATCGGCGACGAGCATCGCGCGACCCGCAGCCTGGTGTGGGATCCCGCCACCGGTCCCGGCGACTACTACGACAAGCAGAACCTGGTGCCGTTCGGCGAGTACACCCCGTTCAAGGAGCTCGTGCTCGCCCTGTACGAGCGCGCCAACCTGGTCGGCAGGCAGTCCGTCCCCGGCACCGGACCCGGCGACCTGAAGATGGGCCCGGTCACCGTCGGCGCCGTCAACTGCTACGAGGTGGCCTACGACGGCACCGTGCGGGCCACCGTGCGGGCCGGCGGCACGCCGCTGGTGGTGCAGACCAACAACGCCTCCTACGCCCTGTCCAATCTGCCCGCCCAGCAGCTGGCGATGTCCCAGCTGCGGGCGGTCGAGCACAACAGGGCGGTCGTGACGGCGGCCACGACAGGCATCTCCGCGTTCGTCACGCCGGACGGTAAGGTCTCGTGGCAAACCAGGGAGCTGGTCGCCGACAGCACCGTTGTAACCGTGCCGATACGCACCGAACAGACGATCGCCACGAGGGTCGGCGCGGCTCCCGAGTGGGCATTGATGATGTTGGGAGCGGCGGCCACCGTCGTCGCCGCCCGGCGCGGGCGCCGGGCCGACCGGATGATGGGGGACGACTGACGATGGAGACGCTCGGCCGGGTGCTGGTCATCGTCCCGACCTACAACGAGCGCGAGAACCTGCCGTCGATCACCGAGCGGCTGCGGGCCGCGCTGCCCGAGGCCCACCTGCTGGTGGCCGACGACAACAGTCCCGACGGCACCGGCAAGATCGCCGACGAGCTCGCCTCGGAGGACGACCACGTGCACGTCCTGCACCGGCCGGCCAAGCAGGGGCTCGGCGCCGCCTACATCGCGGGGTTCCGGTGGGGGCTGGGCGAGGGCTACGACGTGCTGGTGGAGATGGACGCCGACGGCTCGCACCAGCCGGAGGAGCTGCACAAGCTGCTGACGTCGCTGTCCGAAGGGGCCGACCTGGCGATCGGGTCGCGCTACGTGCCGGGCGGCAAGGTGAGGAACTGGCCGGCCACGCGTGAGCTCCTGTCCCGGGGCGCCAACCTCTACACGCGGATCATGCTCGGCCTGCCCGTCCGCGACGCCACCGCGGGGTTCCGCGCCTACCGGGCGGCCGTCCTGGAGAAGGTCGGGCTGGCCGACGTGGAGTCGCAGGGCTACTGCTTCCAGGTCGACCTGACCCTGCGCACCTGCCGCCACGGGCTGCGGGTCGCGGAGGTGCCGATCACGTTCGTCGAGCGGACGGTCGGCACCAGCAAGATGAGCGGCCGGGTGATGGCCGAGGCGTTCTGGCGGATCTTCCAGTGGGGGCTCGTCGGGCTGCCCGCGCGGCTGCGCGGCCGGCGCTCCTGACCGCAGGAACGCGAGGACGGTTCCGGGCGTTGTTCTACCTGGACGTGTCCTTGATGTGCACAGAACGAGGCGACGATGCGGCTTCTGCTTTTCCTGGCCTTCCTGGCGATCCCCATCCTGGAGGTGTGGCTGCTGATCCAGGTCGGGTCGATGATCGGCGGCTGGCCGACCGTGGGCCTGCTGGCGGCGGCGGCGCTGCTCGGCTCATGGCTGGTGCGGCGTGAGGGACGCCGCGCCTGGCACAGGCTGCAGGAGTCGATGCGCACCGGCGTGATGCCCGAGCGCGAGCTGGCCGACGGGGCGCTCGTGCTGGTGGGCGGCGTGCTCCTGGTGATGCCGGGATTCCTCAGCGACGTGGTCGGCCTCGCGTGCGTCCTGCCGTTCACCCGGCCGGGGATGCGGCGGCTCGGCGGGTGGTTCTTCGACCGGCGGGTCAAGCGGATGGCGGCGGCTTCCCCGTACGCGAACATGTTCCCGCCCCAGTCCGCGGGGCCGGTGCGCGCGGACGTCCCGCAGGCCGGTCCCCACGGCGGCGCGCCGCGCGGGAAGGTCGTGCACGGCGAGGTCATCCGCGAGGACCGCGACTAGCGACGCCGCCGGTCACGCGCGCAGCAGAAAACCCCCGGGCCGCCGGCCCGGGGGTTCACCGTGAGAGTGATGTCAGGCGCTCTTGCGGCGCTGGGCCCTCAGGACCGCCAGCCGCTCGTTGAGCACCTCTTCCAGATCTTCGATGGACCGCCGCTCGAGGAGCATGTCCCAGTGAGTCCGCGGCGGCTTGGTCTTCTTCGACTCCGGCTGCTCGCCGTCGACCCGCACCGCGGTCGCGCCGCACATGCGGCACTCCCAGGTCGCGGGAATCTCAGCCTCGGCGGCAAGCGGAACCTCGAAGCGATGCCCCTTGGGGCAGGTGTAAGACACCTCCTGGCGCGGGGCCAGATCCGTGTTACGGTCGTTCTCGTAGCTGGTTGCCCCGAGCCGGGTGCCACGAAGCGCGCGCTCGCCCATGTTTGAATGCCTCCTACAGGGCCCCCATGCGTGGGGGGTCTGTCTCCCACGGTGTGTAACGCTTGGTACCGTGATGGGATTCCCACCCGCGGGGAGATCCAATCGCTATACCGCCGAGGAGTTCGGGGCCGCGCCCGCTCGTCAGAGGTTCCTCGGCACCTCGTTGCCCGCCGCGCGGATCGCCTTCGGCAGGTTGACCAGCGCCAGCAGCACGAACCCGAGCACGAAGAAGACGACCATCGACATGATGGCGATGCGGTAGCTGTTGGTGAGCTGCAGCGCGATCGTCACCGTCAGCGCGCCGATGAACGCCGAGCCCTTGTCGCTGATCTGCAGCAGGCTGAAGTACTCGGCTTCCCGGCCCTTCGGGATCACCTGGGAGAAGAGCGAGCGCGACAGCGCCTGGGTGCCGCCGAGCACGATCGCGATGGCGAAGGCCATGAGGTAGAACTGCACCGCCTGCCCCTCGCGGACGAACAGCGCCATCATCACGATCACCGTCCACACCACGATGCTGGCCAGCACCGTGCGCTTGGTGCCGAACCGCTCCGCCAGCCTGCCCAGCAGCAGCGCCCCGAAGAACGCCACGAACTGCACCATCAGGATCGCGGTGATCTGCACCGTGCGGTCCAGCTTGAGCGCCTCGGAGGCGAAGGCCGCGCTGTTGCCGATCACCGTCTGGATGCCGTCGTTGTAGACCAGGTAGGCCACCAGGAACAGCAGCGTCAGCGGGTAGCGGCGCAGCTCCTTCAGCGTCCGCCAGAGCTGGCGGAAGCTGCCGCCCACCGACGCGAGCGCGGTGTGCTCGTGCGCCGGCGCCGGCCGGTTGCGCAGCCGCAGCAGCGGCACGATCGTGAAGGTCGCCCACCACAGCCCGGCCGACATCATCGCGATGCGCACCGACTCGCCCTGGGTCAGCCCCAGGCTCTCGTGGCTCAGGAAGAGCACCAGGTTGAGCGCCAGCAGCAGCCCGCCGCCGAGATAGCCGATCGCCCAGCCTCGCGAGGACACGCGGTCGCGCTCGTCGGGGGTGGAGATCTGCGGCAGCCACGAGTCGTAGACGACGACCGAGGCCCCGTAGGCGACGTTCGCGATGACGAACAGCCAGCCGCCGAGCATGTAGCGGTCGCCCTCGACGAAGAACAGCCCCATCGCGGCGAGCGCGCCGATGTAGGCGAAGACGCCGAGCATCTCCCGCTTGCGGCCGGTGTGGTCGGCCAGCGCGCCCACCATCGGCAGGACCACGATCTGCAGCAGCACCGCCACGGTCGTGATCAGGCCGAAGAACGCGACCGGCCGGATGTCCATGCCGAGCACGTCCACGTAGCCCAGGCGCGGGTTCTGCGCGGTGAGCCGGTCGAAGCCGGCCGCGCAGGCGGCGGCGTCGACCTGGGCGAAGTCCTTGGCGCACGAGGCGGTCTTGGCGACCTCGATGATGTACGGGCCGAGGAAGACGGAGATGATCGTGGTGTAGAAGGCGGAGTTGGCCCAGTCGTAGACGTACCAGCCGCGCTGTTCGCGCCGGCGTACGGCGGGTGACTCGGAGGCGGGGTCGGAGGCCGCGGGGGGTGCGGGTACGGACATGGTGTGGAGTCGCTCCTAGGCGGCCATGCGGCCGGGATGCCACTGGCCGCGCCGCTCCAGGACGTCGCGCAGCCCGGTGATGTTGTCGGTCATGATGCCGTCGACGCCCAGATCGAGCAGGCGCTCCATCCGGGGGGTGTCGTTGATGGTCCAGACGTGCACCTGCATGCCGAGCGCGTGGGCCGTCCGCACCAGGTGGCGGGTGGCGACCCGCAGCCCGCGGAAGCCGACCGGCACCTGCGCGCACGGGATCGCCGCGCGTTTCAGCCTGGCCAGCAGGCGGCCGTAGCCGGAGGTGGCGGCGGCGGCCCGGAGCGCGGCCACGCCGCGCGGCCCGAGCGCCGAGCACACCTCCCGCCCGAGCGCCGCCCTGGCCAGCACCAGCCGCTCGTCGGAGAACGAGGTGAGGCAGATCCGGTCGTAGGAGTTCGTCCGGCGGATCGCCTCGGCCAGCGGCGCGATCGCCCCCGGCTCCTTCACGTCGATGTTGAACCGGATCTCCGGCCAGGTGCCCAGCAGGTCCTCAAGCAGCGGGATCTCGTGGACGCCGCCGATGCGGGCCCGCTTGACCTCCTGGTAGGGCAGCTCCGAGACGCGGCCCCGCCGGTCGGTCACCCGGTCCAGCGTGTGGTCGTGGAAGGCGAGCAGCACGCCGTCGGAGGTGGCGTGCGCGTCGGTCTCCAGATGGGTGTAGCCGAGCCGCACGGCCCGATCGAACGCCTCGAAGGAGTTCTCCGCCCCCTCCAGCGCCCCGCCCCGGTGGGCGAAGGCCAGCGGGCCCGGATGGTCGAGAAAGGCGAATCGGCGGCTGAGCACGGTCTGAAGTATGCCTTCCACGGGTGAACAAAAAGATTACGAATCGGGTAGATTCTGCCACTCCTGGCGGCGGGCCTCGGCCAGCGCGATGGCGGCCGCCACCGCCACGTTGACCGAGCCGACCCGACCCACCTGCGGGATGTAGCAGACGCCGTCGGCGGCGTCCAGCAGCGCGGGGGAGCAGCCGTGGTCCTCGCTGCCGACGACCAGGCACACGTCGCGGCCCAGCGCGGCCCGGTGGAGCGGCACCGCCTCGGCGGTCAGCTCGACCGCCATCACGGTGAAGCCGTCCTCCCTGGCCGCCTTGACGGCCTCCAGCGCGGGCACCGGGTCGTGCCACTTCACCAGCCGGTCGGTGCCGAGCGCGGTCTTGCCCGCCTTCGGGTTGGTGGGCGGGGTGGCGTTGCCGGCCAGCCAGATCTGCTCCACGCCGAACGCCGCGGCGGTACGGAAGATCGACCCGACGTTGAACGGGCCGGTGACCGACTCCAGGATCAGCGCCAGGCGGTTGGCGGTGTTCCTGCGCCAGGTGCGGTTGAGCCGTTTGACGTCGGTGGGGCGCAGCTGCCTTCTCATCTTTCGACCTTCAGTACGCGGTAGGAGGCCCTGGAGGCCTCGCGGGAGGCCCGCCAGCCCTGCTCGCCGAGCCAGCGCTGCAGGGAGTCGGAGCCGAGGTGTTTCTGGACGACCAGGTGGGCGGCGCCGCCGGGGGCCAGCCGCGTCAGCCACCTGGTGAGCATGTCGTGCAGGGCCGCCTTGCCGATGCGGATCGCGGGGTTGGACCAGATCGCCTGGAACGTCACGTCGTCGGGGACGTCGTCGACATGCATCGACCTTACTTTGTCAAGGCCCGCGGCCCGGGCGTTGCGCGCCGTCAGCTCGACGGCCCGCCGGTTCACGTCGACGGCCCACACGGTCGCCTCGGGCGCCCGGGAGGCCATCGTCAGCGCGATCGGGCCGTAGCCGCAGCCGAGGTCGAGCAGGTCGCCGTGCGGGGGCGGCGGCGGGACGGTCTCCAGCAGGATCTTCGTGCCGAGATCGACCCGCTCGGGCGAGAACACGCCGCTGTCGGTCTCCAGCCGCAGATGGAGGTCGGGCAGGACGAGGTCGGCCTGACCCGGCCTGCTCTCGGCCCCCGGCCGTTCGGAGAAGTAGTGCCCCACAGCGGAGAACGTTACGGGATCCGGCTGCCGAACAAGACCGCCGCGCCCCCGACCAGCAGCCCGGCGAAGAGCGCGGCCAGGATGAACTGCTGGGTGATCTCCTGTTCGACCACCTTGTAGCCGAGCGAGGTGCCGATCTGTTCGTAGACCTCGCGCAGCTCGCTGCCGGACTCGGCGGTGTAGGCGCGGCCGCTGGTGCCGTCGGACAGCGCCTGCAGGGTCTGCTTGTTGACCGGGACGTTCACGGGGCGGCCGTCGATGGAGACGGTGCCGTCGGGGGTGCCGTAGGCGATCGTGGAGACCGGCACGTGGGCCTGCTGCGCGGCGTCGGTGGCCTCGCGGACCGAGCGGCCGGAGGTGTTGTCGCCGTCGGACAGCAGCACGATCGCCGAGGGCGGCGGGTCGCTGGTGGCGTCCTGGTCGAAGGAGCGGACCGCGTCGAGCGAGTTGAAGACCGCTTCGCCGATGGCGGTGCCGGGGCGGGTGGTCAGGTTGCCGATGGCGGTCGCCACGGCCTGGTGGTCGGTGGTGGGGGAGATGACCACGTTGGCGGCGCGGGCGAAGGCCACCACGCCGACGTTGAACCGGTCGGGCAGCTCCTGGACGAACGCCTGGGCGGCGGTCTTGGCCGCGGAGATGCGATCGGGCTCGACGTCGCCGGCGTCCATGGACAGCGAGACGTCGAGCGCGATCATGATGGTGGCGCGGTCGCGCGGCACCCGTACCTCGCCGGCGGGCCGGGCGGCGCCGACGACCAGTAGCGACATCATGACCAGGAACAGCACGGGGGGCACGTGGCGGCGCCAGCCGGGGCCGCTCGGCGCGACAAGGTTGAGCAGGGCCAGGTTGGTGAAGCGCACGGTGTAGCGGCGCCGGGCGAACTGCGCGGCCACGTAACCGGCGATGAGGAGCACCACCAGCACGAACAGCCACAGCCAGGCGGGCGACAGGAACGTCAAGGGTTCACCTTCCGGTGTGCCAGGTGGCTCATGCGCCGCTGGCGCAGGACGAACTGGGCGACGTCGAACACCCAGTCGCGGTCGGTGCGCAGCACCAGGTGTCCGACGCCCGCACGGCGCAGCGCGAGGCGGGTGCCCTCCCGCTGGAGGGCGGCGGCCTCCGCGTAGTCACGGCGGATTTTCGGGGAAAGGTGCACTTCGCGTACCTTCCCGGTCTCCGGGTCGGCGAACGCGACGCGGCCCACGTCGGGCAGTTCGAGTTCGCGCGGGTCGATGACCTCGACGGCCAGCGTCTGGTGGCGGGCCGACAGGCGGCGCAGCGGGCGCTCCCAGGGGCGTTCGGCGTCCGGGTCCAGGGTGGGTGCGGCATCCAGGAAGTCGGAGACGATCACGCGCATGCCGCGCCGCCTGCGGGTGGCGGCCAGGACGTCGATGCCCTCGGCGAGGTCGGGCGGGTCGGCGACAACTTGGCCGCGCGGGGCGTCCATGAGCGCGCTGAGCAGCCCGTACAGGGCGGGCCTGCCGGTGCGGGCGGGCATGCGGTGGATGTGCTCGTCGTGGATGACGAGCGCCCCGAACCGGTCGGCCATCCGGCTGGACAGGAACCCGATGGCCCCGACGGCGGCGACGACCAGGTCGCGCTTGTCGGTGTCGGCGGTGCCGAAGTCCATGCTGGGGGACAGGTCGGCCAGCGCCCAGGTCTCCAGCTCGCGGTCGGCGACCAGGTCCCGCACGTGCGGGACGGTCGTGCGGGCGGTGACGTTCCAGTCCATGCGCCGCACGTCGTCCTCGCCGGGCACGTAGACGCGGCTGTCGCCGGCCTCGCTGCCGGTGCCGGGCAGGAGGCCCTGGTGGGCGCCGTGCAGCAGCCCGTCGAGCCGCCGGGTCACGGTGAGCTCCAGGCGGCGCAGGGCCTGTTCGGCTGTGCTCATGTGATGCTCAACGGTTCTGGTTCCAGACGACGAGGGGCGGAGGGACGGCGTGCAGGATCTGGCGTACGACCTCTTCGGGGTCGACGCCGTCGGCGAGGGCGTCGAAGGTGAGCATGAGCCGGTGGGACATGACGTCCACGGCCACGTCGCGCACGTCGTCGGGCAGCAGGTAGTCGCGGCCGCGCAGCACGGCCAGCGCCCGCCCGGCGGAGACGAGGCCGAGCGTGGCGCGCGGGCTGACGCCGACCTCGATGGTGTCGACCAGGTCGGGCAGGCCGTACTCGGCGGGGGAGCGGGTGGCCATGACCAACCGGACGACGTAGTCGGCGACGAGCTGGTGGACCGAGACGTTCTCGGCCGTCTCCTGCAGCGCGGTCAGCCGTTCGGGGTCGAGCACCCGGGAGGGCGCGGGCGGGGTGACGCTCATGCGCTGGAGGATCTGCAGCTCCTCGTGCGCGCTCGGGTGCGGCACCCGCACCCGGAACAGGAAGCGGTCACGCTGCACCTCGGGCAGCGGGTAGACGCCTTCGGACTCGATCGGGTTCTGGGTGGCCAGCACGATGAACGGCCTGGGCAGCGGGTGGGTGACACCGGCGAGCGTGACCTGCCGCTCGGCCATGACCTCCAGCAGCGCCGACTGGACCTTCGCGGGGGCGCGGTTGATCTCGTCGGCGAGCAGGAAGTTGACGAACACCGGGCCCAGCTCGACGTCGAACTTCTCGGTGGACGGATGGTAGACGCGGGTGCCGACGATATCGCTCGGCACCAGGTCGGGCGTGAACTGGATGCGGGCGAACGTGCCGCCCACGACGGTGGACAGGGTCGAGGCGGCGAGGGTCTTGGCGACGCCGGGGACGCCTTCCAGCAGGCAGTGACCACGCGCCAGCAGCGCGACGATCAGCCTCTCGACCATGTGATCCTGCCCGACGATGACCCGCCGGACCTCGTCGAGGGTCTGACGCAGCACGTCCGCGTCCGTTCCGCCTGGCAACTCTTCGGCGACGCTCATGACGCTATTCCACCAAAGGTGTCGCAAACGTGCACGACGCCACGTCTGTGCTTTCATGGCAGATGTGGCCAGTCCGCTTCAGTACGGCGATCCACCACGGCTAGGGCCGTACGTGGTGCAGGCGCGCCTGCACACCGCCCCGGCCGGTTTCGTCTACCTGGGCCAGGGGCCCGACGGCCGCGCGGTCTCACTGGCCCTGCTGACGAGAGGCGCGGCGTTCGACCCCGCGGCGCGCGACCGGTTCGTCACCGCGATCAGGCAGGCGGCGCCGGAGCAGGAGCGGCCGGGCGTGCGCGGCTGGTTCGGGCGCGGCGGCAGGTCGCGGACCGCGGTGCTGGACGAGACGCCGCCGGTGCTGGCGATCAACACCGGCCGGGCGCCGTGGGTGGCGGTCCCGTACGCGCCGGGCCGCCCGGGGGCCGAGCGGTTCCTGGACCCGGTGATGGTGGGCGGCACGCTCATCGGGCAGGCGCACGGCCCGGACTTCGTCCCGTACTGGCTGACCGACCGGGCGCCGGCGCTGGCGCCGCCGGTCAGGCGGCGGCCGCTCACCGAGACGCGCAAGCGGGTGCTGATGGCGGCCCTGGCCCTGGTGCTGCTGCTGTTGCTGGTGACGGTGTTCCTGCTGCTGATGCTGCTGGGACGCTCCGGCGGCGACCCGATGCCGCAGCCGCTGCCGCCGACGCAGTTCCTGCCGACCCCGCCGCCGACGCCGACCTCGCCGGAGCCGCAGGAGCCGACCCCGTCGCCGTCGCCCTCGCCGTCGCAGAGCGGTGAGCAGACGCCCGGCCGCTCGCCCGGTGACGACTCCTCGCAGGATCCGCAGCTTTGACTCTCCCGTAACGGGAGGCTTTAGCCTCGCCGTCATGGAGTTCATCGTTCACGACACCGTTTCCGCCATGGCCGCGACGCTCCGGGAGCCGCTGGAGCGGCGGCCGGACGCGCTGCGGGAGATGCTGGCCCCGATGCGCGAGGTGATCCCGATGCCCGGCGACATCGTCGACATCCACCACCAGGGCGGCGGCTTCCGTGTCGACGGCGAGGACCCCCGCTACCTGGAGGCGCTCGACCGGCTCGCCGCGGCGGACGTGCTGGGCCAGGTGGAGCGCGAGCTGGAGCGCGCCTCCGCGGCGCTGGGGCACCTGAAGCAGGCCGAGACGCTGCAGGTGATGTTCGTGCTCGGCAACCCGGACAACGCCCATCTGATGGGCACCGCGGGCGGCTACTACGGCATGGGCGGCGCCCCCGGCTGGCTCTACCTGCTGGCCTGGCCGGACGAGCGGGTCATCGGGCGGATCGCGCACTGCGCCGTGCACGAGTTCCACCACAACGTGCGGTACACGAACGTGGAGTGGGACCCGGAGAACGTCACCGTCGGGGAGCACGTGATCTCCGAGGGGCTGGCGGAGGCGTTCGTGCGCGAGCTGTCGGGGCCGGAGGCGATGGGGCCGTGGTCGTCGATGGTGACCGGCGCGGACTTCGACCTGGCGTACGAGCGGATCATGGCGGACTTCGGGCTGCGGGGGATGTGGAACACGCCCGCGTACGTGCTCGGCGACGACGCGACCCGGGCGTTCGGGCAGGAGCCCAAGGGGATCCCCAACATGGCCGGGTACGCGGTGGGGCTGCGGCTGGTGGACCGGGCGCTGGCCGGGACGGGCAGGACGGTGGCGGAGCTGTCGGGGCTGCCGGTCGCCGAGATCGTCCGTACGGCCGGGTAGGGGCGCGCCGGTCAGCCGGGGGAGACGAAGCCGGACTCGTAGGCGGCGATGACCGCCTGCGTGCGGTCGCGCGCGCCGAGCTTGGTGAGCACGTTGCCGACGTGGGTCTTGACGGTCTCGGGGCTCACCACCAGCTCGGCGGCGATCTCGCCGTTGGACAGGCCTCTGGTCATGAGCCGCAGCACGTCGCCCTCGCGCCCGGTCAGCCGGTCGACGCCGGGCACGCGGACGGCGGGCCGTCGCGCGGCGAGCGCGCGGATGGCGGCGGGGAACAGCAGCGACTCGCCGGACGCCACCAGCTTCACCGCCCGCACCAGCTCCTCCGGCCTGGCCCGCTTGAGCAGGAACCCGTCGGCGCCGGCGCGCAGCGCGTCGTACACGTAGTCGTCGTTCTCGAACGTGGTCACCACCAGGACCTTGGGCGGCTCCTCCAGGGCGGTCAGGCGGCGGGTGGCCTCGATGCCGTCGAGCGCGGGCATGCGCACGTCCATGAGCACCACGTCGGGCCGCTCGCGCCGCACCACCGGCAGCACCGCGGCGCCGTCGGCGGCCTCGCCGACCACGGTCAGGCCCGGCTCGGTGTCGATGATGATCCGCAGCCCGGCCCGGATGAGGTCCTCGTCGTCGGCCAGCACGACCCTGATCGTCATGGCTCCGACCGTAGCGGGAGCCGGGCCGAGACCCGCCAGCCGCCCCCGTCAGGCCCCGCCGTGATCTCGCCGCCGAGGAGCCTGACCCGCTCCCGCATCCCCTCCAGCCCTCTGCCCCCGCCCGGCGTGCCGTGGTTCGCGCCGGTGCGGTTGCCGATCCGCAGGCAGAGGTCCCCGTCGCGGACGTGGGCCGACAGGCTGATCGGGCCGCGGCCGTGTCTGATGGCGTTGGTGAGCGCCTCCTGGACGATCCGGTAGGCCTCTCGGGAGACCACGGCGGGCACGGACGACAGGTCGCCCACCTCCTGCCGCACCTCGGCCCCGGTGGAGCGCACCAGCGCGTCCAGGTCGGCCAGGGTGGCCCGCGGCGCCCGGTCGCGGTCGTCGCCCGCGCGCAGCACGCCGAGCACGTGGTCCAGGTCCTCCAGGGCGGCGCGGGCCGACTGCTCGATCGCCGCCAGCGCCGTCCTGGCGGTGCCGGGGTCGCGGTCGAGGACCCGGCCCGCGGCGGCGGCCTGGAGCGTGACGACGCTGAGCGCGTGCCCCACCGAGTCGTGCAGCTCGCGGGCCAGCCGGTTGCGCTGGGCCAGCACGCGGGCCCGCGACTCGGCCGCGGCCAGCCGCTCGGCCGGGGTGGGGCCGAGCAGCGCCGGGGCGAGCCTGGCCAGCAGCCCGCCGGACGCGGACACGAGCAGGACGAGCAGCGCCAGCATGGCCAGCCCCGCGGCGGGCCAGCCGATCGCCGACCAGCCTGGCTGCACGCGCACGCCGAGCACGTCGGCCGGATCGCCGGTGAACGGCAGCGCCATCGTCACCGCCGTGAACGGCACGATCGCGAGCGTGCAGCCGCTGGCCAAGCCGCCGATCGCCAGGTGCAGGGTGTACCAGGCGGCGGTGCGCCGGCGTTCCTGCCAGGAGCGCCGGCCCTCCTGCGGGGCGGTCTCGACCGCGACGCCGAGCAGGCTCTGCGCCGCGTTCACCTCCAGCGCGCGCACCGGCAGGAACAGCCCGGTGAGCGCCACCACCGGCAGCGCCGCGGCGAACACGCCGAGCTGCAGGGGCAGCAACAGCAGGGTCGTCGACTCCCGCTGCGCCCATCCGGCGATCAGCACCCCGGCCATCATGTACGGCATCAGCAGCGCCCCGCCGAGGATCAGGCACGCCCACCGCCGCGCCAGGCGCCGATTCCATGTCACACCGGTGATTCTATGTCGAGCTTTATTCGCTCTCGGTGGAATGCGCTTTTGGAGAAATGCGCCCAAGGCGAAAAGATTCCTTAGTCGAGGGCGCGCGGGTCTAGCGTCGACCATGCAATTGGTTCGAGTCGGAAAGGGCGACGTCCATGACGGAGAACGCGCGCACGCAATGGCCTGACCAGCTCAGCCAGCGCCTTCTGAAGGAACGCATCCTCGTTCTCGGCCAGGAAGTCGACGACGACATATGCAACCGGCTGTGCGGTGAGCTGCTTTTGCTGGCGGCCGAGGATCCCAAGCGCGACATCACGCTTTACATCAATTCGCCGGGCGGTTCCGTGCAGGCCGGCATGGCGCTGTACGACATGATGCAGTTCGTGCCGTGCGACGTGGCGACGGTCGCGATGGGGTTCGCCGCCTCGATGGGGCAGCTGCTGTTGTGCGCGGGCGCGCCCGGCAAGCGCTACGCCCTGCCCAACGCCCGCGTCGTGATGCACCAGCCGCTCGGCGGCATCGGCGGCTCGGCCACCGACATCCAGATCCAGGCCGAGAACATGATCTACACCAAGCGGCGGATGGCCGAGATCATCGCCCACCACACCGGCCAGCCGCTGGAGCGCATCCAGGCCGACTCCGACCGCGATCGGTGGTACACCGCGCAGGAGGCTCTGGAGTACGGGTTCGTCGACCACATCGCCGAAGGGATGAACTGACATGAGCGGGCGATACGTCCTGCCGTCCTTCACCGAGCGCACCTCGTACGGCATCAAGGAGATGAACCCGTACAACAAGCTCTTCGAGGACCGGGTGATCTTCCTCGGCACCCCGATCGACGACACCGCGGCCAACGACGTGATGGCCCAGCTGCTCACGCTCGAGTCGATCGACCCCGACCAGGACATCAACCTCTACATCAACTCGCCGGGCGGCTCGTTCACCGCGATGACCGCCATCTACGACACGATGCAGTTCGTCCGGCCGGAGATCCACACCGTCTGCGTCGGCGAGGCGTCCTCGGCGGCGGCGGTGCTGCTGGCGGCGGGCACGCCGGGCAAGCGGGCCGCGCTGCCGCACACCCGGATCCTGCTCCACCAGCCGGCCACCGAGGGCGGCCGGGGCCAGTCGAGCGACCTGGAGATCCACGCCAGGGAGATCCTGCGGATGCGCGACCAGCAGGAGGAGATCCTGGCCCGCCACACCGGGCGCACCGCGCAGGAGATCAGGCGCGACATCGAGCGTGACCGCGTCTTCACCGCCGAGCAGGCGCGCACCTACCGGCTGATCGACGACATCTACGCCTCCCGCAAGCGGTCCCTGGTGACCGCCCGCTGAGCCGCGGGCGCCCGGAAGATGGGCTCCGGGCGCCCGCACCTGTAAGCCCTGGCCCCGTGCCCTCCGGCGCTGGACGAAGGTCGCTACGCTTGCGGGGATTTGTCGGGGTTTCGGGGGAGAAGTGGCGTGCCGCTGGAGCAGGTCCTGATGTTGCTGGTGGCCGCCGCCGGAGCGGGCTGGGTGGACGCCGTCGTGGGCGGCGGCGGGCTGCTGCAACTGCCCGCGCTGATGATGGCCGGGGTGGCGCCCGTCGAGGCGATGGCGACGAACAAGTTCTCCTCCGTGTTCGGCACCGCGTCCGCCGCCGTCACGTACACCCGCACCACCAAGGTGGACCGGCCGGTCGCGCTGCCCGCGGCCGGGCTGGCCGTGCTCAGCGCGGCGCTCGGCGCGTCGGCCGCGGCGGCGATCTCGGCGGAGGTGCTGCGGCCCCTCGTGATGGTGATCCTGCTCGGCGTGGCGGCGTTCGTCACCCTGCGCCCGGCCATGGGCGCGGTCGCCCGCCCGCAGCTCCGCACCCGGGCCCGCGTGACCGTGGCGGTGCTGACGGCGGGCGTGGCCATCGCCTTCTACGACGGCATCATGGGCCCCGGCACGGGCACGTTCCTGATCATCGCGTTCACCGCCCTGCTCGGCCTCGACTTCGTCTCCGCCTCCGCCTCGGCGAAGATCATCAACACCGGCACGAACATCGGCGCCCTGCTGTTCTTCGGCTGGCACGGCCACGTGCTGTGGGTGCTCGGCCTCGGCATGGCCGCCTGCAACATCGCCGGCGCCCAGGCCGGCGCCCGCATGGCGATCCGGCGAGGCACGGGTTTCGTCCGGATCGTGCTGCTCTGCGTCGTGGCGGCCATGGTGTCCAGGCTCGCCTGGCAGCAGTTCGGCTGACGGTCAGGTGACGTGTTCGTACGGACACCGTCAGCGGGCGCGCAGGGCGGCGGCGGCGAGGGCGACGAAGGCGGCCAGGATCGCGGGGATGGCCAGGGCCCGGGGTAGGCCGGTCAGCTCCGCGGCGGCGCCGATGAGCACCGGGCCCGACAGGAAGCCCAGGTAGCCGATGCTCGCCGTCCTGGCCAGCGCCCGGCCCGCGAAGGCCGGGTCGCGGTGCCCGGCCGCCGAGAAAACCTGCGGCACGATGCACGACAGCCCGGCCCCGAACAGGCCGAACCCCGCCACGCCCGCCACCGGGTGGCCGACGAGCAGCGCCATCCCGAGCCCGGCCGCCGCCAGCAGGCCGCACGCCCGGACCAGCGGCACCGGGCCGAACCTGGCCGCCAGCCGGTCGCCCGCCAGGCGGCCCGCCGTCATCATGATGGAGAAGGCGGCGTAGCCAGCGGCCGCGAACCCGGCCGCGGCCCCCATGTGCTCGCGCAGGTAGACCGCGCTCCAGTCGGCCGCCGCGCCCTCGCCGACCAGGCAGCAGAACGCCAGCACGCCCAGGAACACGATCCCCTTCGGCCGGCTCCCCGGCCCGGCGGGCTCCCTGACCGGTGGCGGGCGCAGCGCCCACAGCGACGCCCACAGCGCGAGCGCGGTGATCGCCGCGCCTGCCGACCAGAACGTGACCGCGGGGGAGAGGCCGGCCTGCGCGAACAGCCCGCCGGCGGCGGCGCCCGCGAACCCGCCGAGGCTGAAGACGGCGTGGAAGGAGGACATGACGCGCCGCCCCCACGCCCGCTCCACCACCACCGCGTTGGCGTTCATGGACACGTCCAGCACGCCGTGCACCGCGCCGAAGGCCAGCAGGGCCAGTGCCAGCGTCGCCAGGTTCACCGCGTACGCGGGGGCTACCAGGGCGGGGCCGTGCAGCAGCGCGGCGGGGATCATCACACGGGCGCTGCCGAACCGGTCCACCAGCCGGCCGACCGCCTGCATGCCCGCCATCGCGCCGGCCGCCAGCCCCAGCAGCGCGAGGCTCAGCTCGCCCTCGCCGAGCCCGAGGTCCTGCTTGATGGCCGGGATCCGGGCCGTCCACGTGCCTATCGCGGCCCCCGCCAGCAGGAACAGCAGGTAGACGGCGACCCTGGCGCGCCGGACGTCGCCCGGGTCGAGGCCCGTGTCCCCGCCTCCCGCGCCGCCACTTCCCACCGGATCGGTCGCGGGGTCCTGGGGAGATCGGGGGTTGTGGCCGGGTGCGGCGGTCTCGGGGTTTTCCGGGGGCCGGGGGGCGCGCCCGGGTGTGGCGGTCACGAGGGTTCCTGGACGACGCGGACCGTGACCCCTGCCGCGAGGAGGGCGTCGTGCTCCTCGCGGGGGATCCTGTCGTCCGTCACCACCACGTCCAGCCGCGAGATCGGGCACACCGCGCCGAACGCCGTGCGCGCGAACTTGCCCGAGTCGCACACCGCGATCACCCGCCGGGCCGACGCGATCGCCGCCCGCTTGATCGCCACCTCCGGCAGGTCGTGCGCGGTCAGCCCCTGCGCGGCCGACAGCCCGCAGCAGCCGACCACCGCCGTGTCGAACCGCAGCGCCCCGATGGACGTCTCGGCCAGCGGGCCCATGAAGTTCAGCTCGCCCGGCCGCACCTCGCCGCCGGGCAGCACCAGCCGCACCCGCGGCGCCGCCGACAGCAGCGACACCACCTGCAGCGCCAGCGGCACCACGGTCAGCCGGCGGTCCACCAGCGCCCGCCCCACCTCGGCCGCCGTGGTGCCGCCGTCGAGCACCACCGCCTCCCCGTCGGCGATCAGCGAGGCCGCCTCGGCGCCGATGCGCCGCTTGGCCTCCACCGCCTCCCGTTCCCTGAGCGCGTACGGCGGCTCCTCGCCGCGCAGCAGCAGCGACAGCGCGCCGCCCCTGATCCGCCGCACCACCCCCTGCTGGGACAGCTCCTCCAGGTCGCGCCTGATCGTCATCTCCGACACCCCGTGCTCCTCGGCCAGCTCGGCGACGGAGACGGTGTCGTTCGTCCGCAGGGCGTTGAGTATGCGATGTAAACGATCCATATGTTCATATAAACATAGACAATGTGCGCTCTACAATAGGTGCATGCGCGCCAGCCGTCTGCTCTCCCTCCTCCTGCTGCTGCAGACGCGCGGCCGGATGACCGCGCCCGAGCTGGCCGAGGAGCTCGAGGTGTCGATCCGTACGATCTACCGCGACGTGGAGGCCCTGTCGGCCGCCGGCGTGCCGGTCTACGCCGACCGCGGCCCCGCCGGCGGCTACCAGCTGCTCGACGGCTACCGCACCCGGCTCAACGGGCTGACCGCCGAGGAGGCGTCGTCGCTGTTCCTGGCCGGGCTGCCGGGCCCCGCCGCCGAGCTGGGCATGGCCGAGCTGGCCGCCAACGCCGAGCTGAAGCTGCTGGCCGCGCTGCCGCCGGAGCCGCGCTCGCAGGCCGCGAGGATGCGCGAGCGGTTCCTGCTGGACGTGCCGGGCTGGTACCGCGGGCCCGACGACGTGCCCCACCTGAGCGAGGTGGCCGAGGCGGTGTGGGCGCAGCGGCCGCTGCGGATGACCTACCGGCGCTGGGGACGGCAGGTCGTCGAGCGGCTCGTCCACCCGTACGGGCTCGTGCTCAAGGGCGGGTCGTGGTATCTGGTCGCCGCTCCGCCCGGCGAGAGCCCGCGCACCTACCGGGTGGCGCGCGTCCTCACCCTCGCCGCCGAGCCCGGCCGCTTCGACCGGCCGGAGGGCTTCGACCTGGCCGGGTTCTGGAAGGCGTACGCGGCCGAGTTCCGCGAACGGATGTACACCGCGACCGCCGAGATCAGGCTCGCCCCCGGCATGGAGGAGCTGCTCGCCTACACGATGGGCCAGGACGTGGTGGCGGGCGCCCTGGCCGGGGCCGCCGAGCCCGACGCCGAGGGGTGGCGGACGCTCACCCTGCCGGTCGAGTCGATCACCCACGCCCGCTGGCTGCTGCTGCGCATGGGCGCGGGCGTGGAGGTGCTCGGCCCGCCCGAACTGCGCGCTCTCATGGTGGAGGCGGTGGCGGAGCTGCGGAAAATGTATGAGTAAGTCGGGCCCGTTCCTGGCACGATGCCCGGTATGTATCTCCTAGCGTTCATCGGCGCGTGTGTCCTGGTGGCGATGGCCCCAGGCGTCAGCACCGCCGTCATCCTGCGCCAGACGCTCCGCTCCGGCCGCGGCTCCGGCATGGCGGCCACGCTCGGCAACGAGACCGGCATCCTGCTGTGGGGGCTGGCCGCCGCCTTCGGCCTGTCGGCGCTGCTGCTCGCCTCACAGCTCGCCTACGACGTCATGCGGGTCACCGGCGCGGTCGTCCTGGTGGTGATGGGCGCGCAGGCGCTCTGGCAGGCCCGCAAGGGCGGGGCCGCCGCCGTCGAGGTCGCGCCGGTGGACGGGCGCCGCCGCGCCTACCTGGCCGGGCTCGGCACGTGCGTGGCCAACCCGAAGGCGGCGGTGTTCGCGATGTCGTTCCTGCCGCAGTTCGTGCCGCAGGGCGCAGACGTGCCGCTCACCCTGGTCACGCTCGCCGTCGTCTGGGTGCTGGTCGACATGCTCTGGTACGGGCTGCTGGTGTGGGCGGTGACCCGGGCCAAGGACCTGCTCGGGCGGCCCGCGGTCAAGCGGCGGCTGGAGCAGGTGTCCGGCGCCGTCCTCGTCGGGCTGGGTGTGCGACTGGCGCTGGAGGGCCGATGACGATCTGGTACGAGCGGGCGGGCGAGGGCGAGCCGGTGGTGCTGCTGCCGTCGAGCGCCGCCGACGCAGGCATGTGGGACGGCCAGTGGGACGCGCTCGCCGCGCGGTTCCAGGTGATCAGGGTCGACTACCGGGGGTTCGGCCACACCCCCTACCAGGCCGACCGGCCCTACAGCGACGCCGGCGACGTGGCCGAGGTGCTCGCCGAGCTCGGCGTCGAGCGGGCGGCGCTGGTCGCCTCCTCGTACGGGTGCCGGGTCGCGCTGCAGCTGGCCGGCCTGGCCACCCGGCTGGTGCTCATGAACCCCGGCTCCGGCCTGCCCGAGACCGAGGATGTGGTGGCGTTCGGCGAGGAGGAGGACCGGCTGCTGGAGGCCGGCGACGTCGAGGGCGCCGCCGAGCTGAACGCCCGCACCTGGCTCGGGCCGGAGGCGGACGAGGCCACCCGGCGGCGGGTGGTGGAGATGCAGCGGCACGCGTTCGCGGGGCAGCTGGCCGCCGACCCCGAGCCTTCGCAGTTCTCGCCGGAGTACGACCTCGACGCGATCACGGTGCCCGCCCTGATCGTCACCGGCCCGTACGACCTGCCGTACTTCCGCGCCGGCGCCCGCCACCTGGCCGGCCGGCTGGCGGACGCCGAGCTGGTCGAACTGGAGTGGGCCGGCCATCTGCCCGCTCTGGAGCGGCCGGAGGAGGTCACCCGGCTGTTGCTGGACTACCTTTAGACCATGGCGGACGATCTGGCCGAGCTGGTGCGGCAGGCCCAGGACGAAGACCCGCTGCGCGCGCTGCAGGCCACCGCCGCGCTGCGCCGCGAGATCGAGCGGGTGGAGGCCGTCCAGGTGCGGCGGGCCCGGGTGGCCGGCCTGGCCTGGGCGCAGATCGCGCACGCGATCGGCGTCACCAAGCAGGCCGTGCACAAGAAGTACGGCAAACGCTAGGCCCACCGGCGGGCGAACCAGCCCAGCACGATGTTCCACGAGTAGCCGCGCCGGATCCGCCCGGCTACGTCGGGCGGCAGCGTGTCGAGGCCCCGGTGCTCCAGCGTCACCTCGGTGCCGCCGTCGACCTCGGTGAACGCGACCTCGATCTCCATCCGGCCGGTCGGGTTGATCAGGTCGGCCCAGACCAGGCGGTGCGGCGGATCCCAGGTGAGGATCCGGCCGGTGTCGACGTGGCCGCCGTCGGACCACAGCTCGCGCAGGTAGCCGTGCTGGAACCGGATGCCGACGGCCCGCTCCGGGTCGACCCAGCTGTGCCGGCCGCGCACGTACCAGGCGTCGATCTCGTCGGTGAAGACCCGGAAGGCGGTCGCGGGGTCCACCGGCACGGTGACGCCGGCCCTGACGGTGTTCACCGGCCGCGCTCCACGTGGTCCTTGAAGGAGCCGAGCTGCTCGGCCCAGAACGCCTGTACCTGGTCGAGCCAGGCCTGCAACGCGGTGAACGGCTCGGGCCGCAGGGTGTAGACGCGCAGCCGGGCGTCGTCGCCGCCGGCCTCGGCGCGTACCAGGCCGCCCGCGCGCAGCACCCGCAGGTGCCTGCTCAGCGCGGGCGCGCTCATGCTGACCGCCTCCGCCAGCTCCCCGGCCGGCCGGGGACCGTCACGCAGCAGGTCGATCACCTTGCGCCGGGTCGGGTCGGCGAGCGCGGCCAGCGTCGCGTCCAAGTCGTTAACGTGTTGGTTAATCGTTGCCTTCTCGGTTAGATTAGTGCTTAACGTTGTCGTTGAATATTATCGCGGAGGTTTCGCGTATGCCTACCGAGCTCGGCTACTACACCCTGTCGGTGAAGGACCTGGACCGGGCGGCGGCCTTCTACGGGCCGCTGTTCGGCTGGGAGTTCACGCGCGAGCACGAGACGTACCTGCACGTCACCAACAGCACCCTGCCCATGGGCCTGAACGCCGGCGGCCCGTCGTCCCAGCCGAACCTCTACTACAAGGTCGACGACCTGGACGCCGCCATCGCCCGGGTCCACGAGCTGGGCGGCACCACGGACGAGCCGTACGAGAGCAAGTCGGGCCGCGGCTGCGCCTGCACCGACGACCAGGGCACGGTCATCAGCCTCTGGCAGCCCGCGCCCGGCCTCTAGCCTCCTTCCAGGCCCCGGCCGCCCGGCCCGGCCGGGCGGCCGTACGGTGCGTCCCGGTGAAAGGTCCCGTTCGCGGACAGGAACTGACCGCGAGATCTCCTACCGTTCGGGCGTCACCGACCGAAGGAGATCCGCATGACCATCCTCGTCACCGGCGCCACCGGCAACGTGGGCCGCCCGCTCGTGGAGCGGCTGCTGGCCGCCGGCCACCGGGTGCGCGCGCTCACCCGCGACCCGGCGCGCGCGAACCTGCCGGAAGGCGCGCGGGCCGTCGCCGGCGACCTGGCCGACGCCGGATCCCTGGCCGCCGCCTTCGAAGGCGTCACCGCCGCCCATCTGATCACCTTCGACGGGGCCGACCATTCGCCCCTGGCGAACGGCCCCGCCATCGTGGCCGCCGCCGTCGAGGCCGGGGTGCGCAGGGTGACGGTGCTCCAGGGCGGGCTGTCCAGGAGCCCGCTGGAGGAGGCGGTCGCGGCGAGCGACCTGGAGTGGACCTTCGTGGGACCGGTGGAGTTCATGTCGAACGTCCTCGAATGGGCCGGCTCCGTCAAGGAGGAGGGCGTGGTCCGCGACGGGTTCCCCGAGGCCAGGAGCGCCATGGTGCACGACGCGGACATCGCCGCCGTGGCCGCCGCCGCGCTCACCTCCGGCGGGCACGCCGGGCGGGAGTACGTGGTGACGGGCCCGGAGGTGTTCACCACGGCTGACAAGGTACGGGTGCTGGGCGAGGTCCTCGGCAGGGAGATCCGCTTCGTCGAGCTGAGCCGCGAGCAGATCACCGCCGAGTGGCGGCGGCAGGGCTACTCCGAGGAGGACGTCGCGTTCTTCCTCACCGTGTGCGCCGACACCCCGGAGGTGGGCCGCACGGTGCGGCCCACCGTCGAACAGGTCACCGGACGGCCGCCCCGCACCTTCCGCCAGTGGATCGAGGAGAACGCCGCCGCGTTCTCCTGACTACGGCTTGCGGCCCACGCCCGCGTAGTAGACGGCCTCCCGGTCGGCGTAGAGCGTCTCGGGCGTGGGGCGCCAGCGCGGCAGCGCCACCACGCCCGGCTCCAGCAGCTCCAGCCCGTCGAAGAAGCCGGTCAGCTGCTCGTGCGTGCGCAGCGTGATCGGTACGGCGCCGCTCTCGTTCCAGCTGCGCACCCCGTCCTCCAGCTGCTTGCCGACCAGGCCGTGGGAGATGGCCAGGTGACTGCCCGGGGCCATGGGGGCCATCAGCCGCTGGATGATCTCCTTGGGCCGGTCGCTGTCGGGCAGGAACTCCACCACGCCCAGCAGCACCAGCCCGACCGGCTGCGAGAAGTCCAGGTACTCGGCCGCCGCGGCCACGATCTCGGCGGGCTCGCGCAGGTCGCTGTCGATGAACCAGGTGTCGCCCTGCCCCGGCCCGCGCAGCAGCGCCCGCGCGTGGGCCAGCACCACAGGGTCGTTGTCGACGTACACGACCTTGCAGTCGGGCGAGACCGACTGGGCGACCTGGTGGGTGTTGTCGGCCGTGGGGATCCCGGTGCCGATGTCGAGGAACTGGCGGACGCCCGCCTCCCCGGCCATGTAGCGCACCGCCCGGCCGAGGAACTCGCGGTTCGTCTTGGCCAGGATCGGCAGCTCGGGGACCGCCTGGAGGATCTGCTCGCTGACGACGCGGTCGACCTCGTAGTTGTCCTTGCCGCCCAGCCACAGGTCGTAGATCCGGGCCGGGCTCGGGATCTCGGTGTTCACACGGCTGAGCGGATCGTCGGTCATCGTCGTGCCTTCCGGGAAGGGGCTGTACGCGACAGAGCCTAACGCGAGGAAGATCCCAAGTCTCGATCTTGGCCCGAGAGCTCCCGTTCCGCGGGACTTCGTGCCCTCCCGGAGATGCGGGCGCCGGGACCTCAGGGGGCTGAGGTCCCGGCGCCGGTCGGTGGGCGGCCGGTCAGTCGATCGTGATCAGCCCGTAGCCGCCGTCGTAACGGTGGTAGATCAGCCGGCCGCGGCCGGTCTCCGCGTCGGCGTAGAACTCGAACGCCCGCCCGCTGACCTCCAGCCGGTCCACCGCCTCGGCGGTGGTCAGCCGGGGCGCCGCGCCCGGATCGATCGCGAGCGGCACCGCCACCTCGCCGAGCGCTTCCGGCCTCGGCTCCACCTGGGCCATCCGGTAGCCCTCCTCGGCCCGGTACAGGACGCTGTCCTGACCGCTGCCGGCCTCGGTGAACAGGTAGAAGCCGAAGTCGAGCTGCTCCATGTCGAAGGCGGCCTCGTCCGGAGTGGCCCGGTAGGCGGCCAGCGTCTTGCGGCGGACGATCTCCCGCTCGGCGTCCGCCGGGCGCGGCAGGACCGGCAGCGAGGACTCCCGCCGCTCCGGCGAGTAGCGTCCGCGCGTCTCCTCCCAGTGCCTGGCGGTGCGCCGCAACCGGGTACGCGCCCGGTCCTCCAGCAGGTCGAGTGCCTGGTACATGGACGGGCCGGCGGCCTGGGCGCGGATCAGGCGCCCGTTGACGTCGAGGTTGGCCTGCGCCGTGTACGGCCGCTTCGCGTCGGGAGCGTCCGGGGCGGTCAGCTTGACCCGCGCGAACAGCACGGGCTCGCCGGCCAGCCGGGTGAGCGCGGCGACGGCCTCCCTGGCGTGCTCGACGGCTCCCTGGCGGACCGGGCCACGTGTCTCGACCCGAACGTCGGCGGGGTCGATGGCGACCGGCGCGTTCCGGCGTCTCATGTCGTGCCTCCTTCTGCCGTTCCTTGCGGGCTCAGCCAATCGCGGAACGCCAGGCCGCCGGTAGAGGAGAAAGACCATCGGAAAGGGACCTTCAGCCCTACGCGTGTCATCGGCCGTGACCTCGGCGGTTGCATCTTTCCGACGCAGTGTTGGTATCTTGCCAACGGCGCGTCGGGAAGTCGGGGCGCTCATCCGTCCCGTGAAATCCCTTCCTGTGAAGGAGTGCCATGTTCCTGGCCTGGCGCGAGCTGGTCTTCGCCCGCGCACGTTTCGGCCTGATGGGCGGAGTCGTCGCCCTCATAGCGATCCTCGTCGTCCTGCTGTCCGGTCTCTCCTCCGGGCTCGTCAACGACGGTGTCTCCGGGCTCCAGCGGTTGCCCGTCACCGCGTTCGCCTTCGCCGAGGGGACCAAGACCGACTCCGCCTTCTCCCGCAGCACCGTCAACGTGAACCAGGCCGAGACGTGGAAGGGCCGCGACGACGTCGGCGACGCCGTCCCGTTCGGCAACATGCTGGTCAACGCCAAGGTCACGACCGCCGCGGGCGCCCAGACGCCGATCGACCTGGCCCTGTTCGGCGTCGACCCCGGCTCGTTCCTCGCGCCCGCCGTGTCCGACGGCGCCGGACTCGGCGACCCCGACGGGATCGTGGTCAGCCAGACCGTCCTGGACGACGGCGTGGCCATCGGCGACACCGTCGTCATCGACCGCCTGGGCACCCGGCTCAAGGTCATCGGCACCACCGGCGACCAGCGCACCTTCGGCCATGTCGACGTGGCGTACCTGCCGTTGCGCACCTGGCAGCAGGTGCACGCGGGCGCCGGGCCGGGTGACGAGGCGCGCGAGGGGGCGTACGAGGAGGCCACGGCCATCGCCCTGCGCGCCCGGGACGGGAACGAGATCGACCTGTCCGGCGGCGACGCCGCGGCGGGCACCACGAGCATGACGCTGGAGGACTCCTTCGGCGCCTCCCCGGGCTACACCGCCGAGATCTCCACGCTCACGCTCATCCAGGTCTTCCTGTACGCCATCTCCGCGCTCGTCGTCGGGACGTTCTTCACCGTGTGGACGATCCAGCGCAAACACGAACTCGCCGTCGTACGGGCCATGGGCGCCTCGACCGGCTACCTCATGCGCGACACGATGATCCAGGCGACCGTCATCCTGACCGTGTCCACCGCCGTGGGCTTCCTGATGGGAGTGGGCGGCGGCGCGCTGCTCACCACCACCCCCATGCCGTTCGCCCTGGAGGCGGGCCCGCTCGTCGTCGCAGCCCTGCTGCTCGTCGGCCTCGGCCTCGCCGGCGCCGCGGCGGCCGTGGGCCGCATCGTCCGAGTCGACCCGCTCGCAGCCCTGGGAGGGCAGAGATGACCACCAGCCACACGTCCCCGCGCCCGGACTCCCGCCGGACCGGCGCCGAGGAACGCGGCGGCCTGCGGGTGGAGGGCGTCACCCTGGCCCTCGGCGACGGCGACGCCACCGTCACCGCGCTCGACGACGTCCACCTCCACGTGGCGTCCGGCGAGTTCGTCGCCGTCGTCGGGCCCTCCGGTTCCGGAAAGTCGAGCCTGCTCGCGGTCGCCGGCGCGCTCACCACGCCCGACACCGGCAGGGTCCTGCTCGACGGCGTCGACATCTCCCGGGCGAGCTCCCGGGAGAAGGCACGCCACCGCCGCGAACGGATCGGGTTCGTCTTCCAGTCCGGCAACCTCATCCCGGCCCTCACCGCGCTGGACCAGCTGCGCTTCGCGCTCGACGTGGCGGGCAGACGTGCGGGTGACGGTCACGACCCGCGAGAGCTGCTCGACCGGGTCGGCATGGGCCACCGCGTGGGACACCGGCCCCACCAGCTGTCCGGCGGCGAGCGGCAGCGTGTGGGCATCGCCCGCGCACTCGTCACCCGCCCGGCGGTGCTGCTGGTGGACGAGCCGACCGCCGCACTCGACCGCGCCCGCAGCGACGACATCGTCACGTTGCTCGCGCACGAGACGCACGAATCCGCTGTCGCGACGATCATGGTCACCCACGATCACGACGTGCTCGGCCACTGCGACCGCGTCCTGTCGATGGTCGATGGGAGACTGTCGGAGTAGGCCGACCATGGTGGAGGAGGGCACGTGCCGCGCATCCGGGCGTCGACCGTCGCCGAGCATCGGGCCGCCCAGCACCGGGCGCTGCTCGACGTGGCCAGGGAGATCCTCGCGGAGACCGGCCGGCCTCCCACGCTGAGCCGGGTCGCGGCGCGCGCCGGGCTGGCCCGGCCCAGCCTCTACCAGTACTTCCGGTCATCGGAGGACCTGCTCAACGCGGTGGTGGAGGACGTCTTCCCCCGCTGGTCGGCCCGGGTCGCCGTCGCGATGGACGCCGCCGCGACCCCGGCCGACCGCGTGCTCGCGTACGTGCTGACCAACTTCGAGCTCATCACCGAGGGCGAGCACGCGCTGGCCACCGTCCTCGCGGAGGTCGCACCGGGCGACACGGTCGCCGAACAGAGCCGCACCATGCACCAGCAGCTCCTGGAGCCGCTCGTGGAGACGCTGCACAGCCTCGGCGTCCCCGCGGTGCCCGAGACGGCGGAGATGATCAACGCCATCGTGTTCGCCGGGTCCCGGCTGATCGAGTCCGGCACCGACCTGCGGACCGTCTGGGAGTCGGCCAGGGCCCTGCTGGAGCCGTTCCTGCGCGCGACCGGCATGGGCCCGGCCCCTCCCGAGGCGACGTGACCGCCGGCCGGCCGGGGGCGCCCGCCCCCGGCGTACGGGTCAGGCCGCGGGGGCCTGGTGGTAGACCGAGTGCCACACCTCGTTGCGGATGCGGGAGAACTCCGGTGACAGCCGCACCTCCTCGGTGCGCGGGTACGGCAGGTCCACGTCGATGATCCGGTGGATGCGGCCCGGCCGCGCCGCCATGACCACGACCCGGTTGGCCAGGTAGACGGCCTCGTCCACGTCGTGCGTGATGAACATGACCGTGCGCCGCTCCCGGCTCCACGTGTCCAGCAGCTGATCCTGCAACTGCACGCGGGTGAGCGCGTCCAGCGCGCCGAACGGCTCGTCCATGAGCAGCACCTGCGGCCCGACCGCGTAGGCGCGGGCGATCGCGCAGCGCTGCTTCATCCCGCCCGACAGCGTCTTGGGCAGCGCGTCGGCGAAGTCCGTCAGCCCCACCAGGTCGATCGCGTGCTGGGCGCGGCGGTGCCGCTCCTCGGCGGAGATCGGCTGGAGCCTGAGCCCGAACTCGACGTTCTTGCGCACGGTCAGCCACGGGAACAGCGCGTACTGCTGGAAGATCACCCCGCGGTCCGGCCCCGGTCCGGTGACCGGCGCGCCGTCCAGCAGGATCCGGCCCGTCCCGGGTTCGACCAGCCCGGCCGCCATGCCCATCAGCGTGCTCTTGCCGCACCCCGACGGGCCCACGACGGTGACGAACTCACGGTCGGCGATGTCCAGGTCCACCCGGTCGAGGGCGAGGAACCGGCCGCCCTTGAGCTCGAACGTCTTCGACACGCCCTGGAAGGAGATCTTGGTGTTCATCGGCGTTCCTGCCATCCGGTGAATCGGCGCTCGGCCAGCAGCAGCAGCCGGTCCATGATCAGGCCGAGCACGCCGATGCTGATCAGTCCCACGAAGATCGTGGGCAGGTCGTAGTAGAGCTGCGCCTGCTGCATCCGGTAGCCCAGCCCTTCCTGGGCGGCGATCAGCTCGGCCGCCACCAGCGTCCCCCAGGCCGCGCCCAGCCCGATCCGCATGCCCACGATGATGAACGGCGTCGAGGCCGGCACCACGACCTTCAGGAAGATGGTCCGGTCCGAGGCGCCCAGCACCCGGGCGGCGTTGATGAGCGTCTTGTCGACGTCGAGCACGCCCTGGAACGTCGAGACCACGCTCGACAGGAACGCCGCCAGGAAGATGACGAACACCTTCGGCGTCTCGCCGATGCCCATCAGCAGGATGGCCAGCGGGATGATCGCCAGGGGCGGGATCGTACGGAAGAACTGCACGTACGGCTCGATCAGGGCACGCGCGGTGGCGTACCAGCCCATCAGGAAGCCGACCGGGATGGCGAGCAGGGTGCCCAGCGCGAAGCCGGTGAACACGCGGCGCAGGCTGGCCAGCATGTCGTTGGTCAGGGTGCCGTCGGCGACCAGCTCGACGCCGCGCGCGGCCACCTCGACGGGGCCGCTCAGGCCCGTGATGCCGGACATCGACAGCGCCGTCCACGCGCCCAGGCCCGCCAGGACGGCGACCACGTTCAGGACGAGGGTGCGGCCCGGCCGCCGGAGCCGGCGGCCGGGGGAGGGCGGAGGGTCGGTCACGCTCACGGCGGTCATGTTCTGGGACTCTTCATGGCTCAGTGGAGATCCTCTTCGGTGGCGCAATTGCCCACAAGGTCCTGGAATATTGGGCTTTTTTCGGACAAATCACGGTAGTGCGGGACGGAGGTGGGCGGGGATCGACGGCTCCTCGTGCAGCAGGAGCGCGATCGCGCCCATCGCCGAGGCGTTCACGCCGAGGTCGGCCTGGGTGACCTCGATCTGGCGGGGCGACCGGGGCAGCGCCTGACGGGAGATCGCGTCCCGGATGGGGTCGAGGACCAGGCTGCCCAGCGCGGCCAGCTCGCCGCCCACCACGACCAGCGCGGGGTCGAGCTGGGTGACCGTGCCCGCCAGCACCCGGCCCAGGTCGGCCGCCGCCGAGGCGACCACCTCGCACACCGCGGGCACCCGGTCCTGCGCGGCGGTGACCAGCTCGTCCAGGCCCGCCAGCGGCACCCCGCGCGCGGCGCAGGCGTCCAGCAGGCGCTGACCGCCGATGCGGCCCTCCAGGCAGCCCCGGCCGCCGCAGTGGCAGGGCGGGCCCCCGGGGTCGAGCGAGACGTGGCCCACCTCGCCGCCCGCGCCGTGCGCGCCGCGCAGCAGCCTGCCGCCGGCCAGGAACCCGCCGCCCACGCCGACGGACCAGCGCACGTACACCATGTCCCGGACCGGCCTGGCCACCCCCCAGGTCGCCTCGGCCAGCGCCGCCAGCCTGGCGTTGTTGTCCACCGCCACCCGCACGCCGAACTCCTCGGCGACCCGCAGGGCGAGCGGCAGGTAGCGCGCGGGCACCCCTTCCGGCAGCCCTGCACGCTCGCCGGAACCAGCGCGAGATCCCAAGGGTCCGGCCACGCCCGCCGGTCCGGCATTGCCGGACCGCGCGTGGGGTCCCGGAGGTCCGGCCGCGTCCGCGGATTCCGAAGGGCTGGACGGTGCGTGCGTGGGTTCCGAGAGGGCGGGTGTGGTCGGCGCCGGGGTGGGGGTGCGGATATGGTCGTCGAGCACCCCGACCAGGCCGAGGCCGACCGCCTCCAGCGCGCCGAGGCTGATCCCGCGCTCCGCGGCGACCTCGCGGACGAGCCGCACCGCCGCCTCCGCCTGCTCGGCAGGGGCGGCGTCCTCGCGCAGGGCGGCCGAGGCGGTGGCGACGACCTGGTGCGCGGCGTTGGCCACGGCCAGCCGTACCCGGCCCCGCCCCAGGTCGAGGCCCAGGAGCAGGCCGGCGGCCGGGTTGAGCGAGACCAGCGCGGCGGGTCTGCCCCGGCCGCGCGGCTCGGCAGGCACCGCCTCGGTCTCGATCACCGCATCCCTTTCCATCAGGTCGGAGATGATGGCGAACAAGGTCGTACGCGACAGTCCGGTGCGCTCGGTGAGCTGGGCGCGGCTCAGCGCGCCCGCCGAGCGCAGCGCGGACAGCACGGCGTCCTCGTGCACCCGCCGCAGCCGCTGCAGCGCGTCAGTGGGGGTCGACATGGCACCATGATGGTGGGCGACGGATTTCTGTCATCTTCTCGCGAAAAATCAGCCCGCGGCCGCCGACGCGTACAGGTCGGCGGTGAAGTACGTGGCGGGGTCGGGTGACTCGGTCAGCTTGCCCATGGTGACGAAGATGTCGGCCAGGCCCTTGTACCATCCGGCCACCGAGCCGTCCTCGGCCATCTTGCGCAGCTCCGCCGTCGGCACGATCTTCGTCACCGCCGAGGCGCCCTTGAACTGCTCCCCGGGCGCCTTCAGGAACGTGGCCGTCAGCGTCTCGGCCTCGGCCGTGTTGGCCGCCACCCAGTCGTTGCCCTCCTGCAGCACCTTGAGCACCTTGGTGACGGTCGCGGCGTCCTCGGCGACCAGCTCGTTGCGGGCCACGAAGGAGCTGGGGAAGCTGAGCGCGGGATAGTAGTCCTCGCTCTTGGTCAGCTCCACCAGGTCGGGCACGTTCTTCTTGATGGTGTCGATCAGCGGGTACCAGATGGCCGCCGCGTCGATCTGCTTGCCGCTGAAGGCGGTCACGACCGTGCTGGGGTCCATGTTGACCTTCTCGACGTCCTTGCCCGTCAGCCCGGCCTCCTTCAGCGCCAGTTCGAGGATCATGTCGCCGGAGGTGCCCTCGGGCACGCCGATCTTCTTGCCCTTGAGGTCGGCGATCGAGGAGATGCCGGAGCCCGGGTGGACGATCACGCGGTCGGCCATGCCCAGCATGTTCGGGGCGATGATCTTGGCCTTGCCGCTGGCGGGCAGCCAGGTGGCGCCGGAGCCGATGTAGCCGAAGTCGATGTCGCCCGAGCCGAGCGCCTGGATCTGCAGCGGGCCGTTGGTGAACACCTTCAGCTCAGGCTCCAGCCCGTGCTTGGCCCACAGGCCCTGCTTGTCGGCGGCGGCGAGCACCGCCGCGCCGGCGAAGTCGGCGATGTAGCCGAAGCGCACCTTCGCGGGCTCGGCGCCGCCCTCCTCGGAGGAGGAGCCGCACGCGGTGACGGGCAGCAGGATGGCCAGGGCCGCGAGGGCGGCGGCCAGTATGCGAGGACGCCTCATCGGGAGGTCCTTTCTGGGTTCACGGGTGGGGTGACGGGCGGCATCAGGCCACCTCGTCAGCGACGCCGTCCACGTCGGGGGCTCGGCCCTCGCCGATGTCGGCCATGTAGCTCATCCAGCTGTACGCGGGATCGCCGCGGCGCAGCAGCTCCTGGTAGAGCCGCGCGGTCATGTCACGCCGGACCGCCGCGTAGGCGGGCACGGCGTAGACGTTGCGCAGCTCGTGCGGGTCGCTGTCCAGGTCGTACAGCTCGTGCACGCCTTCGGGGTTGAACACCAGCTTGTGGCGGTGGTCCCGGATCATGCGCTGGGAGTAGGGGAAGTGGTGGCCGTGGAACTCGGTGACCACCGAGTCGCGGCCCTTGGGCGGCTCGCCGCCGATCAGCGGGAGCAGGCTCGCGCCGTCGCACGGATCCTGCGGCGGCAGCCCGGCGAGGTCGAGGATCGTGGGGTTGAGGTCGATCAGCGTGGCGAAGGCGTCCACGGTCCGCGCCGGGGCGCCCGGCACCCGGACGATGCCCGGGATGCGGTAGATGTCCTCGTACATGGCGGGGCCCTTGTCGTTGAGCCGGTGCGCGCCCGTGAACTCGCCGTGGTCGGCCGTGAAGATCACCGCCGTGTCGTCCCACAGACCCAGCTCGCGCAGGGCGGAGAGCAGGCGCCCCACCTGCGCGTCGATCAGCGACACGTAGCCCCAGTAGGCGGCGATCAGCCCGCGCCAGGCGTCGGCGTCGAAGTGGTCGGCCGACCAGTACTCGGAGTAGCGGCGCTGCACCTCGGGTTTGCCGTCGAAGGTCTCGGCCATGGACTCCGGCAGCGGCACCCGCTCCGGGTCGTACATGTCGTAGAACTCGTCCGGGATCAGGTACGGCAGGTGCGGCCCGTACCAGTGGCAGGACAG
Organism: Nonomuraea ferruginea; assembly: GCF_039540635.1. NCBI lineage: Bacteria > Bacillati > Actinomycetota > Actinomycetes > Streptosporangiales > Streptosporangiaceae > Nonomuraea > Nonomuraea ferruginea. The sequence goes on along the minus strand of NZ_BAABFD010000024.1, from coordinate 87,240 downwards.
CACGAACGGCCTGTCGCCGCGGTGGAAGTCGCCGGCGTAGCGCTCCAGCAGCTCCAGCGTGCGGTCGGCGAGGAAGGTCTCCACCGTGGCCGCCGCGGGCTGCTTGAGACGGCCGGCGATCAGGTGGCCGCGGCCGGTGCCGTTCTGGGCCGTGCCGAAGACGGGCCGCTCCACCGCGAACGGGGGATGGCCGTGCTCCTTCAGCCAGCTCTGGTAGGAGGGGTGGTGGAACGGGTTCAGCGCGCCCGGCAGGTGCTCGCCGTCCATGCCGTAGAACTCGGGGCCCCGTTCGCGGCCGATGTGCCATTTGCCGACGTGGCCCATGTTGTAGCCGGCGGCCAGCAGGGGCTCGGACATGACCGGCTGGCCGGCGGCGACCTCGTCGCGTCCGCCGCCGTTGCGCTCCGGGTTGACGAGCATGCCATGCCGGAACGGGTGCAGGCCGGTGAAGAGCGAGGCCCGCGCCGGGGTGCAGATGGCGGTCGGCGTGTAGAACCGGTCGAAGCGCGTGCCCTCCGCCGCCAGGCCGTCCAGCGCGGGCGTGCGGACCTCCGGGTTGCCGTAGCAGCCGAGAGTGTCCACCCGATGCTGGTCGGTCATCAGGAACAGGACGTTGCGTGGACTGGTCACCCGTACTCCGATCGCTCATTTTTTCCTGGGCGTTTACGTTAAAGGTGACCAGCGCTGACCGCAAGAGGGGCGACCTGGGCGTTACCGCTACTTTATTTCCGCTCTCTTGACGTTAATCGGCAAGGGTGATCACACTGTGCGAACCACCGCGCATCGATAAGGAGTCCCATGCGCCGCTCCCTCGTGGCCCTAGCGACCGCCGCGCTCTTAACTCCCGCACTCACCATCCCCGCACCGGCCCAGGCCGCCGCCGGGCCCGTCAACCTCGCGCTCGCCGGCGCCGCCAGCGCCTCCAGCGTCGAGCTGGACCGCGCCGACTTCGTGGCCGCGCACGTCAACGACGGCGACACCGCCACCCGCTGGTCATCGAAGTACCAGGACGACAACTGGGTCCAGGTCCAGCTCGCCGCACCCGCCAAGGTCGACCACGTGACACTCCACTGGCCGAACGCCTGCGCGCGCGACTTCGTCCTGCAGACCTCGGCCGACGGTCAGACCTGGACCGACGTCGCCTCGCTGCGGCGCGACACGTGCCCGCGCACCGACGTGATCGACGTGCGCTCCGCAGAGCCGGTCTCGTACGTGCGCGTGCACGGGAAGCAGCGCTGGGCCGCGTACGGTTACTCGATCTCCGAGTTCGAGATCTGGGACGGTCCGCCCGCCGCCCCCGAGCCCACGCTCGGCCTGCTGCCCAAGCCGGTGTCGCTCACCGAGACCGGCGGCGCCCCGTACACGCTGCACCGCAACACCCGCGTCCTGGCCCTCGGCGACGGCGCCCAGGCGCCCGCGAACCACCTGGCCCGCCTGCTGCGCCGGGCCACCGGCCACAAGCTGACGGTCGCCGCCGCCGGCCGCGGCCCGGCGCCCATCGTCATCGAGGTCGGCGCCGGCAAGGCGCCCGAGGGCCACGAGGCCGAGGGCTACACGCTGTCGGTGACCGCCGCCGAGGTGCGTATCCGCGCCGCCACCCCGAACGGCGCGCTCCACGGTGTCCAGACGCTCCGCCAGCTCTTCCCGCAGTGGGCCGAGTCGGGCGAGGTCGTCGGCGCCGAATGGACGGTGCCCGCCGTGGAGATCACCGACTACCCGCGCTTCGCGCACCGCGGCATGATGCTCGACGTCGCCCGCAGCTTCTACCCGGTGGACGAGGTCAAGACCTACATCGACGCCGCCGCCCAGTTCAAGGTCAACCGCCTGCACCTGCACCTGACCGACGACCAGGGCTGGCGCATCGCCCTCGACGACCCGGCGAGCAACCCGTCCGGCATCGACTACGGCGCCCTCACCGAGGTCGGCGGCGCCACCGCGATGACCGAGCGGGGCACCGAGCCCGGCATCACCGGCTTCTACACCAAGGCCGACTACGCCGAGATCGTCCGCTACGCCGGCGAGCACGGGATGACCGTCATCCCCGAGGTCGACCTGCCCGGCCACGTCAACTCGGCGCTGCACTCCGTCCCGCAGCTCAACACCCCGGGCGCGCGGCCGGCACTCAAGCCGGGCGAGACCACCGTCCCGCACAACGGCACCGGCGCCGTCGGCTACTCCTCCCTGGACGCGCACAGCTCGGTCACGTACGAGTTCGCCGAGCACGTGCTCACCGAGATCGCCGCCATGACCCCGGGTCCCTACCTGCACATCGGCGGCGACGAGGCGTTCTCGACCAGCCACGCGGACTACGTCAAGATGGTCGACGCCTTCACCGGCAACGTGCGCGCCCTCGGCAAGACCGTCGTGGGCTGGAACGAGTACGCCGGCACCGCGCTGCCGCGGGACAACGCGGTGGTGCAGTTCTGGAACGGCAACCGGAACGCCGTGGCCGCCGCCGTGAACGACCGCGGCGCCCAGGTCGTGCTCTCCCCGGCCGCGCACGCGTACGTGCCGCAGAAGCAGGATTCGCGCCAGCCCGAGGGCGGCACCTGGGCGTGCGGCGGGCCGTGCGGCCTGGACCGCCACTACAACTGGGACCCCGGCACGTACATCCCCGGCATCCAGGAGAGCAGCGTGCTCGGCGTGGAGTCGGCGGTGTGGGGCGAGTTCATCCGCCGCGTCGAGCAGGCGCAGTACTACGCCTACCCGCGCCTGATCGCCACCGCCGAGGTCGGCTGGACACCCCAGGACCAGCGGGACTACGCCGACTTCAAGAACCGCCTGGCGAAGATGGGCGGCAGGCTGACCGTGCAGGGCACGAACTTCTTCCCGACCGCCGACGTGCCCTGGCGGCTGGAGATCCTCGGCGGATCGGTGAGCACCCGCACCGGCCGGCCCACCGGCGCCTCCTGGACCCTCACCGCGCCCGGCCACACCGCCGCCGGCCTGGAGGCGGCCGTCACCTGGAGCGACGGTGTCCAGGAGCCCGTGACCCCGGCCACCACCAGGGAGGGAAGCATCCCCGGCATGCGGATCAACGCCGCCTTCACCGTGACCTCGGCCAGGACCTTCAGCCGGCCCGGCACCTACACCGGCACGCTGACGGTCCGCACGCCGGGCGGCGCGCCCGTCACCGGGGACCTGACGGTCACCGTCACGGGGTGAGCTCACCCTTCAGGCACAGCAGGAGACCGTGCGTCAGGGTGGTGGACGTGAAGCCGGACCCGGCGAGCGCGGCCTCGACCTTGACCGCGATCTCCTGAGCCTTGGCGGCGCCCGGCGGCTCGTAGAACAGGTGGAGCGAGCCGCCGGGCGCGAGCGCCCGCTTGACCGCCGCCAGCTCGGCGGCGGGGGAGCGGGTCCAGAAGACGTTCACGTTGACGGCGAACACCTTGTCGTACGGGCCGCCGGGCAGCCCGCCGCCGTCGAGCTCGGCCTGCTCGATCACCGCGGCGCCCGCCTCGACGTGGCGGGCGTTGCGCTCGCGTGCGGCCTTTACCGCCGTCGCCGACCGGTCGATCGCGGTGACGGAGGCGGAGCGCTCGCAGAGCAGTCCGACGGCGACGCCGCGGCCGCAGCCGATCTCCAGAACCCGCTCGCCCGGCCGCGTCTCCAGGGTCTCGACGGCCCACAGCAGCCTCTCCGGCACCTTCATGACGGCGAAACTAGCACCGCGCCCGGTGTCCGCCTGCCGGACATTACGTTTATGTCAGCTTTTGTCCTGGCAAGAGTCATACGCCAGCTTGAACCGCGAGACACAGGAGCCGACCGTGCACCATTTCGCGATCGCCACCGTCGCCGAAGAGAGCACCGACTTCCGCCGGGTCCTGTGGACCGGGGAGAAGGTCCAGGTCGTCACCATGACCATCCCGCCGGGTGGTGAGATCGGCGAGGAGGTGCACGAGGACACCGACCAGATCCTCACCTTCGTCTCCGGGACCGGAGAGGCCCGTGTCGGCGGTGAGGTCCGTCCGGTGAAGGCGGGCGACCTGGTCGCCGTCCCGGCGGGCACCCCGCACAACTTCGTCAACACCGGCGCCGCGCCGCTCGTGCTCCACACGGCGTACGGGCCGCCCGAGCACGCCGACGGCACCGTGCACAAGACCAAGGAGGAGGCCGACCTGGCCGAGTCAGGCGAGGGCTCGCGCTAGAAGGACAGGCCGGTCGGGAAGCGGCAGTCGCCGGAGCGGCAGTCGGCGAGGCTCCGGGCGGCGAGGTCGCGGGCCCGGGCCAGCTCGGCGATCCTCGCGTCGATGCGCTCCACCACCGCTTCCAGCCGCCACCGCTCGCTCGCGCAGGTCGCGCCGCCCGCGTCGTGGGAGCGCAGGGCGCCGGCCACCTCGTCCAGCGTGAAACCCAGCTCCTGCAGGGCCTTGGCGGCGCGGATCCTGGACACCGCCGACGCGTCGAACACCCGGTAGCCCGACGGCCTGCGCCCCGCCGCCGGCAGCACGCCGCGGCGCTCGTAGAAGCGGACCGTGTCCACGCTGACCCCGGCCTCGCGGGCCACCTCGCCGATCTTCACACCGCTCTCCTCTTGACCCTGGACCTAGGTCCAGACTCTACGCTCCGGAAGTGACGGAAGGAGAGCACATCATGGACACCCCACCGATCGTCTGCGACATGACCACCGCCCGCGACACCCCCGAGGAACGGCTGGCCGAGTACCGGCGGCTGTTCGGCGAGGCGCTCACCGGACGCGAGCGGACCGCCGGGGGCATCCGGTTCCGGTTCCGTGCCGGTGACGGGGTCGAGGAGTGGGTACGGGATCTCGCCGCGCGGGAGAAGGCGTGCTGCGCGTTCTTCACCTTCGAGGTCACGGCGCCGGGTGACGAGGTGATCTGGGACGCGGCCGCGCCCGATGACGCGGGGCCGATCCTGGAGGAGTTCTACCTGCTGCCGGAGACGGCGGTGGGTCCGGCCGAGCTGCTGCGGCGCATGGAGGAGCGTGGGCTCAGGATCCACCAGGGCTGAGACGACTGTGACGCCTCCCTCAACGGGAGGCGTCACAGAGCGGGTCAGGCCGGACGGCCCAGGCTGCGGAGCTGGTCGGGGGTCAGGGCGGAGACGTTGTGGTCGATGGGCTTGTCGGAGTACTGGTGGATGGTCCACGACTTCCAGTCCGCCGGCGGGGTGATCTCGCCCTTGGGCTTGCTGTAGTGGGCCACCCAGAGCGGGTACTCCGACAGTCCCGCGCCGTAGGTGTCGGCGAAGTGCCAGCCGCTGTAGAACAGCGGCGTGACGCCGGTCTTGGCCTTGACGTGCGACAGCCAGGCCTTGGCCCAGGCGTTCACCTCGGAGACGGACCTGCCGTTGGTCGTCTCCAGGTCCAGCACCAGCAGGTCGCCGGGCTTGGCGGGCTGGGAGTTCACCACGGAGAGGAAGTGCTCGGCCTCGGCGATCGGGTTGTTGCGCGGGTGCGCGTAGTGGTACGCGCCGCGCACGATGCCCTTCTTGTCCAGCTCCTGCCAGTGCCGGGCGAAGGTCTTGTCGGTGAAGCCGGTGCCCTCGGTGGCCTTGATGATGCCGAACTCGGCCGGGCTGGCCTCCCAGTCGTGGTCGGGCTGGTAGTTCGACACGTCCTGGCCGTACGTGAGCTGGGCCGCCTGCTGCTGGGCGATGGCCGGGTTCGGCTCGACGGGGGCGGCGGCGCCGCCGGTGGCGGCGATGGCGGTGCCGGTCACGCTGGCGACGGCGGTGGTCCCCGCCAGCAGCGCGCCGGCGAAGGCGTACTTGAGACGGTTGCTGGGACGGTACTTCAGCGCAGCGGCAAGCCGAGGCTTGGGCATGAGGAAATGACTCCTTGCTTCCATGCCGCCTACCGGGTTAGCTGACGGGTTCGGAGTTGGAAGTCCCCTACGGACGCTGGCGTCCGATTCACCCCAGGAAGTGGGTCCCCGGCTCCGCGAGACGCGGATTCGGCGGCCGTGCGCTGCCCTGGCGTGAGGGGGACACCGTCAGGACAGCGCACGGTCCGGTCAATCGATGCGGCAACAGAGTTGAGGTATCACCGCGAATACGCAAAAGGTATATATGCAGACAAAAATATTGCAAGTATGACATATCCGGTTTGGCGGTTCGGACCCGGGGTAGCACCCCCGAAACCCCTTGTACGTAAGGGAATCCGGCCTCCGGGTAAAATCTCCCGCCGGTGCCGTCACGGCGCCGCGAAAGTGCCCTGCCTGCGCACCGTGTGCCAGCGCAGCCGCACCCCGAGCAGCGCGGTCGCCACCGACTGGAACACCACCAGATACATCAGCTGCCGGTACACCAACTGCTGCAGCGGCAGCACCCACAGCGCCGACACCCGCTCCCGGTCCAGCCGCAGCGCGTACCAGCCCGCCGCCGCCTGCACCACCACGAACCCGGCCCACACCGCCACCGCCGGCAGCGGGTCGCCGACCGCCGTGTGGTAGACGGCCATCAGGTCCACCACCGGCGCCAGCAGCGGCAGCAGCACGTGGAACAGCGCCAGGTAACCCAGGCAGCGGCGGCCGAACGGACCCGGCTCGGCCAGCGCGCGGCGGTGCTTCCACATCGCCTGCATCGTGCCGTAGCACCAGCGGTAGCGCTGCCGCCACAGCTGCCCCAGGGTCGCGGGCGCCTCCGTCCACGCCAGCGCCCGCTCCTCGTACACCACCCGCCAGCCCGCCCGGCACAGCGCCATCGTCAGGTCGGTGTCCTCGGCCAGCGTGTCGGTGCTCACCCCGCCGAGCCCGACCAGCGCGCCGCGCCGGAACGCGCCGATCGCCCCCGGCACCGTCGGCATGCAGTCGAGCAGCTCGAACGCGCGCCGGTCCAGGTTGAAGCCGATCACGTACTCGACGTGCTGCCAGCGGCCGATGAGCCCGCGCCGGTTGCCGACCTTGGTGTTGCCGCTCACCGCGCCCACGCGGGGGTCGGCGAGCCGGCGCACGAGATGCCCGATCGTGTCCGGCTCGAACACCGTGTCACCGTCGACCATGACGAGGAACTCGTGGCGCGCGTGCCGGATGCCGGTGTTCAGTGCGGCGGCCTTGCCGGCGTTGTCCTGCCTGATCACCCGTACTCCCGGCAGCCGCGGCCCGGCGGCGGCCTCGGCGGTGCGGTCCGTGGAACCGTCGTCCACCACCAGCACCTCCACCGGCCCGGGGTACGCGGTCGCGACGAGCGAGCGCACGGTCGCGGCGATCCCCGCCTCTTCGTTGTACGCGGGCACGATCACGCTCACCCCCGGCGGCCGTTCCCAGGTCAGGGCCGGTCCCGGACCCCGGGAGCGCCGGGCGTGCACCCGGGCCAGCACCACCAGGAGCAGCAGCCGGGCCAGCGTCAGCACGCCGGTGGCGAACAGCACCCACCACAGCGCGTCCGTGAACGCGTTCGCCGCGCGCTGCGCCAGGCCGAGCGCGGCGCCGGCGATCCGCTCCGGCTGCGCGGCCGGCCGGTGCGCCGACGGCATGCCGAGCGCGGAGGTCAGCGTCTCGGCGCGGTAGCCGGCCCGGTCCAGCCGGTCGAGCAGGCGGCAGACGGCCTCGACTGTCTGGGCGCGGTCGCCGCCGGAGTCGTGCATCATCACCACCGCCCCGCGCCCGCCCCGCGGGAACGCGGCCCTGGCGATGCCGGCCGCGCCCGGCCTGCTCCAGTCCTCGGTGTCGAGGTCGGCCAGCGCGATCAGGTAGCCCTCGCGGCCGAGCATCGCCAGGGTGTCCCACTGCTCGCCGGTGATGGCGTCAGGGGTCGAGGAGTACGGAGGGCGGGCCAGCATCGTGTGCAGCCCCGTCGCCCCGGCCAGCGCCTTCTGGGTGAGGTTCAGCTCCAGCTCGGCCCGCCAGGCGGGGACGGCGGACAGGTCGGGATGGGTGTAGGTGTGGTTGCCGATCTCGTGTCCCTCGGCGACGATCCGGCGGGTCAGCTCCGGATGGGCGGCGATCTTCGAGCCGACCGTGAAGAACGTCGCCTTCGCCCCGTGCTTCTTCAGCGCGTCCAGCACGAGCGGCGTCCACTCGGGGTCGGGCCCGTCGTCGAACGTCAGCGCCACCGTGCGGGCCTTCGGGCGGGCGCCGGCCGGCTTGTCCCCGGTCAGGTCGAGCACCGGGCCGCTGCGGCGCACCGGCTCCAGCCACGACGCCGGGTCCCCGCCGCCTCGCTGGGGCCCGGTCTCGCCGACCACGTTCTTGACGAACCCGTCGAGCGTCAGCGCGCACCCCGCCAGCGCCACCCCGGCCAGCAACATCAGCCAGTGCCCCGAAGGCTCCACACCCCGCCCGGCCACCCGCCTCCTGCCCCGCCGCCGCCCACCCCGACGGACGTCACGCCCGTACGCCGGACCGGGCACCCGATCCGCCGCCTGCCCGATCGTCCTGCCGAGACCCGGGTCGTGTGCCTGCCCCCATCCGGGCGCGGGCGCGCTGTCCGGTTGTGGGACGGGGCGTCTGCGGCGGGGGGTCATGAGGGGGTTCCGGGGGTGGTGGGGTTCCGGGTCTGGGAGGGCTCGTCGCTGGAGTCCGGGGAGGGGGTCGCGGCGGGCTCCGGTTGCTGGGTGGGGGTGGTCTCGCCGGGGGGTGTGGTGTCGCGGGCCGTCTCGGGTTCCACGGCCACGCCCGTGTCCGGGGGCTCGGACGTACGGGACGGCCGCGCGGACGGTGAGGCGGGGCGGGCGGACGGGCTCTTGGCTCGCGTACGGGAGGGCGCGGCGGTGGTGCGCCGGCCGGAGGCGCGCGTGGGCGCTGACCGGGTCGGCGCCCGCCGGGACCTGGACCGGGAGAGGGACGGCTCCGGCTCGGCCTGCTCGCTGCCGGGAGCGGCGTCGTCGGAGGGCGTGCCGCCGGGCGGCGGGCTCGCGTGCCGGCTCGGCCAGCCGCCGGCCGGCAGCGGCGTGTCCGCGAGCACCGCGCCCACGAGCGTCACCGTCGCCGCCAGGGTGAGCGTGCTGACCAGGACCGCGCCCATCGTGAACCACCTCCTCCGCCGGCCGCTGTGGTCGACGAAGACCGCGCCGCTGGGCGGCGAGGGTTGCTCTCGGGCGGGGGTGAGGGGCGACATGGCCTGCTTCTGGGAAACCGGGGGGTGGGGACAGCTGATCATGTATAGACGATCATGCTGACGTCAAGTTGATGCTCGAACACAAGTTCGTAAAAATCAATCTATGTATAACCGTTGACCGACGCCGTCGTGGGCGACCGCGTGCGCGGCCTGTACGCCGACCCCGGCAAGATCCACCAGGTCGACCACACGGGCGAGCACTTCGCGCTGCGGACGTCGTTTTTGACAGGATGAGATCATGACGATCCTGCCGCTGAGCCCCGACGAGCTGCTCACCACCACCCGCAGCGTCCGCAAGCGCCTCGACCTGCGCCGGCCCGTGCCGGCGGAGCTCGTACGCGAATGCCTGGAGATCGCCCTGCAGGCGCCGAGCGGCGGCAACCGCCAGGGCTGGCACTGGATCGTGGTGACCGATCCCGGCCTGCGCGCCCGGATCGGCGACTACTACGGGCGTTCCGTACGCGCCTACCACGCGTCGGGGTCGTCCGCCGGGAAGCTGTTCCAGGACGACCCGGACCGGGCGGCGACGCAGCGGCGCATCTCCGACAGCTCCGCCTACCTGGGCGAGCACATGGGGGAGGTGCCGGTGCTGGTCATCCCGTGCATCGAGGTGCCCGGCGGCGGGTTCCCCGAGGGAAACCAGGCGGGGCTGTGGGGGTCGCTGCTCCCCGCCGCGTGGAGCTACATGCTCGCGGCGCGGGCGCGCGGCCTCGGCACCGCCTGGACCACCCTGCACCTGGCGTACGAGAGCGAGATCGCCGAGCTGCTCGGCCTGCCGGCGGAGGTCCGGCAGGGCGCCCTCATCCCGACCGCCTACTACACCGGCGACACCTTCAAGTCCGCCCCCCGGGTCCCGCTTGACCAGGTGCTCCATCTGGACGGCTGGTCGCGTCCCGGGCCGTCCTGATCCCGCGCTCCGCGGCCGGTTCTATGGCAAAGTAATCGGAAATACATAGATTGGCCAAGGAGAGGGTGGATCCACATGAGCGCCTCCGGTACGGGGCCTAGTCTCGGGCGCATGCCGATCGATGAGAACGCCGCCGCAGCCTGGCTTCCCGACCCCGCCCGCTCGGTGGTCGCGGTCGTCCCGCCGGGCGCCGGCGACGGCCACTGGGCGGGTGCGCCCTGCGCGGTGGTCGCCGACGGGTTCGTCTACCTCGCCTACCGGCTGCGCAGGCCGGTCGGGGAAGGGCGCGGCCACGCCGTCGTAGTGGCGCGCTCCGCAGGCGGCGAGCGGTTCGAGACCCTGCTGACGATCACCAGGGACGAGATGGACGCCGAGTCCCTGGAGCGCCCGTGGCTGACGACGACGGAGGACGGGCGCTGGCGGCTCTACCTGAGCTGTGCCACCTACGGGAGCAAGCACTGGCGGGTGGAGGTGCTGGAGGCCGCGGCCCCGGCGGCCTTCGACCCCCGGCTGCGCGCCACGGTGCTGCCCGGCGACCCGAAGACCGGGGTCAAGGACCCGGTGATCGTCCGCCGGGGCGGCACGTGGCACCTGTGGGCCTCCTGCCACCCGCTGACCGGGCCGGGGGAGGAGGACCGGATGGTCACCGACTACGCCACCAGTGCCGACGGCCTGGCCTGGACCTGGCACGGCACCGCGCTGACCGGCCGTCCCGGCTGCTGGGACGCGCGCGGCGTCCGGGTGAGCGCGGTGCGTTTCACCGATGACGGCGTGCTCGCCTTCTACGACGGGAGGGCGAGCGCGGCGGAGAACTACGAGGAGCGCACCGGCGTCGCGGCCGGGACGGACCCGGCGGCGCTCACCCCGCTCGGGTCCGAGCCGTTCGCCGCCTCGCCGTACGCGGGCGGCGGGCTCCGCTACCTGGACGTGGTCGACCTGCCGGACGGCGGCGTCCGCCTCTACTACGAGTACACCCGCTCCGACGGGGCGCACGAGCTGCGCACCGAGCTGCGGCGCTGACCGGCGTGGCACCGGCCCATGATCAGCCGATCACCGGGCGGCCGTTGCGGGCCTGGCGCTGGCCGTCCGGCCGCACGCCGACCTGCCCGCCCGAACGCTCCCTGGGCCGCACCCAGTCGCCGAAGTCCTCGCCGGTGACGCGCTGCAGCAGCTCGATGTCGTCGGCGAAGCGCGGGATGAGCTGCTGCCGCTGCTCCCAGGTCAGCGGGCGGCGGGCGGCGGACCGCCGTTGCAGCAGGTGCTCCACCGGCTCCGTCAGCGCCCGCGCCAGCCCGTAGGGGAGCGCGCGGCCGGTGCGGGCCAGCGCCCGCAGGGCCGCGGAGAGCAGCAGGTGCCTGCCGCCCGCGTCCGGGTGCGCGGTCACGTTCTCCCTCGGCGCCTCGGTCAGCAGGCCCTGCTCCACGCCGAGGAAGGCGCAGATGCGGTCCAGCGTGTGCGCCGGCCGGTCGACCAGGTCGCGGTAGCGGAAGACCAGCACCTGCTCGCGCGGGAACAGGGTGAACAGGTGGGCGAGCTGCTCGCCGTACCTGCCCAGCCGGACGTAGTGCCAGAAGTGTGCCCAGCCGTCCGCGACGCGCCGCTCCTCGGCGGCGCACGCGCGCACCACGTCGCCGATCGGCTCCAGCCCCGCTGACCACAGGTGGGTCCAGTTGGAGTGCGCCCGCTCCACCGGGTCGCGCAGGATCGCGATGAGCCGCGCGTGCGGGATCGCCGCGTGGATGCGGCGCTGCGCGTCCAGGTCGTAGAGGTAGAAGGGGGTCGCCTCGCCGCGCGCCGCGCCCGGCGGCGCGGCGGCGAACAGCGCCTCGTAGTCGGCTCTGCGCCACACGTGCTCCCGGTAGGTCTGCTGGTCGCCGGGCCCGCCGCGGTCCGGCGGCGGGCCGTCCGTGAGGAAGAACTTGGGTTCCTTCACGGGCGGCAGGTAGAGCCCGGGGTGCTCGCGGAGCGCGGCGTGCAGGGCGGTGGTCCCGGCCTTCGGGGCGCCGATCACCAGGAAGTCCGGCAGGGGCATCGTCATCGTCCTTCCGTCGGTAACCTTATTTTCCTACCAAAAGTATGGGATAATCTAGCCGTGAGCCTGGATGAGATGCGCCCGCAGAGAACCAGGGCCGACTCCCCGCTGACCGCCGCCATCTCGGCGGGCCGGTGGATCCGTTCCGCCGCCGTGGACGACGACCACGGCAGGCACTGGCTGGCCAACCCCGACGCGCGCGGCAGATCGGCCGTCACCCCGGAGCCGTCCTCCCTCTATTCGGGAGCGGCCGGCATCGTGCTGTTCTTCCTGGAGCTGGCCGCCGCCACCGGGCACGAGGCGTACCTGGAGGACGCCCGGGCCGGCGCCCGCAGGCTCGCCGCCACCTGGCGCGAGCAGCGCGACCCCACCCTGTACCACGGGCTGACCGGCACCATGGTCGCGCTCATGGAGGCCGGGTGGGCGCTCGGTGACGACCTGTTCGAGGTGGAGGCGGCGGCCATCGCCGACGAACTCGTCCGCAGAGGGCGCGAAGGCGGCGACGGCGTCGGCTGGTCCCGCGAGCCGGCCCAGCGCGGCGACGGCGGCATCGTCCTCGGCCTGCTGCGCGCCGCCGCCCACTTCGGCGCGCCCGCGTACGAGGAGGCGGCCGTCGAGGCCGGGCTGCGCATCGCCGCGCTGCCCGTGCCGGGCCACCGCTTCGGCGACTGCGCCGACCTGCCGCTGGACGCGGTCACGCCGGGCTTCCTGGCCGGCACCGCGGGCACCGCCTTCCTGCTCGCCCGCCTGTACGGGGTGACGGGGGAGGAGGTCTTCCTCCGGGCCGCGCGCCGGGGCGCCGGCTTCGTCCGCGAGCTCAGCGTCGTGACCGGTCAGTGCGCGGTCGTCCCGCACCACGTGCCGCAGGCCAGGCAGCTGCACTACCTCGGCTTCTGCTCGGGGTCGGCCGGCGTGGCGCGGATGTTCTACGAGCTGCACCGGGTGGACGGCGACCCGGGCGACCTGGAGTGGGTGGAGCGGCTCGCGAACGGCGTGGTACGGAGCGGAGTGCCGCGCCGCCGCACCGACGGGTACTGGAACGTGGCCTGCCAGTGCTGCGGCACGGCGGGCCTGGTCGAGCTCTTCGTCGGCCTGTGGGCGGCGACCGGGCGGCGCGCGCACCTGACCTTCGCCCGCTCGCTGGCCGACGACCTGATCAGCCGGGCCACCGACCACGACGGGCGGGGCTACCGCTGGTATCAGGCCTACCGGCGGCTGCGGCCCGCCGAGGTGACGGCCGACACCGGTTACCTGGTCGGCGGGGCCGGCATCGGGGCCGCGCTGCTCCATCTGGACGCCGTCGAGCACGCGCGGCGCGTCATCCTCCTCCCCGACAACCCGTTCCCCGCCATCCCGGTGCCGCCCGCGGCCCTATAGCTTCTATTCCATGTATTTCAGATAGGAATAACTCATGCCAGAGCACGACTACCCCGGCGACGTCCACTGGTACGACCTGCCGGACGACGAAGTGGAGCTCGACGAGGCCCCCGCGCCCCGGAGCCGGCTGAGTCGCCTCATCCCCTGGAGGGCCGCATGAGCCTCGTCGTCCTGGTCGGCAACCCCCGGGAGGGCTCCCGTACGCGCGGCGTGGCCGTCGAGGCCGCGCTGGCGGTCGGCGAGCGGGTCGAGCTGCCGGCGCCGCACGACGTCATCGACCTGGCGGCCCTCGGTCCACACCTGCTGTCGCCGATCCCGTCGGCCGACGTGGAGGTGGCGCTGGAACTGGTCACGGAGGCGAGCGTGCTGGTGGTGGCCAGTCCCACCTACAAGGGCACCTACACCGGCCTGCTCAAGGCGTTCCTGGACCGGCTCCCGCCCCGGGCCCTGGCCGGCACGGTCGCGCTGCCGCTGCTGGTCATGGGGGATCCGGCCCACTCGCTGGCGGTGGAGGTCCACCTGCGGCCGCTGCTGGTGGAGCTGGGCGCCACCGTGCCGACCCCCGGCCTGGCCGTGCTGGAGTCCCGGCTGCCCGATCTTCCGGAGATCCTCGCGGGCTGGGCGGAGCGGGTCGCCCCCCAAGCCAGTATCCAGTCCAAGAAAGTAGGGATTTAGGGCTTGACCGAGCCCCGTCCCTGCTTCAGGATTAACCCTACAAGTTAAGTAGGATTTATCGGAAAGGGTCGATCGTGCGAGCACTCCTCCTGCTCGGGCTGGTCGGTTTCGCCGCCCAGCTCGTCGACGGAAGCCTGGGCATGGCCTATGGCGTCACCTCCACCACACTGCTTCTGGCGATCGGCACCAACCCCGCCGCGGCCTCGGCGACCGTGCACCTGGCCGAGATCGGCACCACGCTGGCCTCGGGCATCTCCCATTGGCGCTTCGGCAACATCGACTGGAAGGTCGTCGGCAAGATCGGCGTACCGGGCGCGATCGGCGCGTTCGCCGGCGCGACGTTCCTGTCCAGCCTCTCGACCGAGGTGGCGGCCCCGGTCATGTCGCTCATCCTGCTGACCCTGGGCGTCTACATCCTGGTCCGCTTCACCGCCTACGGGCTGCCTCGGGGCAACCTGGGCAAGCCGCTGCGCAAGCGGTTCCTGGCCCCGCTCGGACTGGTCGCCGGGTTCGTGGACTCGACCGGTGGCGGCGGCTGGGGCCCGGTGGGCACCCCCGCCATCCTGGCCAGCGGCCGGCTGGCGCCGCGCAAGGTGATCGGGTCGATCGACGCCTCGGAGTTCCTGGTGGCGATCGCGGCCAGCGTGGGCTTCCTCGTCGGCATCGGCTCGGAGAACATCGACTTCGCCTGGGTGGCCGTGCTGCTGGCCGGCGGCGTGATCGCCGCGCCGATCGCCGCGTGGCTGGTCCGCCACATCCCGCCGCGCATCCTCGGCTCGGCGGTGGGCGGCCTCATCATCCTGACCAACGTGCGCACGCTGCTGCGCAGCGACTGGATCGACGCCTCCGGCGGCGTGCAGACCGTCGCCTACCTGGCCATCGCCATCCTCTGGGCCGGCGCGATCACCTACTCGGTGCGCGAGTACCGCAAGGACAAGGCCAACGAGTCGGTCGACGCGTACGAGGCCGAGCTCCGCAAGGAGGAGCCCACCGCCTCCGCCTGACCCACCGGACCGCCCGCAGGGCCCGGCCCCCGCCTCCGGGAGCCGGGCCCTTTCCGACCAGCACGGGAATCCATGAGAATCTCCGCACGCACCCAGTACGCCCTCGCCGCCATGATCGCCCTCGCGGAGGCCGGCGGCCCGGTGCACGCCGAGCGGGTCGCCGACTCGCAGGAGATCCCCCGCAGGTTCTGCGACAACATCCTGCTCCAGCTGCGCCGCGCCGGCCTGCTGCACAGCCAGCGCGGGCCCGACGGCGGCTACTGGCTCGCCCGGCCCGCCGCCGAGATCTCCCTGGCCGACGTCATCCGCGTGACCGAGGGGGTCGAGCAGGCCACCCGGCAGTTCCCCCGGGCGGCCGCGCCCCTGGACGCGATCTGGGCCCGCCTGCGCGACCACGAGAACTCCCTGCTCAGCGAGGTCACCCTCGCGGACGTCATGTCCCGGTCCGCGCCTTCCTAGAGCATCCACGCCCACTTACCCGGGGGCACCCCCATGGTTATTTCATGCTTTTCCAGTAGGTTATACTTGATTTTATCCCGTTTCGTTCCCTCGAAGGGCGATTTCCCCATGTCACGATCCAGACTGCGATCCACAGCCGTGGCCGGCGCCGCCATGCTCGCCGTCGTGGGGCTGCTCGGCGCCTGTGGCGGTGCGGGCCCCGCCGGGGCGGCCAGGGCGGCGGGCGAGCCGGTCTACGGCGGCACCCTCACCTACCTGGAGCACCAGCCGCCGACCTGCCTCTACCTGCCGGCCGCGGGCTTCTATCCCAACGGCGGCATCCTCAACCAGATCACCGACAAGCTCACCTGGCAGAACCCGGAAACCCTGGAGATCGAGCCGTGGATCGCCACCAGGTGGGAGGTCAGCGAGGACGCCACCTCCTACACCTTCCACCTGCGCGACGGCGTGACGTTCAGCGACGGCACCCCGCTCGACGCGGAGGCCGTCGCGGCCAACTTCGACGTGTACGGCCTCGGCGACGAGAAGCTGAAGCTCCCGGTGGCCGAGTTCGTCAACAACTACGAACGCAGCGAGGTCGTCGACCGGCTGACCGTGCGGTTCCACTTCGCCAAGCCCTCGCCCGGCTTCCTGCAGGGCACCTCCGTCATCGGCGCGGGCCTGGTCTCCAAGAAGACCATCTCGCTGCCGTACGAGGAGCAGTGCCAGCTCAAGAACATCGCCGGCTCCGGCCCCTTCACCGTCAAGCACCAGGTCGTCGACAAGGAGGTGCACCTGGCCGCCCGCGAGGACTACGACTGGGCGCCGCCCTCCTCCGAGCACCAGGGCCGGGCGTACCTGGACGAGATCAAGATAATCGTGACGCCGGAGGACAACGTACGCGTCGGCGCCCTCACCTCCGGGCAGGCCGACTTCGTGCGATACGTCCAGGCGTACGACGAGGAGACCGTCAAGAGCGCCGGCTTCACCATCTACGCCGAGCCCACCAGAGGCGTCAACAACGGCCTCTACCTGCGGCCGGGCAACAGCATCCTGAAGGACCCCGACGTCCGCCAGGCCCTGCTGGCGGGCACCGACGCCCGCGAGGTCGTCGACACCCTGTTCACGCCGAGCTACCCGGTCGCCACCTCGGTGCTCAGCCAACTCGCCCAGGGCTACGTGGACCTGTCGCCGCGGCTCGCCCACGACCCGGACAAGGCCAACGCGCTGCTCGACAAGGCCGGCTGGGCCCGCGGCGCCGACGGCGTCCGCGAGAAGGACGGCAGGAAGCTGCGGCTCGGCGTCTTCGTCGCCGGCCCGCAGCCGCTGTCGAAGCAGACGCTGGAGCTGATCGGCCAGCAGTGGGCCGAGCTCGGGGTCAAGCTGGAGATCCGCCCCGCCGACGCCGGCACCCAGGCCGTCGACATCAAGGACGCCGAGAAGACGCCCCTGCAGCACTCCATGGTGGGCCGCGCCGACCAGGACGTCATCAAGAGCCACTTCCACAGCGAGAACCGCGACGCCATCCTGTCCGACGACGAGAAGCTCGACCGGCTGCTGGCCGAGCAGTCCGCCGAGCCCGACGTCGCCGCGCGCAACGCCAAGGTCGGCGAGATCCAGCGTTACGTGATCGACCAGGCCTACGCCATCCCCCTGTTCGAGGAGCCGCAGGTCTACGGCGGCGCCCCGCACGTGCACGGGATCGCCTTCGAGGCCGTGGCCAGGCCCTGGTTCTACGCGACCTGGAAAAGCTAGATGACCAGATACGTCCTGTTCAGGGCAGGTCAGGCGGTCCTCGTGCTGTGGGCGGCCTTCACCGCCGCGTACGTCCTGCTGCGGCTGCTGCCCGGCGACTCCATCCTGATCAAGTTCCAGAACCCCGAACTGGGGCTGTCGCCGCAGCAGATCGCGGAGATCCGCGCCCACTACGACGGCGGCGCCTCCGCCCTGGCGACCTATCTCGACACCCTGTCCGGCTTCCTGCGCGGCAGCCTCGGCTACTCGATCGACACCGGCACGCCGGTGACCGAGCGGCTGGCCGAGGCGCTGCCGGAGACGGCCAAACTCGCCTCGGCCGGATTCGGGCTGGCGGTGCTCATCGCGGTCGCCATCGCCTTCGGGGCCGCCTCCAGCAGGTCCTCGTGGATCAGGGGCGCGCTGCTGTCGGTGCCGGCGCTGTTCGTGTCCGTGCCGGTGTTCTGGCTGGGCATCCTGCTCATCCAGGTGTTCTCGTTCCGGCTGGGCCTGGTGCCCGTCATCGGCGGCAGCGCGGCCCAGCAGCTCATCCTGCCGGTGCTGACCCTCGCGGTGCCCATCTCGGCGCCGATCGCCCAGGTGCTCGCCCGCGCCGTCGACCAGGTCAGGGCCCAGCCGTTCGTGCCCGTGGTGGCGGCCAAGGGCGCCTCGCGGCAGTGGATCCTGTGGCGGCACGTCGCACGCAACGCGACGCTGCCCGCCCTCACCATGGCGGGGCTCGTCTTCGGCGAGCTCATCGCCGGCTCCGTCGTCACCGAGACGGTGTTCGGCCGCAACGGCATCGGCCGGCTCACCGAGCAGGCCGTCAACGCGCAGGACACGCCGGTGATGCTCGCCGTCGTGGTGCTCGCCGCCGTCGTGTTCGTGCTCGTCAACCTGGTCGTCGACCTGCTCTACCCGGTGCTCGACCCGCGGCTGAAGGCGGCGCCGTGAACCGCGTCGGCCTCGGGCTCGCCGCCGCCTGGCTGGTGATCGCCGTCGCGCTGCTCTGGGCCGTCGTCCCGGGGCTGTTCACCGGCTACGACCCGATCGCGGGCGTGCCGGCCGAGAAGCTGCGGCCGCCGGGCGGACCGCACCTGTTCGGCACCGACCCGGTGGGCCGTGACCTGCTCGCCCGCGTGGTGCACGGCTCGGCGCACTCGCTGTCGGGAGCGTTCACCGCCGTCGCCGTCGGCCTCCTGCTCGGCACCCTGCTCGGGGTGCTGGCCGGCTCGGCCGGCGGGCTGGCCGACGACGCCATCATGCGGCTGGTCGACGTCCTGCTGTCGGTGCCGGGCCTGCTCCTGGCGCTCACGGTGATCATCCTGCTCGGTCCCGGCACGGTCAACGTGGCCGTCGCGGTCGGCGTCGGATCGGTCGCGGCCTTCGCCCGCCTCACCCGGTCCGAGGTGGTACGGGTGCGCCGCACCGACTATGTGGAGGCCGCGTTCGGCAGCGGCGGACGCTACCCGGCCGTGCTCTGGCGGCACGTGCTGCCCAACTCGCTCGGGCCGGTCGTCGCCCTGGCCGCGCTGCAGTTCGGCCTGGCCATCCTCGCCATCTCCACGCTCGGCTTCCTCGGCTACGGCGCCGAGCCGCCCACCCCCGAATGGGGGCTGCTCATCGCGGAAGGACGCAACTACCTGGCGACGTCGTGGTGGCTGACCACGCTGCCGGGCGCCGTCGTGGTCGCCGTCGTGCTTGCGGCCGGCCGGATCAGCCGCTCGATCGGAAAGGACACCCCATGAGCCTGCTCGACGTACGCGATCTCGCCGTCTCCTACGACGGGCGGCGCGCGGTGGAGGGCATCTCGTTCACCGTCGATCCGGGCGAGGTCGTGGCCCTCGTCGGCGAGTCGGGCTCCGGCAAGTCGACCACCGCGCACGCCGTCATCGGCCTGCTGCCCGGCAACGCCACCGTCGACCGGGGGCGGATCCTGCTCGGCGACGCCGACCTGGCGACCTGGTCCGCGCGGCGGATGGAGGCGCTGCGCGGCGCCCAGATCGGCCTGGTGCCGCAGGACCCGGCCAACTCGCTGAACCCCGTGAAGACCATCGGCGCCCAGGTCGGCGAGGTCATGCGCATCCACGGACGGGGAGACCGGCGGGAGATCCGGCGGCAGGTCGTCGAGCTGCTCACCCGCGTCGGCCTGCCCGACCCCGAGACGCGGGCCCGCCAGTACCCGCACGAGCTGTCCGGCGGCATGCGCCAGCGGGTGCTCATCGCCATCGCGATCGCCCTGCGGCCCCGGCTCGTCATCGCCGACGAGCCGACCAGCGCGCTGGACGCCACCGTGCAGCGGCGCATCCTGGACCTCGTCGACGACCTGCGCGCCGAGTTCGGCACGGCCGTGCTGCTGGTGACGCACGACCTCGGCGTGGCCGCCTCCCGCTCCGACCGGCTCGTCGTGATGAGGGCCGGCCGCGTCGAGGAGCAGGGCCCCACGGCCGCCGTCCTCGCCGCCCCCGAGGCCGCGTACACGGCGAAGCTCCTGCGGGACGCGCCCGCCCTGTCCGTACGCGAGTACCGCGAGGCGGAGCCGGCCCCCCGCGAGCCCGCGATCGTGCTCCACGACCTGGTCAAGGAGTTCCGGCTCGGCCGGCGGCCGTTCCGCGCCGTGGACCGGGTCTCCTTCGAGGTGCCGCGCGGCACCACCCACGCGCTGGTGGGGGAGTCCGGCTCCGGCAAGACCACCACGGCGCGCATGGTGGTGCGCTTCACCGAGCCCACCTCCGGCACCGTGACGATCCCCGGAGCCGGCGAGGGCCGCCGGTCCCGCCGCCACGTGCAGCTCGTCCACCAGAACCCGTACGGCTCGCTCGACCCGCGCCAGTCCGTGGCCGAGATCGTCGCCGAGCCGCTGCGCAACTTCCGGCTCGGCGACCGCGCGGCCCGCGCTGCCCGGGTCGCCGAGTTGCTGGACCGGGTGGCGCTGCCGCGCGACCTGGCCGGGCGCCGGCCCAGGGAACTGTCGGGCGGCCAGCGCCAGCGGGTCGCCATCGCCCGCGCGCTGGCCGTCGAACCCGGCGTGCTCGTCCTCGACGAGGCCGTCTCCGCCCTCGACGTCACCGTGCAGGCCCAGATCCTCGACCTGCTCGAACAGCTCCAGCGGGACCTGGGGCTGACCTACCTGTTCATCTCGCACGACCTCGCCGTCGTGCGGCAGATCTCGCACACCGTCTCCGTCATGAGCGAAGGACGAATCGTGGAATCAGGCACCACCCGGCAGGTCTTCACCGAGCCCGGCGACCCCTACACCCGTGAGCTGCTCGCCACGATCCCGGAGCCGGTGCGATGAGGCTCGGATTCTTCACCCGGCTGCTCGACGACGTGCCGCCGGGTGAGCGCTACCGGCTCGCCGCCGAGCAGATCCGGCACGCCGAGGCCGCCGGCTTCGACACCGCCTGGGTCGCCCAGCACCACTTCGACGGCGACGAGGGCGGCCTGCCCGCGCCCCTGGTCTTCCTCGGCCACGTGGCCGCCACTACTAGCCGCATCCGGCTCGGCACCGGCATCATCACGCTGCCGCTCGAACACCCGGTGCGGGTGGCCGAGGACACCGCCGTGCTCGACCAGCTGACCGGCGGCCGGCTCGAGGTCGGGGTGGGCAGCGGCGGCACGCCCGCGTCGTTCACCCCGTTCGGCCACGACAGCGCCGACCGGGCCGCCCTCTACGCCGAGCACCTCGCCGTGCTCATCGCCGCCTGGTCGGGCGCGGACCTGGGCGGCGGCAACCGGCTCTACCCGCCGGCGTCGCGACTGCCCGGCGCGGTCTGGGAGGCGACGTTCTCCGCCGCCGGCGGCGCCCGCGCGGGCCGGGCCGGGCACGGGCTCATGCTGTCGCGCACCCAGCCCAGGCCCGCCGACCGGCCGCAGGCGACCCTCGCGGAGATCCAGCGGCCCATCGTGGACGCCTACCACGACAACCTGCCGCCCGGCGCCGTCCCGCGGATCATGGCGTCACGGACCGCGTTCGTGGCCGACAGCAGGGCCGAGGCGCTGCGCTGGGCCGAACGCGGGCTCGGCCGCGGCAGGCTGCCCTTCGAGCTGCCGGACGGCGGCCTCGACACCCGGATCGCCGCCTTCGACGTGCACGTCGGCACCCCGCAGGACGTCATCGAAAGCCTGCGGGCCGACCCGACCCTCGACCGGGCGACCGACCTGGTCCTCCAGGTCCACTCGGTCGACCCGCCGCACCCTCTCATCCTCCGCTCCATCGAGCTCCTCGCGACCGAGGTCGCCCCGGCGCTCGGCTGGACCCCCGCCCAGGAAGCGAGCCGCACATGACCGCCGAACCACCCTTGAGCCCGCAGCCGCAGGTGAACACCGGGCCAAGCTTGAGCTTGGAGCCGCAGGTGACCATCGAGCCGCGCCTGAGCGGGGAGCCGCGCTTCGGCACAGAGCCACACATGATCACCGACGTCATCGACCATCTGGCCGGGGTCGCGCCCGGGTCGCCGCTCGACGGGCTGCGCCGTCGGCGGCCCGCCGCCCGTGAGCACGCCCAGCGCTCTTTCGACGCGTTGTTCGCGCCCGGCTCGGAGAGCGAGGTCAGGCTCGTCGAACGGGACGCGGTCGCGGCCTTCGTGGCCGGGCTGCACCGTGACGACCCCGCCGTCCGCTTCTACGCCGACCGGCTGGCCGAGCTGGCGCCTCGCCTGGCGGACACCGTACGGGCCGAGACCGCGGCCGGACTCACCACCGGACCGTACGGGATCGACCCCGCCCTGCCCGCCGACGGCGCCGAGGGACTCCGCTATCGCGTACGGAACCCCGGCGCGCTGGGTGTCCGCCTCACCGCGGCGTTCGAGCACACCCACCTGCTCGTGTTCCGGCCGCGCGAGGCGAGCCGGGAAGCTCTCGGCGCGCTGGAGAAGGCGGGCTGGAGCACCACCGGCATCGTGACACTCTCACAGCTCGTCGCCTTCCTCAGCTTCCAGATCCGGGTGGCGGCCGGGCTGCGTCTGCTCGGCCGTACGGAGGTGGCGGCGTGAGTGTCGTAACGAAGAACCGGGTCGATCGTGCGGGGGTGGCGGGCGTGGATGTCGTGACGCTGGAGCGGCTCGATCGTACGGAGGTGGCGGTATGAGCGGTTTCACGCTGGAGAGGCTCGGGTGGGCGCCGTGGCTGGCGCCGCTGAGCGCGGAGGAGCTGACCGACGAGCACCATGAGGCGCTGGTCGACCGGGCGCGCGCCGCGTCGCCGTACTTCCTGCTGCTCGCACGTGACCCGCACGTGCTGCAGGCGCGTACGCACACCGACAACGACATCTTCCACAACACCGACGGCGGGCTGCCGCGCGCCGAGCGTGAGCTGGCGGCCACCGCCACGTCGCGCCGCAACGGGTGCGTGTTCTGCGCGTCGGTGCACGCGCGGTTCGCCGCCCACTACGCCAAGCGGCCGGACGACGTGCGGCGGCTGCTCGACGAGGGCGTGCAAGCGCCGCAGGACGGCAGATGGCGGGCGATCATCGACGCCTCGGTGGCGGTCGCGGCCACCCCGGGCGAGTTCGACGTGGCCCACGTCGAGGCGCTGCGCGCGGCCGGCCTCGACGACCTGGCCATCAGCGACGTCATCCACGCCGCCGCGTTCTTCAACTGGGCCAACCGGCTCATGCTCTCGCTCGGCGAACCCGTCAAGGAGGACCGGTGACCATCGACCACCTCGTCTACGCGGTGCCCGACCTGAAGGAGGGCGTCGCCGCCTTCGCCGCGCTGACCGGCGTCGAACCGGTGGCGGGCGGCAGCCATCCCGGCGGCACGGCCAACCACCTCGTCGGCCTCGGCTCCGGCCGCTACCTGGAGATCATCGGCCCCGACCCGGACCGGCCGGGCGCCCGGCCGCGCGCGTTCGGCCTGGAGAACCTGCGTGAACCCCGCCTGGCCGCCTGGGCGATCAGGCCGGACGACCTCGACGAGGCCGTCCGGAGGGCGCGCGAGAAGGGCTACGACCCCGGCGAGGTCCAGCCGCTGTCCCGGCGCACCCCCGGCGGCGTCCTGCTGGAGTGGCGGCTCACCAGGCGGGACGTTCCGGCGGCGGTCAGGCCGGTGCCGTTCCTCATCGACTGGGGCGGCACCCCGCACCCGGCGGACTCCGGGCTGCCACAGCTGGAGCTGGAATCCCTGACCGCCTCCCACCCCGACCCGGACGCCCTCCGCCGCGACCTGGCCGCCGTCGGCGCCCCGCTCGACGTCGCACAAGGCCCCGAGCCCGCGCTCCGCGCCGTCCTCACCACCCCGCTCGGCCCCATCACCCTGCACTGAACCGGAAACGAGAGCATGAGCACCCTTCGCGAGTACCTGTCCCAGAAGCGCGCCGCCCTGCTGGCCCGCCGCGCCGCCCCGGCCGGCGGCCCGGTGCCCCTCCACGCGCATGTCACGGCCGAGGGCCGGAGCGGCGTGCGGCGCATCCGCATCCGCGACCACCGGATCCTCAGCGACAGCGGCCCCGACTTCGCCGGCTACGACCTCGGCCCCGGGTCACCGGAGCTGCAGGCGGGCGTGCTGGGCAGTTGCGTCACGCACATCTTCCTGATCAAGGCAGCCGAGCTGGAAGTGCCTCTGGACGCCCTGGAGGTGGACGTACGGGCCTCGTACGATCCCAGAGCCCAGCAACCGGGCGAGAGCGGCGTCCCGGTCCACCCGTACGACTTCCGCTACGAGGTGCTGATCGACTCGCCCGCCTCCGACGAGGAACTGGGCCGGCTGCACGCCGAGGTTGAGCGCGTGTGCCCCATACTCAACCTGCTCCGCGCCCCACAGCAGATCACCGGCACGATCGTACGATCACACCCCACCGCGGCGGCATGACCATCTCCCGATCGCCTCACCCAGACGGCACGCGACCGTGAGACCGGCACCCGCGCACCCCGAGCGCTGACCACGCCCCCGGAGCACCTGCCGGTCCAGAGGACCAGACGCGTTCCCGAACGCGACCGCGCCTGCTGATCCCGAGGATCAGGCGCGCCCCTTAGCGCGACCGCGCCTCCAGTCGCGCCTGCTGATCTGAGGGCTAAGGCGCGTTTCCGAGCATCACCGCGCCTGCGGAAGCGCTTGCTGGCCCCGAAGGTCCGGCGCGCCCGGCCCGGGCCGAGCGTTCGCAAGCGCTCGCGGACGTCCCCCGCTCGATCTGCCTCGCCTGCGGGAGAGCCTGCCTGTCACGAGGACCAGGCGTGCTCCTGAGTGCCACCACGCCTCCAGGCGCCTGTTGATCCAGAGGATCAGGCGCGTCCGGCCTGGGCCGAGCCCTCACGGGTGCTCGCGGACGCCGCCCGCTCGGTCTGCCTTCTCAGATCTCCTGTGCCAGTTTGTGGCTGTCGTAGGGCCCGATCGAGGTTCCGGTGTGTGCGGGTGTTTGTGGCTGTGGTGGGGCTCGCTCGAACTGTCCCCGCAGATGCCCGGCGACGGTAGGGGGTCACGATGGGGCTGGCGGATGGGGTTCGGGTGGTTGGAGGCGGTTGCGGATCTCGGTCACCTGCCGGGGTTCGGCGATCCCGTCCCATGGCGCGAGAGCCGCCAGGCCCGCCGCGCGGTGCGTCGCCGCCTCGGCGCGGCAGAGGGCGGCCAGTTGCAGGTGGGCGAGTGCCGTGGTGAGGCCTTCCGGTGGCAGTCGCGGCTCGGCTTCCCGCAGGAGCGCGACCGCTTCCCGTTCCAGCGCGGCCGCCTGGGCCGGCAGGGCGGACGCCTCCTCCAGCACCGCCACGGCCTCACGTTCCAGCCGCGCCGCCCGGTCCGGGTGCGCCGCCGCCTCCCGTCTGAGCCGCGCCGCCTCTCCGGCCAGCGCCGCGGCCCGGTCCGGGAGGGCGGCCGCTTCCGCCGCACAGGCCGTCGCCCGCTGCACCCGGCAGCGGGCCCGGCCGATGTCGTCCGCGGTCCGCTCGTACAGCCGCTCGGACTCCTTCCAGTGCTTCATGGCGTCCCGAGCGTGGTCCAGCTGCCAGTGGGCGAGCCCCAGCAGCTCGTGGGCGTGCGCCCGCGTGCGCTCGTCGGCGCTCTGCTCGGCCTGGTGCAGCGCCTCGAACAGGACGGCCCGCGCGTCCGCGTACAGGCGCCGCGCCTCACCGCCGTCCAGCGGCTGGGCGCGGCGCATGAGCAGCGCGGCCACGTTGACCAGCCTGATCGCGTGGCCGGCCGTGTCACCGTGGGCGAGCGCCTGACCGTACTGGACCAGGGCGGACTCCACGGCGGTGAACTCGTCGCCGGAGGCGAGCAGGATCGTCGCGTGCGTCAGGTGCAGCTCGGGCGGCCACGCCTCGACCGCGCCCCACGCCGCCGCGGCCCGGTTGAAGTGCTGGCGCGCCTTCTCCGGATTGCCGAGCGTGATCAGCGCCTTCGCCTGGCGCAGCTCGGCCGCCGCCCGTACGCGCTCGTCGCCCAGCTCCCACGCCGCCCAGGCGAGCAGGGCGGCGGCCCGCAGCCGGTCCTCGTGCCGCTGCTCCAGCGCGAACCAGGCCTCCAGCGCCGCGCCGATGCGGCCGAGCGCGCGTGCGGTCTTGCGTACGGGCTGCTCGCGGGCCAGCACCTGCAGCAGCACCCGGTCCTCGGCGGCGAACCAGGCGCCCGCGCCCGGATCGTCGGGCAGCAGGGAGGCGTACGCCTCGGCCTGGGCGGCGAAGTGCTCGACCAGCCGCCGCCAGGCCGCGTCGTCGGCCGAGCCGCTGTCGTGGAACGCGCCGATCACCCGGACGCGCGTCATGCGCACGTTCTCCACCAGGCCGCGCCCGGACAGCTCGGCGATGGCGTCGTCCGCGGACGGCACGCCGAGCAGGGCGGCCGCCGCCCGGTGGTCGACCTCGGCCACCGGCAGGCCCGCCAGCAGCACGAACAGCCGCTTGGCGGCCGGGTCCACCCCCTGCATGCTGCGCTGGAGCACGAACCCCAGCCTCTCGTCCACCGGCAGCCGGCTCAGGTCGTCGACCAGGGCGGCGAGCGTCACGCCCGGGTTCCGCTCCAGCCACCGGCCGAGCTTGACGATCTCGGCGGGGCTGCGCACGCACGCCTCCACCAGTGACCGCAGCGCCAGGGGGTCGCCGGTCACCCGGTCGTCGCGGACCTGCGCGGCCAGCAGCGCCTCCCCGTCCTCCGCAGAGAGCGGGCCCACCTGGACCGGTTTGATGTGCTGGGGCAGCTCTCCGGCCAGCTCGCCCGCGATCACGATGTGCGCGTCCGGCACCCGGGGCGGCAGCCACGCGACCTGGCTCCAGGTGCTCACGTTGTCGAGCAGCAGCACCCGGTCCCTGCCGGAGAGCGCCTCCTTGATCAGCGGCGCGGCGTCGTGCGGCTCCTGGATCAGGCCGGGCTGGCTGCCGAGCGCGCGCAGCACCCGCTGGGCCACGCTCAGCTCGGTCTCCGGCCGGTCCCGGTCGGGGCCGCGCACGTCCACGTACCGCTGCCGGCTCTCCTCCGGGGCCAGCTCCCAGGCGGCGTGCACGGCCAGCGTGGACGTGCCGGTGCCGGTCCCGCCCTGCACCACCACGACGCCGCTGTCGTGCGACCGGTCCACCACCTCGCGCACCTTGTCCCCCCGCCCGAGCAGCGGCTCCACCCGGTCAGGGAAGGACATCTGCCCGCCGACGGGCAGCGGCGGCGGCGTCTCGCGGGCGCGCAGGCGCCGGGTGAGGTGCGTGCCGAGCCCCGCCACGACGGGCGCGACGATCGCGAGCGGGATGAGCAGCGGCGCGGGGAGCACCGCCACCACGGCGTCGATCGCCTTCCCGCGTAACTCGTCCTGCAGGAGGAGCACCAGCTCACCGGCCGTCACCAGCCCGGACAGGCCGAGCTCGGGCAGGTGCGCCCGCGCCTGCCGGGAGGTGCGGTCCAGCCAGAAGCGCAGCCGCTCCTTACGCGACATCCCGGTCATGCGCGCACCCCGCCCGTCAGCCCGCGGTACAACAGGCGCCTGGTGACGATCACCAGGGCCACCGGCACGGCGGTCGCGATCACCGACTGGGCCGCCAGCGTCCCTGCCGTGCTCATGAAGTGGCGATTCTGCTCCAGCAGGATCAGCGGCAGATGGTCGCCCGCCGGCCAGTTGAGCAGCAGCCCGACCAGCGTGTCGTTCCACACCAGCACGAACGCCAGCACCCCGGCCAGCACCACCGACGGAGACCCCTCGCGCACCGCGTGCACGAGCGCCCACCGGTGCCGGGCCATCACCGGCGCCCGCACCCGCGCGAACCCCCGGTGCAGCACCAGCACGGCCAGCGGGATGACCAGCGCCGCGTGCACGGTGACCAGCGCCAGGGTGGAGCCGACCAGCCGGCTGAGGGACTCCTGCAGCGGCACCGCGAACGCCTGCGGCGGCAGCGCCGCCAGCGCCACCGCCACCAGGAGCACCGGGCGCCAGGCCCTGCGGGGCACCAGGTGCTCCTGCGCGAGCACGTACGCGGCCGGGACCGCGGCCAGCAGCACCAGCGCGACCACCACCACGGTGCGCACCAGCGTCGTCAGCAGGGCGCCGGTGAACCCGCTGTCGGCGAGCGCGTCCCCGTACGAGCGGAGGTCGGCCTGGATGTGCCACCATCCCGACACGGCCGCCGCCTCCGGAGCGCGCAGCGAGGTGAGCACGAGCACGACGAACGGCAGCAGCCAGAGCGCCGCCAGCGGCCCCATCAGCAGCCGCCGGCGCGAGCGCCGCCCGTGCGGGACGGCCCGCTGTTCCGGCCAGGTCACCTGCCGGCGCAGCCCGGCCAGCGCGGGCAGCGCGAGCAGCCCGACCAGCACCGACAGCAGCACGGCGAGCGCGGCGGCGGGCCCGGTGCCCAGGTCGCTGTGGTGCCGCCACCAGAACTGACCGCCGGGCTCCACCCACGGCTGCATCGAGCCCGGCGCCCCCATCAGCACCAGGTCGAACACCCGGGCCGCGGCCACCACCGCCAGCAGGTACGCCAGCGACGCCGCCCCGGCCAGCGACGGCAGCACGATCGACCAGATCTGGCGGCGCCGCTCCAGGCCGAACGCCTGCGCCATCCGCAGCAGGCTCGCCGGCATCCTGGCCAGCGCCTCGTGGAAGACCAGGAACGCCACCCCCGACCACTGCCACAAGAACGCCAGCCCCAGCACCAGCCAGATCCAGCCGAGCCCGAGGAAGGCCACGTCGGCGCCGAACGCCGCCAGCACCGCGTTGACCGCGCCCCGCTGCGGGTTGGTGTCGAACAGCAGGCGGAAGATCGCGCCGGTGGTGAGCGGCGAGACCACCGCCGGCAGCACCAGGACGACGCGGAGCACGCCGCCGAGCCGTCGGCCGACGTCACGTGCCAGCCAGGCGAGCCCGAACCCGGCGGCGCACACCAGCACGGCCAGCCCCAGCCACACCAGCGAGTTGCCGAGCGCCCGCAGCACGTCGGGGTCGGTGAGCACCCGGTAGTGGCCGAGCCCGTCCGACAGGCTGATCAGCACCGTGGCGGCCAGCGGCGCGAGCAGCACCCCCGCCGCGAGCAGGACCGCCAGGAGCAGGTAGCGGGCCGCCCGCCAGCGGCCGATCCCGTGCTGGGCGGCCGGGGCCCGGGTGTCGTGGTGCGGCGCCACCTCGTACAGGAACGCGTCCTCGCTCACGCCGCCCCCTTGCGGGCCGTCGCCACCAGCCGGGCGGCCGCCGCGGCGGCGGCCGCCGCCGGACGCTCCCGCGTCACGGTCGCCGCGGTGAACAGGTCGGTGAGTATCAGCCACAGCCCTCGCCCGTCGCCCCCGGCGAGCGGGCCGGTCAGCCGGTCGGACAGGTCGTACCGGGCGTTCCGCGCCTGGACGAGCTCGCCCGCGGGTCCCCGGAGCCCCGGCGGGGACACCTCCGGCGGGATGTGCGGAGCGAGGAACCCGCCCTCGCCGGCCCACGCCTCCAGCGCAGCGGGCCGTTCGGGGCCCGTCAGCCAGGTGACGAACGCGGCCGCGTCCGGGTCGCCCGCGTTCAGCGCGAGCGCCACGTCCCCGCCCACGACCAGCGGCGGCCCGGCGGCGGCCGAGGCGGCGGGGAAGCGGAAGTGCGCGGCCGTCACGCCCGCCGCGCCGTAGCGGGCGATGACGGGCCAGGCGAAGTCGGGCGCGGCCACCAGATCGGCGGTGCGGTAGGTGAACACGTCCAGGATCGAGTCGTGGAACTGCAGGGTCAGCGCCCGGCGGCCCTGCTCCGCGGTCATGCCGGCCTGCCAGACGGCCGCCAGCAGCTCCAGCGCCTCCGCCACCTCGGCGGACCCCCACAGCTCCGCCTGGGAGCCGAGCCCGGGGTACGTGCCGGGGCTGCGGGCCAGCAGCACGTTCTCGAACCAGTCGCTGAGCATCCACCCGTCGGCCGCGCCGATCGACAGCGTGCCCCGGGGCCGCGTCCACGCGTCGAGCGTCTCGGGAAGCGGGAGACCGTGGTCGTCGCGGTGCCAGACCAGCGACTTGTGCGCGATCTTGAACCAGGCGCCGAGCACCCGGCCCGGCACCGGCGACACCAGCCGCCGCCAGAACTCCGGCTGGGGCGGCGGGTCCTCCAGGGGCCTGATCCCGGCCCGGATCCCCGGCTCGTACAGCATGCCGAGCCGGGGGATGACGGCCACGTCCGGCGCGACCTCCGTCGACGGCCCGCGCAGCAGGGCGGCGATGTTGTCGCCCGCCGAGTAGACGGTGACCGTCCGGTGCGGGTAGTCGCGCGCCACGGTGAGGAACCGGCGTAACTCGTCGCCGCTCCACACCACCGCGACCCGCAGCGGCCTGGTCCCGGCGCACCCGGCGGCCAGCCCGGCGGCGGGGATCGCCGCGAGGAACCGTCTACGGCTGAGCACCCGCCACCTCCTCGTCGGTCACGTCCCAGTCGGTGACATCCCAGAACAGCGTGGGAGGCGCGAGGCTCGCCACGCGGGTGCGGTCGTCGGTGATCACCAGCACCGCCAGCCCGGGGTCGGCGCTCAGCGCGGCGCTCACCGCCGCGTGGCACGGCCCGAACCCGGTACGGTCCTCGATCACCACCACCTTGACCGGGCGGTGCCGGCACAGCACCCGGGTCAGCGCGACGGCCAGCCGCTCGTCGTGCGCCAGCTCGTGCGGCCGGGCGTGCAGGAATCCCTCGATCTGCGTCCGCCTGGCCATGTACGCGACCCGGCCCTGGACCCGGGCGCTGGCCCGCTCGTCGAAGGAGGTGAGCACGAGGTTCTTCTCGACGGTCAGGTGGGGGAGCAGCCCCGCGCCGGCGGGCACCAGCCCGATCTCGCGCTCCCACGTCGCCTGCGTGACCTGCTCGCCGCCGATGGTGATCACGCCGTCGTGGCCCCAGGACAGGCCGAGCAGGAAGTCGGCGACCAGGTCGGCCTCCTCGGCGTCGTGCGCGACGAGCACCGCCGTCTGCCCGGACCGCACGGCCAGCGGGTCGGGCGTCAGGCCGCGCGGCCGGCCGTCGGCCTCCCAGTGAAGACCTTTCACCCGTACGAGCGGCTCCCGGGCACTGCTCTCTGTCCCGTCCACCAATTGACATTTACCCGAACGAAATCCAAGGGAGAAGCCGAACAGCGATTCCTGCGGAAAAGTCGCCGCGAGGAATCCCGCTCTTGACAAACGGTTGTTATATCGATTCAATCCGGGCATGTCTCCCCCCAGCAGCGCCCGCCGGTTCCTGGCGGCCGCCTCCGCCGCCCTGCTCTCGCTGACCCTCGCCGCCCAGCCCGCCGAGGCGGGCCGCGACGGTCATGGCCGCCACGGCGGCGTCCAGCTCGAACGCCTCGACCGCGGCCTGGTCGCGGTCCCGACAGGTCAGGGCGTGTTCCTGAGCTGGCGGTTGCTCGGTGACGAGGTCACCGGGCACGGCCGGTGGGGCATGACCGGCACCGACTTCCGCGTCTACCGCGACGGCCGGCCGATCGCCACCGTCACCGACAGCACCAACTATCTCGACAGCGCGGGCACCGCCACGTCCTCCTACCGGATCGCCCCGATCGTCAAGGGGCGGGAGGGGCCGCGCGGCCCTGCCGTGACGCCGTGGGTTGAATCGTTTCACGATCTTCCCTTGAAGAAGCCCGCCGACGGCGTCACCCCGGCCGGCGAGGCGTACACGTACTCCGCCAACGACCTGAGCGTCGGCGACGTCGACGGGGACGGCCAGTACGAGTACGTCGTCAAGTGGGACCCGTCCAACTCCAAGGACGTCTCGCAGCGCGGCTACACCGGCAACGCCTACATCGACGCCTACGAGCTCGACGGCACCCTGCTCTGGCGGCTCGACCTGGGCGTCAACATCCGCGCGGGGGCCCACTACACCCAGTTCCTGGTCTACGACTTCGACGGCGACGGCCGCTCGGAGGCCATGCTCAAGACCGCGCCCGGCACGAAGGTCACCCGCTACGGCCGCGACGGCCGCGTGCTGTCCGAGCGCCACATCACGATGCCCAAGAAGGACGTCAGGGCCGGATACTCGCACGCCGACGACTACCGCAAGAGCGCCGCCGGCTACTTCGACCACCTCGTCGAGATGTTCCAGGGCTGGCACGAGCACCCCGAGGTGGTGGCCGGGCGCTGGCCCGCCACGCTGGAGCAGGCGTTCGGCATCGAGCCCCGGCACGCCTACCCGCTCTCCCGCGAGTCGGCCGCCGACCTGGCGACCTACTTCGTGGACGTGTACGCGCCCGCCCGCAGTGGCAACAACCGGTTGCGGGAATTCGAGGGCTTCATTCTCACCGGCCCCGAATACCTCTCCGTCTTCGACGGCGCCACCGGCAGGGAACTGCAGACCATTCCCTACAAGCCCGGCCGCGGCGACGACGGCCTCCTGTGGGGCGACTACGCCATGGCCAGGGTCGAGCCGGGCAACCGCGTCGACCGCTTCCTGTCCGCCGTCGCCTACCTCGACGGCGATCGCCCGTCGGCGGTCTTCGCCCGCGGCTACTACACCCGCTCCACGCTGGTCGCCTACGACTGGGACGGCAGGCGGCTCAAGGAGGCCTGGTACGTCGACAGCGGCCACGTGCCGATGGACAACCCGTTCAACGCCTCCCCGCACGGCGTCGACGGCACCGACCCCGAGTACGCCACCCTCACCACCCAGGGCTTCCACTCGCTGAGCGCCGCCGACGTGGACGGCGACGGCAAGCAGGAGATCGTGTACGGGGCCGCGACCATCGACCACGACGGCGGCCTGCTGTACTCCTCGTTCGCCGAGGGCCCGCCCGGCAGCGCCGTCCCCGGCCAGAACGTGCGGCTCGGCCACGGCGACGCCATGCACGTCGCCGACCTCGACCCGGACCGCGAGGGCCTGGAGATCTGGACGGTGCACGAGGGCGGCCAGTGGGCCCCGTACGGCTGGGCCATGCGCGCCGCCGCCACCGGCGAGGTGCTGTTCGGCGGCTACAGCGGCGTCGACACCGGCCGCGGCATGGCCGGCGACATCGACCCCGCCGTCCGCGGCCTGGAGGCGTGGTCCTCGATGCCGCCGGACCAGGCCATCGACGCCGGCCTCTGGTCGGCCCGCGGCGACCACCTGGGGAGGAACGTGCCCGGCACCAACATGAGCATCCGCTGGGCGGCCGACATGACCACCCAGGTCGTCAACGGCACCGCCACCACCGTGCTCCAGACGCCGACCATCGACGACTGGAAGCGCGGCACCCTGCTCACCGCCGAGGGCACGCTCACCAACAACTGGACCAAGGGCAACCC
The DNA here is from genome assembly GCF_039540635.1 of Nonomuraea ferruginea. Taxonomy (NCBI): domain Bacteria; kingdom Bacillati; phylum Actinomycetota; class Actinomycetes; order Streptosporangiales; family Streptosporangiaceae; genus Nonomuraea; species Nonomuraea ferruginea. The sequence goes on along the minus strand of NZ_BAABFD010000024.1, from coordinate 54,432 downwards.
CGGCCTGGTCGCCGACGTGCTCGGCGACTGGCGCGAGGAACTGCTGGTGCGCACCGCCGACAGCACCGCCGTACGGATCTACCTGAGCACGGAGGTCACCGACCGCAAGCTGTACACGCTGATGCACGACCCGCAGTACCGCGTCGAGGTCGCGCGCCAGCAGACCACCTACAACCAGCCTGCCTACCCGAGCTTCTACCTCGCCTCGGACATGGACTGGTCGAAGGTGCCGATCCCGCGCATCCGCACCCCGCGCAAGTAGGGGAAGCGACTCCTCCGCCGGCCTGGCGACGGCCGGCTGGGGGGTGACATCAGCGGCCGGCCTCCTGCTCCGCCTCGCCCGCCCGGCTCTGGTACGCGATACCGGGCCGTGCCGGGACCAGGCGCAGGGTGCCGGCACGCCGGGCCGACCGGGTCCACACGGTTCCGGCGGGCAGGAGGTCTTCGAGGGCGGCGCGGTCGCGCAGCGGCGCGAACCGGACCACGGCGGTGGGCGCCGAACCGAGGTCCAGCAGGGGCAGGTCCTCGGCCGCGCAGAGCTGCCACATGGTCGCGTGCGCGTCGGCCCCGGCGGCCGCTATCAGCTCGGGCAGTTCCTCCTCGGGTAGGGCGGCCGCCTCCCCGTCCCGCTCGCGGGCGAACGGCGGTGGAGCGTACACCCCGTGCTCGGACGCGTGCGCTTGCCAGACGGCGAGCAGCTCGGTGGTCACGACGCGGGCGCACTCGGCGTGCTCGGCGGTCGAACCCGCCGCCAGGTCGCGCACCCGTGGCGCCATCGCCCGCTCCACCAGGTCGGCGAGACAGCGCTCGATCCGGGGGTCCGGCCGGGGCATGACCTGCGCCGAGGAGACGTGGTTCCGGATCACCGCGGAGACCTGTTCGAGCGCCGCGCCCACCCGGGCCGCCGCGTCGGCGGTGGCGGCCCGCGCCCCCGCCCGCGCCCAGTCCCCGGCGGCGGCGGTGGCGACGGCGAGCAGGTCGCCGACCGCCCGCTCCGCCGAATCCAGCCCGCGATCCCGGGCCCAGGCGCCGGCTCTGGACCGCCATGAGGCGCGCGCGGCCCCGAGCGCCAGGGTCAGCGCCGCGACGAGCAGCGGCGCCCAGACCTCCGGCGGCAAGGGCGCGGGAATCGCCCTGATGGTGATCACCGTCCCGCACACCACCCCCGCCGCCCCCGCCGCCGCATTCGCGACGAGCGCGCCGGCCCGGGCGCCGAGCCGTCCGCCAGGACCACGCGTCACGGTGAGCGCCACCAGCAGGGTCCAGAGCGCCGCCATCAGCACCCCACCGGCCGGGCCGAAGGGGGCGAACGTCGCGAGCGCGGCCGTCACCAGCCCGATGGCCGGCAGCCACCTCTGCGGCTCCGGCATCGGCAGAGGACGGAGCAGCCGGGTCAGGAGCTCGTCGGGGCAGGCCCGGCGCAGGTCGGGGAGACGGGCTCCGCTGCCCGCCGGCGTCAGCCTCTCCTGCCACTCGTCCAGGCCGCCGATGAGCACGGGCAGGGACGCTCCCGCCCGCAGCCCGCGGGTCAGGTAGCCGCTGATGGCGTCACGCGCCACCGCGGGCTCGAACTCCTCGAAGCCGGGGAGGACGACGCCGGCCCGCTCGATCGCCTCCTGCTGACGGGTGGTGAGGCCCGTGGTGGTGTGCGCGGCGGAGAGAAGGTCTTCGAGCCGCGCCCGCAGCGCTTTCAGGTGGCGGCCGGCGTCGGCCGCGACCGCCTCGGCGCCGGGGGCGCCGGTGAACAAGGAGGCGCCGTCGATCAGCTCGCCGGCCACCGCGGTGGCCTCGGCGACGGCAGTCCTGGCCTCGTCGGCGGCGACCGCCAGCGGCCCGCCGGAACGGAGCCGGATCGGCCGGCTCTGTCCGTGCTCCTCTCCGCCGGGGAGCTCCGGTGCCCGGCCTCTGCCCGGCGCCAGGATGCGGGCGGCGGCCGAGGCCATGGCCGGCTGGAGATCGCCCGCGTCGCCGCTCGGTCCCGCCAGCCGCAGGCCGGGGTTGGCGATCAGGTCCGGCGTCCGCCGGACGCGGCTGAGGGTCCCGTGGAAGACCTCCGGCTGGGACAGGACGTCGAGCAGCCGGAGCAGCTCGGTCTCCGGCCCGTGACTCCGCTTCCTGCGCGTGGCGGGAGCCGCGGCGGCGAGCTCCCAGTCGATCCCGCACGGGTCCGGCACCCAGATGATCCCCGCGCCCTGAGCGAGGTTGCCCGGCACCTCCAGTCTCGGGGGGTTTCCGTCGATCGGCCCGACCGCGACGCACAGCAGTTCGTCCGTGTACCCCGAGGACGTCAGCGTCTCGTACGCGCGCTGATGCGCCTTCAGCGCCCGGGCGTCGTCGACCAGCAGGAGCAGCCGGAGATCGGGTTGCTCCTCGCCCGACAGCAGCGCCCCGGCCCTCGCGACCGCCTCCTCGCCGGTGGTGGAGCGCAGGTCGAGCCGGATCACACAGCGGTTCACGAGCCTCCTCCCGGGCGGCGGCACGCCCCGTAGAGAAGATGGGCGATCGTCGGCGTCAGGGCCACGGGTCCGCGGGATGCGCGACAGGTCCTGTGTCGCACGCCTGCATTCATAGAGGAATTCCTCAGGTGAATCCCCGGCACGTGGAATGTCGGGGGATGGTCATCCGGCCGCGAGTAAGAGACGCCCTCGCCTCTGTACGGGTTCTCGCACTGGCCAGTTTCGGACACTTCCAGACGGAAAGTTGTCGTTTTGTAACCATCCGATTTATCGTGATTGTGGCAAATGCTTGATATATCCGAATTGTGTCAAGGCGGACGTGAAGGGCGCGCGCGAGATACGGCGCCCCACATCGCTGGATCTCCATCCAGGATGGGAAATAGCGGATATCGGCCAGATATGTGCCACGCCGTAGCGGTGATCGTCCCCGAATATGAGCGACGCCGACTCAGGTGACGCCATCCCCATGTATCGCCGCCGGCGGATCCGAGAGCGAGAGGGCTCGCGAAATTCGCCGACGGCGGGGGCTGCCCAAGGAGAAGCACGCAGCAGCATGCGTGACACCGATTACGGGAGCATGGCGAGTTGCCGGCCCTGGGCGACGAGGACGCCTTTGGTGTCCCAGATCTCGAAGTCTTCTTCGTGGTATCCGTTGATCAGGTGACGCGTGGTGGCGCGACAGGCGAGCCAGCCAGGAGCGGGCCGGGCCCGTAGATGCGCGGTCAACTCGAGCGTGGCGGAAGCGAACTCGCCGACGGCCAGCACGGCCGGAGGTGCGGCATCCAGCAGCAACGGCAACGCGTCTGGATCGGCGTGGCGGCCGTCCCGGAAGCGCATCCAGAACTCTATTCCGGCATGCTCGGCGGGCTTCCCCTGCCACCAGCCGGGCACCTCGGCGAACCGGAACTCCACACGTTCGGTGATGCTGACACCGTCCAGCGACTTGCCGCCGAGCGGATCGACGCAGTCATCCGGGTCCGGGAGGACCGGCGGCTCGCCGGTGACGAGCGTACGCCCGTCGGCCTGGTCGAGGGTGCCGAAGGTGGCCGTCGCCCGCAGTCGTTCCTTACCCTCCTGCGACAGCACGACCTGGCCCGTGGCGACACGCCGCCCGGTCCGGATGATCTCGGTGCGCAACTCCGCCGGTCCGATGACCGCGGGGCGCAGGAAAAAGGCGGAGCCGACGAGCACATCGGGGAACGGCATCTCCTGCTTCAGCGCACGCAGACACATCGCCATCAGGTAACCACCGTTCGGACCACCGCCAAGCGCATGCCAGCGATCAGTGACGATGCCCGCATATCGGTTGGCGGCCACGAAATCGGTGCGGGAATCGACATCGAACGCGGACAGGGATGGTGCTGTCATCGTCTCCTCCGGGGTCATGCGGTGCTCCGGGTCATCGCGAGCAGTAGTGATCGCTCCCTCGGCCATTTTCTTGCGCACTCCCCGCAAGGGCGATGACCTGGCAGGTAAAGCGCCCCTCAGGTGAAATGACGCCGGACGGCGGCATGGGCGGAGTCCGGAAGTGACAGGTCAGAGCTTCAGTTCGAGCTGGATCCAGTAGACGCTGGAGATGTACTGGGAGAAGTCCGCGACGATCTCGGGCGCGTACGCGTCCTGACCGCGGAGCCGCACCTGCAGCGGGCGTCCCTCGTAGGACGCCGAGACGCGGTAACGGGCGATGGGGACGTCCACCAGGCCGGACCCGTCAGGGGTGCGGACCGCCCTGCGGGTGATGACCTGACCCTGCGAGCCGTCCAGCAGCGTGCTCTCGGGCGTGAGCGTGAGCTCGACCTTCTCGTCCTCCAGGAACGCTTCCGGGTTCCGCGGGTCGGTCATGTCCAGGTGGAACAGGACCGACCCGCCGTAGTGGCCCAGGCCGTCGGCCTTCTCGCCGGTGAGCTTCCAGGTGAAGTCCCTGATCGCACCGGTCGGGCCGGCGAACGAGGAGTCGTCGTCCGGCGACAGGTCGACCTGGTACGAGGTGCCGTTGTGCTCGACCGTCATCGAGGCCGTCACGTGGAACGTGGCCGCGATGTCGGTCTCGACCCGGTAGCGGCCGTCGGCGTCGGTCGACACGATGAGGTTGCTGTTGTAGAGCAACTGGTTGTCGGCCACGACTTTGGCCCCCTGGACCGGCCTGCCGTCGGCGCCCACGACCCTGCCCTTGAGCACCCCCGGCTCGACGCCCATGCGATCCCCCTCTTCCCGCGCGGTCTCGGCCGGCTCTCCCGCCCGCGTGTCCGCGGTCATCGGGGCCATGGGTGTGATCACGCAGCCGCTCAGGCACACCAGCAGAGCGCCCACCGGCACCAATCTCCTCATGGCGGGCCAACCTAGATCATCTGACTTGCAACCGACTTGGAACTCACCGCCGGAGCCACGCACCCGGCGGGCAGCGCGAACCAGCGCAGCCGCTCCGCGTCTCCGGGCAGCCGCGCCTGGCTCGCGTCCGGCTCGTCCGGAAGGGCCGCGAGCAGCTCGCGCGCCCGCGCCAGGTAGCCGGCCAGCGCGTCCTCCCCGGCCCGCGCACCCGGGACCGGCCGCTCGCCGGAGCGGAACACCAGGTCGGACAGGCTGACGGCGGGCTCGGCCGCCTCGCGGTGCCGCCACAGCCCGGTACGGAGGTCGAACCGGTAGTGGGGGAGCAGGCGCCGGCCCCGGGAGGCGACCAGGTCGACGGCGTCGACGACGTAGTCCGCCACGGTGTCGGACATGAAATAGGCGAAGGTGACCCGCGCCCAGCCGGGCTTGACCCCTTCGTACCCGTACCCGATCTGGTCGCGCAGCTCCGCCGACCGGCCGGCGCCGATGCCCAGCAGCCGGTGCCCGTACGGGCCCGCGCAGGAGCAGCCACCGCGCGCCTGGACGCCGAACAGGTCGTTCAGCACGGCGACCACGAAGTTGTGGTGCAGGTAGAGCCCGTCTCCCGCGCGGACGCGCAGCGAGAAGATCGGCAGCCTGCGCGCGGGCCCGTCGCCCAGGATCTCGATGTCCGGGTTGCGCCGCCACCGCTCCAGCGCCCGCTCCCGGAGGCGCTCCTCGCGCTCCTGGACGAGGCCGGTGCCCACGGCCTCCTTGAGCGCGAAGACCAGCCCGGCGCGGATCGACTCGACGATCCCCGGCGTGCCGCCCTCCTCCCTGGCGACCGGATCGTCCAGGTAACGGTGCTCGCCGGGGCTCACGTAGCGCACGGTGCCGCCGCCCGGCGTGGTCGGCACCCGGTTGCGCACCAGGTCCCGCCGGACGACCAGCACCCCCGGCGTCTGCGGGCCGCCGGGGAACTTGTGCGGCGACAGGAAGATCGCGTCCTTGTGGTCGGTCCGCCCCGGCGCGCTCGCCGCCATCCGGATCGGCACGTACGGCCCGGCCGCGGCGTAGTCCCAGAACGACAGCGCGCCGAACTCGTGCAGCAGGGCGGAGACCGGTTCGGTGTCGGACAGGATGCCGGTCACGTTGGAGGCGGCCGAGAAGCTGCCGATGAGCAGCGGCCGGTCCGCGTGCCGCACCAGCTGGGCGCGGAGCTCGCCGAGATCGATGCGGCCGTCGCGGTCCTGGCCGATGGCGACGGTCTCGGCTCCGGACTCGCGCCAGGGCAGCTCGTTGGAGTGGTGCTCGTACGGCCCGACGAACACCACCGGCCGGCCGCCCGCGCGGGTGGCGCGGTCGCGCAGCTCCAGGATGGCGACGAGCTTGTTGGCGGCCCCGGTCGCGCCGGAGCCGCAGAACAGGACCACGTCGTCCGGGCCGGCGCCCACGGCGTCGTGGATGATCCGCCGGGCCTCCTCCCGCAGCCGGGTGGTCTGCAGGCCGGTGCCGGAGCTCTCGGTGTGCGTGTTGGCGTAACGCGGCAGCACCCGGGCCCTGATGAAGTCCTCGATGAAGTCCAGGGACCGCCCGGAGGCGGTGTAGTCGGCGTAGGTGATGCGGCGCGGCCCGTACGGGCCGTCGAGGACCTCGTCCTCGCCGATGACGCCGCCGCGGATGCGCTCCAGCAGTCCCGGGTCCACGGCGGTTCCCGTGGCCGGGCTCCCGGCGTGGGCCGCCCGGGTCTCGACCCACGTCGTGCGGCAGGCGGCCACCAGAGTGCCGTCCGGCTCGTACAGCCCGGCGGAGGCGAACAGCTTGCGGCGCTCCCTGCCGTCGCGGCGGGCGACGACCACGTACGTGACGCCGGCCCTGACCGGGCGGCGCAGCCGCGCGGTCATCCTGCCGAGCAGCGCGGCGCCGCCCGGTGCGAGATGCGTCCAGCCGGTGGGGCAGTCGAGCGCCGCCCACACCGACGCGGGCGGCAGGACCTCCTGTCCGCCGGTCAGCTCCGGGTCGGCGAACCAGGTCGCGGCGAAGATCTCCGGATCGGCCGTCGGGCCCGGATGGACGCGCAGCCCGTCCTCGCGCAGGCCGCACACGAAGCAGCCGGGGAACGGGTGGCTCCGGTGGCCGGGGAAGCGCCGCTCGGCCTCCGCCGCGGCGCGCAGGGACACGGCGGGCGGCGGCACCGGGTCCCCGGCGGCGGGTCTGGCCTCGGCCAGCAGCCGATCTCCCGCGAAGAGCCCGAGCCCGTCCGGCGCGTGCGCCACCCGTAACGGCGTCTCGACCGGCGCCGGGGCGCGCAGCGTCACCTCCACCGGCCCCGTCGCGCCCAGCTCGCCCGCCAGCAGGCCGGAGAGCCATCCGCCGTTCACCACCCCCGGAGGACCACAGAACCGGCTCATAACGCTAAAAGTGCATATATCAGCCATAAGGGCAGAATGGACCGACCCGGTTTCAGGCCAATAGCCGGACGATTGACGTGAACACCCCCGGCAGCCCCCGCGCCGCCGGGACCACCAGCCGCGCCGTGGCCGGCCGCCGCGCGACCTGCACCAGCGCGCCCGTCAGCAGCCGGTGGGTGCGCGACAACCGCCGCCACGCGCCCTCGTACTCCTCGGGCCGGTCCTCCGCCAGACAGCGGGCCAGGATCTCCGCCGAGCGCACGGCCAGCGACACCCCCTCACCGGTGAGCGCGTCCACGTACCCGGCCGCGTCGCCCACCAGCAGGACGCGCCCGGCGCGCCGCGCCCGCGCCCGCTGGCGGAACGGCCCCGCGCCGCGCACCGGCGTCACGGCGGGCCCGCGCAGCCGCTCGGCCAGGGCGCCGAACCCCGCCAGGTGCTCGTCGTACGTGCGCCGCGCGGAGCTGAGGATCGCCACGCCCACCAGGTCGTCACCCACCGGGGTGACGTACGCCTCGCCGTGGCCCGACCAGTGCACCTCCACGAAGTCGGTCCACGGCGCCACCCGGTAGTGCCTGCGCAGTCCGTACCGCCGCACTCCGCCGGGCGGCGCGTCCAGCCCGAGCGACCGGCGCAGCGGCGAGTGCAGCCCGTCGGCGGCCACCAGCCAGCGCGCCCGCAGCCCGGCGGCCTCGACCCCGTCGCCGTCCTGGACGGCGTGCGCGATCCGGCCGGTGACGGTCTTCACGCCGAGGTCGGCGGCCCGCCGGGCGAGCGAGGCGTGCAGGGCGACGCGCCGCGCGCCCAGCCCCATGGCGGGGCCGAACGTCGCGCGGACCCCGCGCCGGTCGTCCAGGTAGTGGATGCCGCGCAGCGGACGCCCCGGCACCGTCACCCCCATCGCGGCCAGCGCCGCCACGCCGCCGGGCATGACGCCCTCGCCGCACGCCTTGTCGACCGGGCCGGCGCGCGGCTCGACGACGACCGCCTCCATGCCGAGCAGCGCCGCGTGGATGGCCGTCGCCAGCCCCGCCGGGCCGCCACCGGCGACCAGCACGTCGATCACGTGGCGGGCCGCCCGGCCGGCATGAGCGCCGCGTTCTCGGTGCGGATGCGCACCGTCAGCAGCGCCGCGTTCAGCACGGTGAACACCAGCGCCGTCACCCACGCCGTGTGCACCAGCGGCAGCGCGAACCCCTCCACGACCACCGCCACGTAGTTCGGGTGACGCAACCAGGTCAGCCGGTACGGGCCGCGCGTCACCAGCGGCAGCCCCGGCACCACGATCACCTTGGTGTTCCAGCGCGGCCCGAGCGCGGTGATGCACCACCAGCGCAGCCCCTGCGCGGCCACCACCAGGACGAGCATCGGCCAGCCGAGTTCCGGCAGGAACGGCCGCCCGGCCAGCCACACCTCGAGCGGCGCCCCGGCCAGCAGCGCCGTGTGCAGGAGCACCATCCACGGGTAGTGGCCGCGGCCGGTCTCGACGCCGCCGCGCGCCATGCTCCAGGCGGCGTTGCGCTTGGAGACGACCAGCTCGGCCAGCCGCTCCAGGCCGACCAGCAGGATGAGGACGAGATACCAGGTCATGGGGTCACCAGCGCAGCAGGACGAGTTCGGAACAGAAACCGGGGCCCATCGCGATGAGCACCCCCCACGTGCCGGGCTCCGGCCGCCGCGTGGCGAGCGTCTCGCCCAGCACGTGCAGCACCGAGGACGACGACAGGTTGCCGTGGGCCGCCAGCGAGCGCCAGGTGACGTCGAGCGCGCCCGGCGGCAGGTCGAGCACGTCCGACACGGCCTCCAGGACCTTCGGGCCGCCCGGATGGCACACCCAGGCCGTCACCTCGCCGGCCGTCACCCCGTGATCGCCGAGGAACGCGTACACGTCGTCGGCCAGATAGCGGCGCACCACCTCCGGCACGCCCGCGTCCAGCACCACCCGCAGACCGTCGCCGCCCACCTGCCAGCCCATGACATGCTCCGAGTCCGGATACAGATGACTGCGAGTCGCCACCACGACAGGCCCGGCCGCCGTGTCACTCGCCGGGTCGTCCGTCTCGTCCGGAGCGCGCCCGTCGCCGCAGGCTACGACCGCCGCGGCGCCGTCGCCGAACAGGGCGCTGGCGACCAGGCCGGCGGGGGAGCCGTCGCCGCGCTGCACGGTGAGCGAGCACAGCTCCACCGACAGCAGCACGGCCACGTGGTCGGGCCAGCCGCGCAGGTAGTCGTGCAGCCTGGCGATCCCGGCCGCGCCCGCGACGCAGCCCAGCCCGAAGACCGGCAGCCGCTTGACGTCGGGCCGCAGACCCAGCGCGCCCACCAGCCGGGCGTCGATCGACGGCACGGCGATGCCGGTCACCGACGTGAACATGATCATGTCGACGTCGGACGGGACCAGCCCGGCGCCGTCCAGCGCCGCGCGGACGCTCTCCCGCCCCAGCTCGACCGCGGCGGTCACGTACGCGTCGTTGGCCGCGCCGAAGCCGTCGAGCTTCTCGTAGTCCTCGATCGGCAGGGCCAGGTTGCGGTACTCGACGCGGGCGCTGCGGTGCAGCCGGTCGAGCAGGCGGCGGTCGGCGTCCGGAGGCAGGCAGACACGGGCCGCCATGTCGGTCAACTCGGCCTGTGCGTATCGATTCGGGGGAAAGGCGCAGCGAACTGCGGCGATATGGGTCATGGAGGGCTCCCCTGGGCGGGCGGCCGAAAACACTCGTCGATGCCACGGTTCCCCCCAGGTTGATCTGCTAAGCCCAGCGGGCGGTCTTCCCTGTAGATCGGCCGGTCAGGCCCGGTCAATTCGTCACCCGCCGCGAGCGCCTGCCGAAGGGATCTCCCGAGTAACATCGGCCTGTGACGGACGACGGGCGCCGGATGATCGCCGGGCTGGCGCGCGGCTGCCATCCCGGGCCCACCGTGGCGGTCACGTCACTGGTCACCGCGCTCGCCGCCGCCGCCGGGCACGGCGCGGCCGGATGCCTGCTCGTGGGTCTGGCGGTGCTGTCGGGCCAGCTGTCGATCGGCTGGTGCAACGACGCGGCCGACGCCGGGCGCGACGTGGCGGCGGGGCGTGCGGACAAGCCGGCGGTCGACGGCACGATCACGCCGCGTGCCCTCTGGATCGCGGCGGCGGTGGCGCTGGCGTGCTGCGTGCCGCTCTCGTTCGCCTCGGGGCCGCTCGCCGGCTCCGCGCATCTCGCCGGGGTGCTCGCGGCGTGGGCGTACGACCTGGGGGTGAAGGCGACCCTGCTGTCGTGGGTGCCGTACGCGGTGGGGTTCGGGGTGCTGCCCGCGTTCGTGACGCTGGGGCTGCCGGGGGAGCCGTGGCCCGCCTGGTGGGCGACGGCGGCGGCGGCCCTGCTCGGGGTGGGCGCCCACCTGGCCAACGTGCTGCCGGACCTGGCGGACGACCTGGCGACCGGCGTGCGGGGCTGGCCGCAGCGGCTCGGCGCCGCCCGCCTGCGCGCCCTGCTCCCGCTCCCGCTCCTCGCCGCCACCTGCCTGCTCGCCTTCGGCCCCTCCACCACGACCCCTCCCACCGCCGAACCTCCGGCTGCCACGGGCCACTCCGCCGTGCTCTCGGACGGCTCGTCCCCATCGGCACCGGCAAGCACGGATCCGTCCGCCGACGAAGCGGACGGTCCGGCCTTTCCCGGCCTCGCCCGTACGAGCCCCATGGCCTGGATCGCGCTGGCCACGGCCGTCGTCCTGACGGCTGCCGGGCTTCTGCTGGGCCGCAACCACCCCCGGGTGCCGTTCGCGGCGGCCGTCGCGGTGGCGGGCGTGGACGTGGCGCTGCTGCTGACCGGCGGTGCCTCCCTCACCGGCTGATGGCGGGCGGATACAACTGTCAACGGCCGCGTCGGTGGTGGCGGACGGTGTCGCGCAGCCAGCGGGAAGCCACCGCGTACGCCAGCGGGACGGGCACCGTCCCCGACCCCAGCCCCACCTCCACCAGCAGGTCGAACACTTCCTTGCGGTGGGCGGCGGTGGCGATGGCGGCGTCGATGAACCCCGGCGACTGCGCCAGCCGGGCCAGCACGTCCGTGGTCCGCAGGTGCCGCCCCAGGGCCGCGCGCAGGCCGCGCCGGTAGACGGGCAGCGGGTCGCCGGGCGCGTCCGAGGCCGCCTCGCCGGCCAGCCGCCCCGACAGCAGCGCGTAGTAGATCCCCTCGCCGGTCAGCGGGTTGATCAGGCTCGCCGCGTCCCCGGCGAGCAGCACCCGCCCGGCACCGGGAGCCGGCCGGCCGGTGGACAGCGGCAGGTGGTGGGCGCGCAGGTCGCGGGCGGGCCGGTCGGGCAGCAGCTCGGCGAGCCTGCCGTGCAGCACCTGCCGCCCCGGCAGCCCGGTGGCGTGCAGCCGGGGCAGCAGCATCCCGAACCCGACGTTCGCGGTGCCGTCGCCGATGGGGAACGACCACGCGTACGCGGGCCAGCCCGCCCGCTGCATGGCGATGAGCTGCACGTCGTCCTCGTCGGGGACGTCCGCGTACCCGCGCACGGCGATGGCGGTGTGCCGCTCCGGCGTGACCGGGAGCCCGATCAGCCGCCGCACCGCCGAGTTGGCCCCGTCGGCCGCGACCACGACCCGCGCCCGGATCCGGCCGTCGATCACCACCACCGGCCCGGCTTCGGCCAGCTCCCTGACCCGGTGGCGCCGCACCTCGGCCCCGGCCGCCCGGACCGCCTCGACCAGCCGGGCGTCGAAGACCCGGCGCGGCACCACATGGTTGGGCCGCGCCGCGGTCGCCGACACCCGCGTGCCGCCGGGGGAGACCACGGTCAGGCGGGGCGTGGGCCGGTAGTCGTCGATCAGCCCCGGCACGCCCAGCCTGGCCAGCTCGTCACGCCCGTGGGCCGCGATGCCGTCGCCGCACGCCTTGTCCCGGGGGAAGTCCGCCTTGTCGAGCACCAGCACCCGCGCGCCGGGCCGCCGCCGCAGCGCGCCGAGCGCCGCCGCGGAACCGGCGGGCCCGGCGCCCACGACCACGAGATCCCACACGTCCTCCATGGGAGGACTCCTGCCCCGGCGCGGGACTCAGATCACTTGCCGAACCCCGCCGTCAGGCCGCTCAGCAACTGGCGGCGGCCCACCACGTACAGGATCAGGATCGGCAGCGTGGTCAGCACGACCGAGGCGAGCACCGCGGGCACGTTGACGCTGTACTCCCCCTGGAACGACCAGAGCGCGAGCGGCAGCGTCCGCTTGTCGGGGCTCTGCGTCAGGATCACCGGCAGCAGGAACCCGTTCCAGATCTGCAGCGCGTTGTAGATCGACACCGTCACCACGGCCGGCCGGGTCAGCGGGAAGGCCAGGCGCCAGAGCGTGGTCTGCTCGCTCGCGCCGTCGAGCCGCATCGACTCGAACAGCTCCTTCGGCACGTCCCGGATGAAGTTGGCCAGGACCAGCACCGACAGCGGGATCGCGAACGCGATCGACGGCAGGATGAGCGCCAGCAGGCTGTCGTAGAGATGCAGCCTGATGATGATCAGGTAGATCGGGATGATCGTCGCCTGCAGGGGGATGGCCAGGCCCATGAGGAAGAGCCAGTTCACCGACTTCAGGAAGCGGTTGGTGCTCGCCCGCACGATCGCGTACGCGGCCATGAACGAGAACAGCACCGCCGGGACCACCGAGCCGACGGCGACGATGAGGCTGTTGAGGAAGTACAGCGGGAAGTCGGACTCGATGACCAGCTGGTAGTTGTCCAGCGTCGGCGCGGTGGGCGGCGCCATCGGGTTCGACAGGTAGTAGTCGCTCTGGGCCTTGAAGCTGGTGATGACCACCCAGTAGATCGGGATGATCACGATCGCCAGCCAGAGCCACGAGATCGTCCCGCCGATCCAGTTCTTGGTCTCGCGCAGCCTGGGCCTGCGGCGGCGGCGACCGGACGGCCGCATCACCGTCCGCCCCGGCTTGTCGGACAGCGTGGTCGCCATGTCAGGCCCCTTCCAACTGGCTCGCACTGCCGTCGCGCCCGCCGAGCCTGCGCAGCACGAGCGCCAGGGCCAGGCCCACCAGGACGAGGATGACGGCGATGGCGCTGGCCGGGCCCATCAGGTTGGCCTGGTATCCCCGCTTGTACATGTCGAGCGCGAGCACCCTGGTCGCGTCGCCGGGCCCGCCCGCCGTCAGCACGAAGATCAGGTCGAAGAGCGTCAGCGAGCCGACCACCATGAGGGTCGAGGACGTGATGATCGTGTACTTCAGCTGAGGCAGGGTGATGCTGAAGAACTTGCGCACCCGCCCGGCTCCGTCGAGCTCCGCGGCCTCGTACATCGAGCGCGGGATCTGCCGCACCCCGCCCTGGTAGAGCAGCGAGTGGAACGGGATGAACTGCCAGGACACCACGAAGATCACCACGCCGACGGCGAGGGGGCCCTCGCCGAGCCAGTCCTGCGCCAGGAAGTCCAGGCCCAGGCCGGCGCCGAGCCCGAAATTCGGGTCGAGCAGCGCCTTGTACGTGATCGCGATGGCGGCCGAGCTGAGCAGCAGCGGGATGAAGTACAGCACGGCGATCAGCGCGCGGTAGCGCTGATGGCCCGCCAGGAACACCCCGATGAGGATGCTGGCCGGCGTCTGCACCAGCCACGACAGGGCCATGATGAGAAACGTCACCCACAGGGCGTGCGGCAGCCCGGGATCGCTCAGCACCGCGCTCCAGCTCGTGAGCCCGCTGAAGGAGATGTCCTGGCTGAGCCCGTCCCACGTGGTGAAGCTCAGCGCGAGCACCCCGAGCAGGGGGATCACGCCGAAGGCGACGAAGACGAGCAGGGCGGGGACGGCCAGCCACACCAGGGAGCCGCTGCCGCGCACGCGGGTCGCGGCGGGCGGTCTCCCTCGGGGTGGAACGGTGACGATCGTGCTCACTTGCCGATGACCGCGTTCATGTTGGTGGCGAACTCCTGCGGCCCGATCGACAGCTGGAACAGCTTGGCGATGTTGTCGAGCAGCACCTCGGCGGCGGTCGGGCTGAGCGCCTGGTCCCACGACTGCTGGAAGACCTTGGCGTTGTTGGCGATGCCGACGACGAAGTTGAGGAAGTCGGCGTCCTCGGAGCCGGTGAAGAACTTCTCCGAGCCCTTGATCACGGGAACCGCGCCGGTGCCCACCCACTCCTCGGCCGACTTGTCGCTGATGACCTCGGTGGCGAAGAACTTCTTGGCGATCTCCTTCTGCTCGGCCGTGGCCTTGGCGGAGATCGACATGTACTGGCCGGGGTTGCCGACGGTGTTGCCGGGGTCGCCCTTGCCGCCGTCGATCGGCGGGAAGTTCATGTAGCCGAGGTTACCGCCGGAGACGAAGTCGCCGCCGTCCTGCTTCATGCCGCCGTACGTCCAGCCGCCGTGCACCATCATCGCGGCCTTGCCGGTGTAGAGCAGCGCCTGGTCGGCGTTGGAGTCGGCGGTGATGGAGGAGAAGCCCTTGATGAAGCCGTCGGCCTTGATCAGGTCCTGCATCTTGGTCAGCGCGTCGATGGCGACGGGGTTGGACCAGGCGTCCTTCTCCGCGTCGAACACGGCCTGGAACACCTCGGGGCCGCCCATGCGGTCGAAGAGGAACTCCAGCCACATCATGTTGGTCCAGCGCGACTGCCCGCCCAGCGAGAACGGCGCGATGCCCTTGGCGTTGAACTTGGGCACCAGGTCCATGATGTCGCCCCAGCTCTGGGGCGGCTCGGCGCCGATCTTCTCGAAGGCGCGCTTGTCGTAGTACAGGACGATCGGCTGCATCGTCTCGCAGGGGATCGCGTAGATCTTGCCGTCGACGGTCGCCGCGCCGAAGGACGAGGGGAACAGCTTGTCCTTGACGGCCGCGTTCTCGTCGAACCACGAGGTGAGGTCCTCGACCTGGCCGGCCTGCACGTAGCTGCGCAGACCGCCGCCGCCCCAGCCCCAGATGATCGTGGGCGCCTCGCCCGCGCCGATCGCCGTCTTGATCTTGGTCTTGAAGGCGTCGTTCTGGAAGGTCGTCCCCACGATCTTCCCGTTGGGGTTGGCCTGGTTGAACCGCTCCATGGTCCGCCTGCGGACGCCTTCCTGCGGCTCCGTCGACAGATACCAGTAGCTGGCGGTGGCGCCACCACCGCCACCGCCGCTGGTGCTCGTGCTGCCGGGGCCGGAGGTGCCGCAGGCGGCGAGCGCGGCTCCCAGGGGCAGGCCCATGGACAGGGCGAGGAAGTTGCGGCGAGACGTTGTCCTGGATTCCACGCTGATCTCCGTACTCGAACGCCGGGGGATGGTGCCGCGGCTCCACAGTGTCGAAACATTTTCGAAACGACCGCGTGGCACGCCAATCTAGATTTCGGCCGAAGGGGTGTCAACCTCTCCCCGCACGAAACTCCCTCTCGGCAAGAGCGAGACGAGTGGGATACGCTCGCACGGGCGCCACGCTGGGTGATCTGGAGCCGAGAGCGCTCCCACGCCACCCCCGCGCAGCGCGTCCGAAATGTTTCGAAACTTTGCGGCAAGAGCCGCCTCTAAGGAGAGCGATCAATGACGGCTCTAGATCGGCCGGCGGCGGGCCAAGCCCTCCGTCCCTGGCAGGATCCCGCGCTTCCGGTAGGGGAGCGGGTGGACGCCCTGCTGGCGGAGATGACGGTGGAGGAGAAGGTCGCGCAGCTCGGCAGCCGGTGGGAGGGCAACACCATGGGTGAGCCCGTCTCCGCCCCCGATCCGGGCGACGGCGGCACCGGCAACGTGGCCCCTTTGCAGGACGCGTTCGCCGCGTCGAACACCTCCCCCTTCCAGGAGGCGGTCCGCCACGGCATCGGCCATCTGACGCGGGTGCACGGCAGCCGCCCGGTGAGCCCCGCCGAGGGCGCCGCCGAGGTGGTCCGGTTGCAGCGTGAGGTGATCGCGCAGTCCAGGCTGGGCATCCCGGCGCTGGTCCACGAGGAGTGCCTGACCGGTTTCACCACCTACGGCGCGACGGTCTACCCGGCGGCGATCGCCTGGGCCGCCACGTTCGACCCCGAGCTGGTGGCCCGGATGGGCGCCGCGATCGGGCGCGACATGCGCGCCCTCGGCGTGCACCAGGGCCTGGCGCCCGTGCTGGACGTGGTCCGCGACTACCGGTGGGGCCGGGTCGAGGAGACGATGGGCGAGGACCCGTACCTCGTCTCGATGATCGGCTCCGCGTACGTGCGCGGGCTGGAGGGCGCGGGCGTCATCGCCACGCTCAAGCACTTCGCCGGCTACTCCGCCTCGCGGGCGGCACGCAACCACGGCCCGGTGCCGATGGGCCGGCGCGAGCTGATGGACATGATCCTGCCGCCCTTCGAGTCGGCCATCGAGCTGGGCGGCGCCCGCTCGGTGATGAACTCCTACTCCGACGTCGACGGCGTCCCCGCCGCCATCGACCCGTGGCTGCTGACCGAGGTGCTCCGCGACGACTGGGGGTTCACCGGGACCGTCGTCTCCGACTACTGGTCGATCCCGTTCCTGGCCACCATGCACCTCGTGGCCGCCGACGCCGGCGAGGCCGGGGTCCAGGCGCTCACCGCCGGCCTCGACGTCGAGCTGCCCGACACCCTCGGCTTCGGCCAGCACCTGGCCGAGCGGGTGCGCCGCGGCGAGCTGCCCGAGGAGCTGATCGACCGGGCGGTGCGCCGCCTGCTCACCCAGAAGGCGCAGCTCGGGCTGCTCGACCCGGACTGGACACCGCAGTCCTCGGTGACCGGCGCCGAGACCGTCGAGCTGGACTCGCAGGCCAATCGGGAGCTGGCCCGCGAACTGGCCGAGAGGTCCGTCGTCCTGCTCGACGCGGGCAGCGCGCTGCCCCTGCTCGGCGAGGGCCGCACCGCCCCGCGCCGGATCGCCGTCGTCGGGCCGTGCGCCGACGACCCGCGCACGTTCATGGGCTGCTACGCCTTCCCCAACCACGTGCTGCCCCGCTACCCCGGACTCGGTCTCGGCATCGACGCGCCGAGCGTGCTCGACGCGCTCCGCGCCGAGCTGCCCGGCGCCGAGATCGCCTACGAGCGCGGCTGCGACGTGCGCGACGGGGACCGCTCCGGGTTCGCCGCCGCGGCCGCCGCGGCCCGCGACGCCGACCTGTGCGTGGTCGTCGTCGGCGACCTGGCCGGCATGTTCGGGCAGGGCACCTCGGGCGAGGGCTGCGACGCCGACGACCTGCGCCTGCCCGGCGTCCAGGAGGACCTGGTGACCGAGCTGGCCGCCACCGGCACGCCGGTCGTCGTGGTCGTCGTCTCCGGCCGCCCGTACGCGCTCGGCGAGATCCACCCCAGGGCGGCCGGGCTCGTCCAGGCGTTCATGCCCGGCGAGGAGGGCGGCGCGGCCATCGCGGGCGTGCTGTCCGGCCGCGTCCAGCCCGGCGGCAGGCTGCCGGTGCAGATCCCGCGCACCCCCGGCGGCCAGCCGCACACCTACCTGCAGCCGCCGCTCGGCGCCGACAGCGACGGCATCAGCAACCTCGACCCGACCCCGCTCTTCCCCTTCGGGTACGGGACCTCCTACACCTCCTTCGAGCTCGGCGAGTTCCGGATCAGCGACACCGAGGTGCCCACCGACGGCGAGTTCACCGTCTCCGTCCGGGTCCGCAACACCGGCGCCCGCGCCGGAGACGAGGTCGTCCAGCTCTACCTGCACGACATGCTCGCCCAGGTCACCCGGCCGGTGCGGCAGCTCGCCGGGTTCGCCAGGGTCCGGCTCGAACCGGGGGCCGCCGCCGACGTGCGCTTCCGCGTGCACGCCGACCGCACCGCCTTCACCGGCCGTGACCTGCAGCGGATCGTCGAGCCCGGCGACATCGAGGTGCTCGCCGGCACCTCGGCCCGCGACCTGCCGTGCGCCGGCACCGTCCGGCTCACGGGGCCGCTGCGGGCTGTCGGCCACGACAGGCGGCTGTTCACACCGGTGGACGTGCACCCGGCGGGGGATCGGGACTAGCCGTGCCGGCCAAGCGCGCCACGCTCGCCACGATCGCGGCCGCCGCCGGCGTGTCGGTCGCGACCGTCTCGAAGGTGCTCAACGGCCGCAGCGACGTCGCGCCGGCGACCCGCTCGCTGGTGCTGTCGGCGCTGCGGCAGCACGACTACGTGGCCCCGCCGCCCCGGCGCGACGAGACCGCGGGCACCGTCGAGCTGCAGTTCGACTCCGACCTGAACGCCTACTCCAACGAGATCATCCAGGGGGCGGTGCGGGCCGGCGGCGAACTCGGCGTGTCGGTCGTGATCAGCATCCGCAAGGGCTCCGAGCGCACCAGCAGGTGGGCCAGGGAACTGGCGGCGACCGGCCGGCGCGCGCTGGTCGCCGTCACCAGCGAGCTGACCGCCGCCCAGCTCGCCGCCCTGGCCGAGGCCGGCCTGCCCCTGGTGGTGATCGACCCGCTCAACCTGCCGCGCACCCGCGTGACCAGCGTCGGGTCGACCAACTTCGCCGGCGGGCTGGCCGCCACCCAGCACCTGCTCTCCCTCGGCCACCGGCGCATCGCCTACCTGGGCGGCCCCGCCACGGCGGCGTGCAACCAGGCGCGGCTGCACGGCTACCGCGCCGCCATGGAGGCCGAGGGCGTGGCGGTGCGCCAGGAGTACATCCAGCACCGCAGGTTCCGCTACGGCGACGGCGTCGAGGCCGGCGCCTGCTTCCTCGCCCTCCCCGAACCGCCGACCGCGATCTTCGCCGGCTGCGACGAGACCGCGTTCGGCGTGATGGAGGCCGCACGGGCGCGCGGCCTGCGCGTCCCCGACGACCTCAGCGTCGTCGGTTTCGACGACACCCAGATAGCCCGCATGGCCTCACCACCGCTGACCACCGTCCGCCAGCCGCTCCGCGAGATGGGCGGCGTCGCCCTCCGGCGGGCCCTGCGCCTGGCCGCCGGCGAACGGATCGACTCCCACCACATCGAGCTCGCCACCGAACTCGTGGTACGCGGCTCGACCGCCCCCGCCGCACCCCGGCAGTAGCCTCATTCCAGTCCTGGGCGTCGTCCAGCGCGAGGTGGCCCAGGACGACGTCCAGGTAGGCGAGTGCGGCTGAGCCGTGGTGGAGGCTCCGGCTCGCGCCGGACAGCGCGACGAACTCCTCGGCGTCGTCCGCCCTGACGCGCCGCACGGTGACGCGGGAATGTCCAGACACCCGCCCATTGTGCTGGGGCGAGATCGATCAGCGCAGTACCCTCGCGACGGAACCTTGGGTCTTGCCGGAGTCGCCGGTTCGGCCTTCAATGACGGCCATACGGCGATCACCGGAGGAACCGATGCGTGGCTCACGGGCGTCCGCAGTTGTCCTGGCGATGGTGCTCACGACGTTCGTGGCCGCCGAGCCGTCGCTCCCGGCGGTCGCCGGCCCCGCCGATCCGGAGCCCGCCTCGCTGGTGACGCTCACGGTGCCCGACCGGGCCGCGCTGGAGCGGCTGGTGGGCTCGGGCGCCGACCTCACCGGCCGGGTGCGGCCGCAGCCCGACGGCAGCATCCGCGTCGACGCGGTGGTCACCCCCAGCCGGCTGGCCGAGCTGCGCCCGCTCGGCGCCACCCTGGCCACCGGCACCCCGGCGCCCGCCCCCGAGGACCGCGGCGGCACGAAGGACCGCATCGTGGTCGAGCGGGCGGTGTGGTTCCAGTCCCGCGACGGCTACTTCCTGTCGGTCGAGGCGTCCAGCAGCGCCGGCGCCGACGCCGCGCTCACCGTGACCTGGAAGGGCAAGGGCGGCGCGACCGGCCAGGTCGAGATGGTCCCGTACGTGGACGCCGGCGCCTATCTGGGCCACCAGTTCAGCGTCCCGGTGCCCGCCGGCGTCAGGCCGGACCGCGTCACCATCACCTCCGCCGCGGGTGGCGTGGCGGAGGCGCGGGTCGGGGAGTGGCCCGACGGCGAGCGGCCCGACCGCGACCGGCCGGGCTACCAGAAGGACTTCATCACCCAGTACATGCCGCCCGCGCAGCTCAACGCCCGGGTCAAGGACCTGCACCGCCGCTTCCCCGCCCTCACCGAGATCATCGAGCTGCCCCACCTGACCAACGGCTACCGGCGCCACGCCCAGGCCCTGATCGGCACCCCGCCGGGCGCCGCCGTCGTGGTCACCTCGCGCGCGTACGGGTCGGAAGGCGGCAACGACCTGGCCGTGGAGCTGTCCGACCCGGGCGCGGCCGACCGGCCGCTGGAGGTGGTCGTGGACGGCAAGCAGGTCAGGGTCAGCCTGGCCACCGACGGCTCCGGCACTCCGGTGAGCACCGCCGCCGAGGTCGCCGCCGCGATCACCGGCGCGCCGGGCAGCCCGGTGACCGCGGCCACGTACCGGACCGACCCGGGCGCGGGCGTCCTGGCGCCCGCGCCGCTCACCCAGCTCAGCGACTTCCTCGGCGCGCCCGCGGACGTGTCGCGGGAGCCGTGGCGGGTGCTGGCGCTGCGCATCGGCACGCACCGGGACGGCTCGCGCACCGGCGTGCTCGCCTACGCCCAGGAGCACGCCAGGGAGTGGGTGACGCCGCTGGTCACCATCGAGGCGGCCGAGCGGCTGCTGCGCAACTACCCGCGCGACCCGGCCACCAGGAAGCTGCTGCGCCGCGCCGACATCTTCATCGTCCCGACCGTGAACCCCGACGGCGCCAACTACTCCTTCTACGACTTCAACGCCCAGCGCAAGAACATGACCAACCACTGCCCGGCCGCCCAGTCCGACCCGGCGCTGCGGAACACCTGGGGCGTGGACGTCAACCGCAACTACGCCGTCGGTTCGCTGTTCGACGGCTACTTCGGCGCCTCGGCCAACTGCCAGAGCGGCACCTACGCCGGGCCCGGCGAGCACTCCGAGCCGGAGAGCCGCAACGTGATCTGGCTGGCGGAGACGTACCCGAACATCCGGTTCGCGCTCAACGTGCACAGCTACGGCGGCTACTTCATGTGGCCGCCCGGCGCCTACCGGCTCGACGGCCGCGTCACCCTGCCCAGGCCCAGCCGTCAGCAGGAGGCGTACTTCCTGCGCTCGGCCCGCACCATCCTGGAGGCCATCGCCGCCGAGCGCGGCACCGTCACCTGGCCGCAGCAGACCGGGCCGGTCACCGACGTGCTCTACTCGGCCGCGGGCAACTCCGCCGACGAGCTCTGGTACGACCACGGCGTCTACGGGTGGGACTTCGAGGTCGGCAGCGACCTGTGGAACCCGCGGACCGGGGCCTGGGAGGGCGTCGGCTTCCAGCCGCCCTTCGCCGAGGGCCACGCCGAGGCCATGGAGTTCGCCGCCGGCCTCATCTCCCTCATCGGCGTCGCCGCCGACTACCGAGAGGACCGGTGAACCATACCGCGGTGATAGGGGCAAAGTGCCTTGTCCCCGGACGATGCCGTCGCGTCTACCGTGACAGCACCCCCACTGTCCGAGGAGACACGATGCCAAGACCCCTCCGTCTCGCGCTCTCTCTCATCCTCACCCTGGCCTTCCTGCTGGCCACCACACCCGCGCAGGCCACCGCCCTGGTCAGGGTGCTCCGCTACGACGCCAGCCGGGCGGCGGAGTTCCGCGGCGCGGTCGACCAGGCCGCGCAGATCTGGAACGCCAGCGTCGTGAACGTCCGGCTCGTCGCGGGCACGCCCGCCGACTTCGTCATCGTCGCCGACAACGGCTGGCCCCGCGCCCAGCCGACCAGCCTGGGCCGGGGCCGGATCTGGATGGGCCGCCAGGCCACCGACCAGGGCTACCACCCGGTCCGCATCGCCGCCCACGAGATCGGCCACATCCTGGGCCTGCCCGACCGGCGCACCGGCCGTTGCACCGACCTGATGTCCGGCTCCAGCGCCCCCGTGAGCTGCACGAACGCCAACCCGAGCGCCGCCGAGCGTGCCGAGGTGGACCGCAACTTCGCCGGCAGCACCCCGCAGGCCGAGTTCGGCAGGCTGTACGTGGACCGCTGAGCCCGGCCGTGACCGGGGCGTACGACCGGCCCGGCGACGCGGCCCGCTGATCGATCGTCCTTAGACTGGTGCTGTCCCGCAGCCCCGTCCCAGAGGAGCAGACGACGTGACGGCACCGATGCGGCTGGCGCCGGTGATCCAGCCCTACGCGTGGGGGTCGCCGACCGCCTTCCCCGAGTTGTTCGGCACCCCCGCGACCGGCGAACCGCAAGCGGAGATGTGGATGGGCGCCCACCCGGCCGCCCCGTCCACCGTGGGCGGGGTCCCGCTCACCGAGCTGATCGCCCGTGACCCGCTGGGCATGGCCGGGGCGTCCGGCCCCGGCCTGCCCTACCTGCTCAAGGTGCTGGCGGTGGCGGGCCCGCTGTCGCTGCAGGTGCACCCGACGGCCGAGCAGGCGCGGGCCGGGTTCGCCCGCGAGGAGGCCGCCGGGGTGCCGATCGGCGACCCGGCGCGCACCTACCGCGACCCGTTCCCGAAGCCGGAGATGGTGTGCGCGCTCACGCCGTTCCACGGGCTCTGCGGCTTCCGCGCGCCGGACGAGGCGGCGGACCTGCTGGAGAGCCTGGACATCCCCGAGACGGGCCGCTGGGTGGAGACCCTGCGCGCCCGCCCCGCCGGTGAAGCGCTCCGCGAGGTCTTCCAGGACATGCTCGGCGACGCCTCCAAGGACGCCCGCGAAGCGGTGGAGCACGCCCTGACCGGCGCGCCCTCCCGCGGCGGCTCCGGTCCCGCGGGCGGGCTCGCGGTGTACGCGGAACTGGCGCGCGCCTATCCGGGGGATCCGGGTGTGGCCGCCGCGCTGCTGCTCAACCACGTACGGCTCCAGCCCGGCGAGGCGATCTTCCTCGGCGCCGGGGTGCCGCACGCCTACCTGGGCGGCGTCGGGGTCGAGATCATGGCCAACTCCGACAACGTGCTGCGCTGCGGTCTGACCGGCAAGCACCGCGACGTGCCCGAGCTCATGCGGATCGTCGACTTCACGCCCGCGCCGCCGCACCGGGTCCGGCCGTCCGCGGACGACGGGCGGCACGGCTACCACCCGCCGGCCACCCAGTTCGCGCTCGTCCGCCACGACCTCACCGAGGGGGCCGCGCACACCGTGCCGGGCGGGGTCCCGCAGATCCTGCTGTGCACCGGTGGCCACGCCGTCGTAGGCGGGCTCACATTGGGGCCCGGCGAGTCGGCGTTCGTCCCGGCGAACGCCCCGGAGCTGCCGCTGACGGGGGAGGGGACCGTGTTCCGCGCCCTGCCCGGCGGCTGACGCGGAGGCGGTTGCCTTCTCGTGGAGTCTGACGTAACCTGCAAGTGTAGTTGGAGGTTAGTGCCTAGCCAGCGAGGAGGTTCAGACATGCTCCTGACGACCGTCGACCCGTTCCTGCAGGAGTTCGAGCGCCAGTTCGACAGGCTCACCCGTCAGGCCTTCGGCGCCGGCGGAGCCGTCATGCCGATGGACGGCCTGCGTCGCGACGACGACGTGGTGCTCCGCTTCGACCTGCCGGGCATCGACCCCGGCTCGATCGAGGTCACCATCGACCGGGGTGTCCTCAGCGTCAGCGCCCACCGTGAGGAAGAGACCGGCGCCGACGAGCGTCTCTTCGTCCGCGAGCGTCCCATGGGCGCGTTCACCCGCCGGATCTACCTGTCGGAGCACCTCGACAGCGACAAGATCGACGCCGCCTACGCGGACGGCGTCCTGACCGTGCGGATCCCCGTCCTCGAGCGCGCCAAGCCGCGCAAGGTCGAGATCCAGCGCGCGGACGTCAAGGCCATCAGGCGCTGACGCCGCACCGCGCGGGGGGCGGCTCCCCGCCCCCCGCCCCGGAGGAGGCCATGATGTCCCAGCTGCCGATCGACGACGATCACGCGCCGCTCTACACGCTCGGGCAGGTGGCCGACATGCTCCGGGTCCAGCAGGCGTTCCTGCGCCGCCTCGACCAGCACGACGTGATCAGCCCCCGGCGCTCACCGGGCGGCCAGCGGCGCTACTCGCGCCGCGACATCCTGGTCGTGCGCCACGTCATCGGGATGACCGACCAGGGGATGACGCTGGTCGCCGTCCGCCGCATCCTCGAACTGGAGGCCGAGCTCGATCGCCTCCGCGAGGAGCTGGCGGAGGAGCGGCGGCGGCAGAGCCGGCCGGACTGACCGCCGGTCGCCCGTCACACCGCCGTGAGGTGGATCAGCACCGCGTCGTCCGGAGACAGTGACGGGATCCCGATGCCGGAGACGCCCAGCGCCCGGCCGGTGAGCACGTGCTCGCCCGTGACCCAGACCGGGTCGCCGTTCCGCGGCCGGGAGCGCACCGGCGTCAGCGGGCGGACGCGGTAGGCGGTGCCGGGGTCGAGCCCCGGCAGCCGCAGCAGGCCCGGTGGCCAGGTGACGGGCAGCGCCAGCATGGCGACGGCGAAGATCGCCTCGGAGCCGTCACCGGCCACCACCCCGTGTGCCTGGAAGCCCTCAGGCGCCTCGTCCAGCCGCACCGCCGTCCCGGTGTGCAGCAGCTCCCGGTGCCGCTTGTGCAGCTCGATCCAGGCGGCCACCTCGGCCAGCTCGGTCTCGGTCAGCGTGGTGAGGTCCCACTCCAGCCCGAAGTGGCCGAAGAACGCGGTCACCGCGCGGAACGGCAGCGCGTGGACGCGGCCGGTGGTGTGCGAGCGGGGCGCGCCGACGTGGCTGCCGATCAGCTCCGGCGGCAGCAGCTGCGCGGTCCAGCGCATGATCTGCTGCCGTTCGGTCGAGTCGATGCAGTCGCTGGCCCAGACCCGGTCGGTGTGCTCCAGGACGCCCAGGTCCACCCGGGCGCCCCCGGACGAGCAGGACTCGATCTCCAGCCCCGGACGGGCCGCGCGGATCTCGGCCAGCAGCCGGTAAAGGGCGAGCGTCTGCTCGTGCACCGCGGGCCTGCCGGTCGCCGCCCAGCCCGCGTCGACCAGGTCGCGGTTGTGGTCCCACTTGACGTAGTCGATGTCGTACTCGCCGATCAGGGCCAGCAGCCGTTCCTTGACGTAGGCGTACGCGTCCGGGTGCGCGATGTTGAGCACCTGCTGGTGACGGGCGGTGGGCGGCAGCCGGTCACCGGCCCCCATGATCCACTCGGGATGGGCGCGGGCCAGGTCGGAGTCCGGGTTGACCATCTCCGGCTCGAACCACAGCCCGAACTCCATGCCGTGCGCCCGCACCCGCTCCACCAGAGGCTTGAGCCCACCGGGCCACACCTCAGGGTCGACGTACCAGTCGCCGAGCCCGGCCCGGTCGTCGCGCCGGCCCCTGAACCAGCCGTCGTCCAGCACGAACCGCTCCACGCCGATCCGGGCCGCCCGGTCGGCCAGCTCGGTCAGCCGGTCCAGGTCGTGGTCGAAGTAGACGGCCTCCCACGTGTTGAGCACCACCGGCCGCGGCGCCGGCGGATGGGACGGGCGGGCGCGCAGGAAGCCGTGGAAGCGGTGCGCGGCCTCGTCGAGCCCGCGCCCGTACGCCGCGTACATCCACGGCCCCGGGTACGACTCGCCCTCGGCGAGCACGACCTCGCCCGGCAGCAGCAGCTCGCCGCCGCCGAGGTGGGTGCGGCCGGTGTGGACGCGTTCGGCGTAGGAGAGGTGGTTGCCGCTGAACGCGACGTGCACCCCCCACACCTCGCCGCGCCGGAAGCCCGCGTCCGGGGTGGTGGCGAACAGCACGGTCGCGGCGTCGGCGCCGGTCCGGCCGTGGCGGCCCTCGCGCAGGTGGGTGCCGACGGTGATCGGCCGCCGCTGCGGGACCCGTTCCTTGGACCAGCGGCCGGCCTGGTCGAGCAGGTCGGTGGCGACGGCGGGCACCGGCAGCGCCAGGTGCAGCGCCTCCAGCGTGTACGGGTCCGCGTGGTCGTTGCGCAGCCCGGCCCTGGCCCGCAGCAGCCCCGAAGAATGCAGCTCGACGGTGAGCGACAGCGTGAGCCGGGCGCGCGGGTCGGCGGCCTCCGCGGTGAGCGCCCGCACCCCGCCGCCCTCTTCGAGCCCGTACGTGACGGCGGTGAAGGCGGGCGACCAGTCGCGGCCCGCGCGGTGACCCCGCAGGCCGGGCATGCCGGTCCAGCCGGTGCGCGCCTCGGGGACCAGGCCGGTGCGTACGGGGACGTCGGAGGTCAGGTCGAGGCGGGGCCGCAGCGAGGAGGCCAGCGCGGCCAGCGCCCGGTCGTCGAGCGGGCCCAGGTCGGGCCCCCAGTGCAGGATGGCGGGCAGGGCGTCGGAGGGGCATTCGATCACCACGGAGACCCCGGAGGCCCTGAAGTGGTGGATGACAGGCTCCATGCGCGTCTTTCTGGGTGAGGGGACAACGCTCGGCTCGATCGTTTCACACGGCCCCGAGACGTCCCCGTGATGATCGTCTGCGAGGATGCCCCGATCCCGTACTGATCATGAAGGACATCCGATGAAGCGTGCCATAGCCGCGCTGGCGGGCGCCGCCGCCCTCCTCGCCGCCGCCCCCGCCCATGCGACCGCCCCGGCCGACCCCGTGAAGGTCCTGCAGAAGCGGCTGGCCAAGGGCACGGGGCTGAAGTTCACCGACACCGTCTCGTACATCGACCTGGAGGGGACGACGGCGGCGCTGCGCCGCACCGGGAAGCTGACGCTGGACCGGAAGGGCGCCGCCGCCGTCGAGGTGCGTGCCCGCACCGTGAAAAACGACGCGGACCACCTCGGAGGCATCGTGGACGACGAGCGGGTGATCGCCGTCGGCAAGCGGACCTACGTCAAGGGGGGCATCCTGTCCCGCAGCGCGCCGGAGGGCAAGACCTGGGTCAAGCTCCCCCGCGCCTCTCTCGGCCTGGGCGGCCGGTACAGCCAGACGATCAACCCGGCCGAGCCCGCCACGCTGAAGGCGCTGATCACCTCCGGCGAGAAGTCCGGGCGCACGTACACCGGCAAGATCAGCGAAGGAGAGCTGTGGAAGAACTCTTCCTGGTTCCGGCTCTCCAAGGTGATCAAACCCACGGATCCGGAAGTGCTGGAGTACCGGCTCACGCTGAGCGCGGGCGAGCTTCCCGCGAGGCTCGTCACCACCTTCCCCGCCGCGTCCGGACCGTGGCGGCGCAGCCACAACGGCGGCGAGACGATCAGCGTCGACACCCGCTACACCGGCTGGGGGAGCAAGGTGCGCATCAGCGCTCCGGCCAGGAGCCAGGTGCATGAGGTGAAGCGCTGAACAGCTCGTGACCTCCGGGGCCGAGCCTGCCCGCCAGCAGCCGCCCCGCGCCCGGCAGCGCGGCCAGCCGCAGCAGCCAGTCGCGGGCCGCGATCCGGCCCCGGCTCGGCGGCGCCATCCACTTGACGAACCGGCGGCCGAACCGCTGCACCCGCGCCACGGGCCCGCGCATCCGCGCCTCGTAACGCGCCGCCGCGGCGGGCACGTCCGCCAAGAGCCCTCCGCCGGGCGCCGCCGCGGCGGGCACGTCAGGCCCGCCACCGGTCAGTTCCTCCGCGAGCACCCGGGCCGCCGCCATCGCCAGCGACGCCCCGTGCCCGGCGAACAGCGACACCGCCTGGCAGGCGTCGCCCAGCAGCACCACCCGGCCCCGGCTCCACGCGTCCATCTCCACCTGGCTCACCTGGTCGTAGTACAGCTCCGGCGGGTCCGGGCAGTGCGGCAGCACCCGGGGCAGGATCCAGCCCAGGTGCCCGTACCGCTCACGCAGCGCGGCAGCGGGGGCGGCGGGCCAGGCCGGATCGGGCTCGCGGTGCAGGAACAGCATCGCGAGCCGGCCGCCGCGCAGCGCGTACGCGCCCGCCATCATCCCGGGAACGGTCAGCATGCGGTAGCGCACGCCCACCCGCCGGCTCAGCTCCTCGTCGTCGAGCGAGTACGCGGCCACGTGGTGGCCCAGGTAGCGCACGAACCGCTCCCGCGGCCCGAAGACCAGCTCCCGCACCCGTGAGTGCACGCCGTCGGCGCCCACGAGCAGGTCGGCGTCCCGCCACGTCCCGTCGGAGAGCAGGACGCGCACGCCGCCTGAGCCCTGCTCCACCGCGTCCACGGTGAGTCCGTACCGCACGGGCGAGCGCACCCGGTCGGCGACGGCCCGCGCCAGATCGCCCCGGAGCAGGCTGGTCACCCCGTACGCGCCGGGCGGCAGCGTCAGCCGGCTGGTGGTGCGCCCGTCCCCGTCCACGTAGCCGAGCTCGTTCACCTCGTAACGCAGCTCGCGCAGCCTCTCGCTCAGCCCCATCCGCGCGGCCACCTCGGCACCCGGGCCGTAGAAGTCGATCATGTAGCCGCCGTCGCGGAACGACCCGGCCCGCTCCACCAGCTCCACGTCCCACCCGGCCCGCTCCAGGTGCCAGGCCAGCGTCAGCCCCGCGATGCCGGCGCCGCACACCACCGCTCTCATCGCGTCCCCTCCCGCACCAGGGCCAGCAGCGGCGCGGCCAGCCGGTCCGGATCGAGGGCGGGGTCGAGCGCGCGATGCAGCACGATGCCGTCCATCGCCGCCGCCAGCACGGCCGCCACCGCGTCCGCGTCGCCCTCGTGCCCCCGCTCGCGCAGCCACGCCGCCACGACCGTCCGGAACCCGCCGACCTGCCCGCGCAGCCGCTCCCGCAGCTCCGGGATCCGGGTGGCGGCCAGGTAGAGCTCCGCGACCAGCAGCGACGCGGGGTCGGTGCCCGGATAGCGGCCCAGCTCGGCCATCATCCAGCGCACCCCGTCGCCGAGGTCGGCGTGCCGCGCCAGGCCGCCCGCGAACTCCTCCAGCAGCCGCCCCGTCACCTCCGTGCCCGCCTCGGCCAGCAGGTCCGTCACCGACGAGAAGTGGTAGTGCACCACCCCCGGCGCGACCCCCGCCCGCTCGGCCACCATCCGCGTGGACACCCCGCCCCAGCCCGCCTCCACGATCAGTGGCACGGCCGCGTCGAGCAGCCGCCGCCGTGTCGGAACCGCTGTCATACACCCTCCTTTTGGACGAACGCCTTGGACGACTGTCCAACACACTACGCGCGAAGGCCCGGAAAGGTCCAGCGGAGGGATCCACTCAGGAGAGATGGCGGCGCAGCAGCAGCATCGCGGCGTCGTCCGGCAGCGGGCCGCCGACGTGCTGGATCAGGTCGGCGCGCAGCGCGTCGAGGGCCTCCTGCGGCTCACCGGCCAGCAGGAGCCCGGTGCGGTCGGTCAGCGGGTAGAAGTCGCCGCCGCGGTTGCGCGCCTCGATCACCCCGTCGGTGAACAGCAGGATCTGGTCGCCCACGCCGAACGCCACCCGATGCGGCTTGGGCCGGTCGGTCGCGAGCGCTCCGAGCCCCAGCGGCAGGCTCTCCTCTGGCGGATCCACCGTGATGATCTTCCCCTCGCCGCGGATCAGCAGCGGCGCGGGATGCCCGAAGTTCAGCAGCGAGATCTCCTCGTCGTGCACCTCGGCCAGGATCGCCGTCACGAACGTCTCCGCGCTCAGGTGGCGGCCCAGGCTGGCCTCCAGCCGCTCGCCCACCTCGGTCAGCTCGCTCATGTCGTACGCGGCCTCGCGGAAGGCGCCGAGCACCCACGCGGCGGTCTCCACCGCGGTCAGCCCTTTGCCCTGCACGTCGCCGATCAGCAGCCGCACCCCGTGCGGTGTCGTGACCACCTCGTACAGGTCACCGCCGATCTGCGCCTCCGCCGCCGCCGACGTGTACGACAGCGCGATCCGCAGGTCGGCGGCTCGGCGCGGCACCGGCCGCAGCAGCACCCGCTGGGCGGCCTCGGCGACCAGGCGCACGTTGGCCAGCTCGCGCTCGCGGCGCAGCCGCAGCCGGCTGACGATCATGCTGGCCGCGGTGACGCCCGCGACCGTGGCGATGGTGATGTTGTTCTGCCGGGTCAGCAGCGTGCCCTGGTATTGCGCCAGGGGCACGCACAGCGCCAGCGCGGCCACGCCCACGAAAGCGGTCCTGCGCACGCTCCCGTATACGGAGGCGAACGTCGGGCCCAGCGTCAGCAGCGGGAGAAAACCCAGATCGCGGCCGGCCATCAGGTCGGTCACCGCCACCGCGAGCAGCACGGCGAACGGCAGGTAGCGCAGCACGACCTGCGATCTCACCGGAGCCCCTCGCCCCGTCGCCGCCCAGTCCCGACCCGCGCTCCCAGCACTTTCCTCCCCGAGCGTGCACGAACTCCCGGCCGTGAGACGTCAACGGCGCGCCGAGACAATCATGGCCGATCAAGGCGGTTTCGTTACCGACCGTTTCCCAATCGTAAGTCTTGCCTGCCGCGCGCCCCGGGAAAGACGCGCGGCTATCTGGACCGGATGCTCAGCGGGCTTCGTGCCGCTGACGGCAGGGCACGCAGTGCCGGGTCAGCGGCCTGATCTTCAACCGCTCGAACGGGATGCTGGTGCCGCAGTCGGCGCAGCGGCTGTAGCTGCCGTCCGCCAGCCGCTCCAGGGCGTCGCGGATCTCGGTGATGGTCCGCTCGGTGGAGGCCAGGTCGGCCAGCACGCCCTGCTTGGAGCCGTCGTCCGTGCCACCGCCTCCCTCCACCAGTGCCCGGAGCTCGTCCAGCCTGGAGGCGCGCCACATGAGCTGGCTCTGCAGGTTCTCGCTGATGGTCTGGACCTGGACTTCGCTGAGCATGACGTGCTCGTCGTGCTGGGTCATGGAATGCGTCCTTACGTGAGAGAGAGGTGTTCGTAGCTGCGGAAGAGGGGACGGCGCTCAGGCCGTGGGAAGGGCGAGCAGTGCCGCCATGGGAGGCAGGCACAGCCGCGCCAGCCCGCGCACGGTGGCGTGCGCGGGTTCGGGGGCGCTGCTCACCGTCATGCGCAGCCTGGAGCACAGGCGCCCCGCCAGCCCGGCTTCCGCCGCGCCGCCGCCGGTGAGCATCAGCCCGCCCTCGCGCGCCGCCGGGCGCAGCCGGGCCGGCAGGCGGGCCAGGAGTTCGGCCGCCATCTCGGTGACGCGGTCCTGGACGTGCGCGGGCAGCGACCCGTCGCCATCGGCGGGCAGCTGGACGGCGACGGCGTCGGTGACGGCGGCGTCCCTGATGACCACCGCCTCGATGATGCCCGCGCCGACGTCCATCAGAAGCCGGGGGCGCGGGCCGGTGATGTCCAGGCCGCTGCCGAGCGCGGCGGCCAGCGGCTCCTCCACCACGGTCGCCGCACAGCCTGCGGCCCGCTCGACGATGCCGGTGACCGTGGCCCGCTCGGCGGGCGAGGCGGTCACCGGCACGCCCACCAGCACCCGGCCGGGCGTCCGCGCGCCCTCGGGCAGCGCGGTGCGCAGCACCTGGTCGACCAGCCGCGCGCAGGCGGCGACGTCGGCGACCAGGCCGTGCCTGACCGGCCGGGCGGAGCCGGGCACGCCGGACGGCTCGTCGACGATCGAAGGGTGGCCGAAACCGATCAGGCGGATCCGCGCGGTGCCGAGATCGACCGCGGCCCTGTCGTCCAGCCAGGAAACGCGGCCGTTCCCGGTCACGTCCCGTTCCCCGCCTCGTCTCCGGCTCCAGGTCCCGGCGGGACGGCCGCCTCGGGCCGGCTCCGCTCCGGGACTCCCGCGGGGGCCGGGCGCGGCGCCGGGATCTCGGTGGCGCCGGAGTGCCCCTGCCGCTCCCTGGTGCCGGCGCAAGCGAGGCAGAGCTGCTCGTGCGGGATGCGGCGCAGCACACCGTACGGAATGAAGGCGCCACAACGCACACAGGTGCCGTACAGGCCGCGGTCCATCCGGGCGAGCGCCGACTCGATCGCGTCGCTCTCCCGGCGGGCGAGCCCGGCCAGCGCCGCGGAACCCGCCGTCACGGCGGCCGACAGGTCGGCGCGAGCGGCGGCGAGCCGCTCCTCCAGCAGGTCGCGCAGCTCCTCAAGCCGCGCACGGTGCTGGTCGTAGTCCTGCATGAGTGTCTGCAATGAAGCCATGAGGCATCGCTCCTAGCCTGAGAGATCCGGCGCGTACGCCGAGGAGGCCCCGCGCCGCGACAGCACGGGGAGGGAGGATCTCTAGACGGGCGGCGGGCTCCGGGAGCCGGCCGCGCGATGACCCGGCTGCTGGGGGCCGCGGATGGCGGCCGAGCCCGCTTCCGGCCAGGACGGGGCGTGCCTGACGGACACCGTCTCGGCACGCTGGCGCGCCGGCCACAGGCGGGGCAGGTGCTCCGCCCTGACCTGCTGGTGCGGCAGCGTCGACACCGCCGTCACCTCCGACCCGGGCGTCATCACCCCCGCGGTCTGGACGCGCTGCTGCACCGGGTGGACCCCGGCCCAGCGAGGCGTGGAGGCGACCATGACCAGGGCAAGCAGCAGCAGGCCCACCACCGCGAGAAACGGGGTGGAGCCACGTGTGATGCTCCGGGTCGCCATGAGGCCGACCATAGCTCACTTTCCTGGTGGAAGCACCGGTCAAAGTCGCCTGATCAGGGTGGCGTCCGCACTCTGGAACGGGCCCGGGAAAGCACCCCTGAAAGGCGCCGATACCGGCGAGGCGTCCGGTGCTGGGGCGGGCACGCCGTAGGGTGGAGGCTTACGCGCGTGAGTGCCTTCGCGGCGCGCGTGTGCCAGCATGGAGATCGGATCCAGCCGTCCGGTCGCGTACCGCCGGTGGACGGGACGATCCCGCTGATCGTCCCGGTAAGATCATCGTCACCGATGGCGGCGGCTGCGCAGCGGGGAAGCCGCGTTCCGTGCGGCCCGGCCGGATCTCCGGCGTCCACACCGCAAGCACGTCAAGATCAAGGCAGCGACGAGGAGGGACCGTGCGCACCAGGGTGCCCGCAGCGCTCCTCCTCATGCTGTCGTGGTTCCTGCCCGCCCCCGCCCACGGACAGGTCGTCCAGGTCGTCACCGCGCAGGGGGTGACCCAGCAGGCCCAGCAGGGCAGTCACCACCCGGGCGCGCGCAAGTCGCCGCTCCCGCCGTCCACCGCCCAGGCCCGGACGATCTCGTACGAGATGAGCGGCGGCGCCGCCCTGCTCCCGCCCGGCCCGCCGCGTCCGTCGCTGCACGCCGCAGCCGCCGAGCGGCCGCACGCCTGCGCGGGGTTCACCGCCGCCTGCCAGGAGACCACCCCCGCTCGCGCGCCCCCTTCCTCCACGGCGCTCTGAGAACACCTGGTCCCTTCTTTCCTCTCAAGCCCGTGGAGGCTTCCCATGTCACGTGCGCCGCTCTGGCGCGCACTGGCGGCTTTCGCCGTCATCGCGACCTCATTGGTCCTCGCCCTCACCATGGCGCCGCGGCTCGGCCTCGACCTGCGCGGCGGCACCCAGCTCGTGTTCGAGACGCGCGACTCGCCCACGATGAAGGCCGACTCCGAGGCCACCGACCGCGCCCTCGACGTGCTCCGCCGGCGGGCCGACGCGCTCGGCGTCGTCGACCCCACCCTGGTCCGCTCCGGCGAGCAGCGCATCATCGTCGAGCTGCCCGGCGTGCTCGACCCGGAGCAGGCGGCCGAGGTCATCGGCAAGACCGCCCAGCTGTCCTTCCACGCCGTGAAGGGAGTGGCCCAGGAGGGCGAGAAGGCGGAGAACGGCGAGATCGTCGTCGCCGACGAGAGCGGGCAGCGTCTCAGGCTCGGCCCGCCGGTCATCAGCGGTGACGGCGTCAGCGACGCCAACGAGCGCAGCGACCCCCAGCAGGGGCCGGGCTGGTGGGTGAGCGTCCAGTTCCGCGACGCCGCCGCCTGGCAGAAGCTCACCGGGGAGGTCGCCTGCTTCGAGGCGGGCGACCCGCGCCGGCGGCTCGCGATCCTGCTCGACAACGAGATCATCTCCTCCCCGCAGCTCGACCCGTCCATCGCGTGCCGGGCCGGCATCCCCGGCGGCGGCACCGACATCACCGGTGACTTCACCCTTGAGGAAGCCCGCGAGCTGGGCGTGCTGATCAAGGGCGGTGCGCTGCCCGTTCCGATGGAGCTGGTCGAGCAGCGCACGGTCGGCCCCACGCTGGGCGCCGACGCCATCGAGGCCAGTGCCAAGGCCGGCGTGGTGGGTCTGCTTCTCACCACGCTGTTCATCGTCGTCATCTACCGGATGGTCGGCCTCGCCGCCGCCCTCGCGCTGGCCTGTTACGGGCTGATCTCGTACGCGGCGCTGGTGGCGATGGGCGCCACGCTGACCTTGCCGGGCCTGGCCGGTTTCGTGCTGGCGATCGGCATGGCCGTGGACGCCAACGTGCTGGTGTTCGAACGCGCCAGGGAGGAGTACGCGGGAGCGCCCAAGCGGGGCCTGCGCCATGCGCTCGACCGCGGGTTCAAGATGGCCTGGAGCGCCATCGCCGACTCCAACATCACCACCCTGATCGCCGCCGGGCTGCTGTTCTGGCTGGCCTCCGGGCCGGTCAAGGGCTTCGGTGTGACCCTCGGCATCGGTGTGCTGGCCTCGCTCGTGTCGGCCATGCTCATCACCCGCGTGTTCACCTCGCTGATCATCGACCGGATGGGCCCGCGCGTGTCCGGCCTCGGCTCGGTCGGGCGGGTCAGGACCTGGCTGACCAAGCGCGACCCGCAGGTCATGGCCCGCAAGACGCTCTGGCTGGGCATGGCGGTGGTGGTGACCGTGGTCTCGCTCGCCGGGCTGTTCGCCCGCGGGCTCAACTTCGGCGTCGAGTTCACCGGCGGCCGGCTGGTCGAGTTCTCCACCTCCACCCCCATCACGGCCGACACGGCCAGGCAGGCGGTCGCGGACGCCGGCTTCCCGAACGCGGTGGTGCAGGCTTCCGGCCCGGACGTCTCCGTACGGGCGGGCGAGCTGGAGATCGCCGAGGTCAACCGGATCCAGGAGGCGCTGGGCGAGGTCGGCGGTGAGGTGAACAAGAGCCGCGACGAGTTCATCGGCCCGAGCCTCGGCGAGGAGCTGCGCCGCAACGCGCTGATCGCGCTCGGCGTGGCGATCGCCGCCCAGCTCGCCTACCTGGCGTACCGGTTCCGCTGGACGTTCGGCACCGCCGCGGTCTCCGCGCTGGTGGTGGACGTGTCGGTGGTGATCGGGCTGTTCGCCTGGCTGGGCAAGCCGATCGACGGCGTGTTCCTGGCCGCGATGCTCACCGTCGTGGGTTACTCGGTCAACGACAAGGTGGTGGTCTTCGACCGGGTCCGGGAGCTGTGGGCGCTCAACCGCAAGGAGCCCCTGGCCAAGTCGGTGAACGGGGCGATCCTGCAGACGCTGCCCCGGACGATCAACACCGGTCTGGGCGCGTTGTTCATCCTGATGGCGCTGGCGGTGTTCGGCGGCGACTCGCTGCGCGACTTCGCCATCGCCCTGGTGACGGGCATCATCGTCGGCACGCTGTCGTCGTCGTTCGTGGCCGGGCCGCTGGCCATCACGCTGGGCCGGTTCGACAAGCAGCCGCCGCCCGAGCCGCCGCAGCCGCGTGTCAAGCGAGCCCGCGAGGGCTCGGGCGCGGTGCTGTGACGAGCCCGTGAGGACAAGGGACGCGCCGGCGGTTCGCCGGCGCGTTTCTTGCTTTCCGGGGTGATGACCCAGGTCAGAGCCCGGCCACCCCCTCCATGCGACGCGTTTGCGGATGTTTGCCGCCGCCTTTGACCGGCGGGACACGGCAACCGCGAATAATGGCCAGCAACCATAAAGGCGAAATGGGGGGCGAAATCCGATGAGCGGCCCTCGTGATGTCCGGAATGCGCTGAGCGGCCTGCTGCGGGACGGGCAGCAGGCCACGCTGGAGGACCTGCCGAACCTGGCCGCCCGCCACGCTCCGCAGGTGGGTGTCCGGCAGTGCCTGATCTACCTGGCCGACCTGCAGCAGAGCACGTTGCGGCTGCTCGCCGAGCGGGACGGGCCGTACGGCCACCCCGGCGCGCCGGACGACGTCACCGAGGACAAGCCGCCCGACGACCTGCGCATCGACGCCACCTACGGCGGCCGGGCCTTCCAGGAGGTGCGCATCCTGCGCAAGCCCGCCGAGCGCGGCATGGAATGCTGGTGGGTGCCGCTGCTGAACGGCGCCGAGCGCCTCGGCGCGCTCCGCGTCCTCGTCGAGCGGCCGGACGACGTGGCCGAGGAGGACGTGCTCGACCTGGCCCAGTTGCTGGCTCTCCTGGTCGCCGGCCGGCGCTCCTTCAGCGACTCGTACACGCGCCTGGTGCGCTCGCGGCGGATGAACGTCGCCGCCGAGATGCTCTGGCACCTGATGCCGCCGCTCACCTTCGCCAACGCCGAGGTGACCATCGCGGGAGTGCTGGAGCCCGCCTACGAGATCGGCGGGGACGCCTTCGACTACGCGCTCGGCGACGAGATCGTCCACCTGGCCATCTTCGACGCGATGGGCCACGACGTGGCCGCCGGGCTGGCCGCCAACCTGGTCATGGCCGCCAGCCGCAACCTGCGGCGCGACGGCGCCTGCCTGGCCGCGACCAGCGAGGGCATCGAGAACATGCTGCTGCGCGAGTTCGGGGAGACGGCCCGGTTCGTCACCGCGATCATGGCCGACTTCGACCTGCGCACCGGCATGCTGTCGTGGGTGAACCGCGGCCACCACCCGCCGGTGCTCATCAGGGCCGGCCGATGGGTCACCACGCTGGACTGCCCGCCGACGGCCCCGTTCGGGCTCGGCCTGGAGCTTCCCGCGCAGGTCTGCCACGAGCAGCTCGAACCCGGCGACCGGCTGCTCATGTACACCGACGGGATCGTCGAGGCGGGACGCCACCGCGGCGAGCAGTTCGGGATGGAGCGGTTCGTCGACTTCATCCTGCGGCACTCCTGCGCCCGGCTGCCGGTGCCGGAGACGCTCCGCCGGCTCATCAAGGACGTCATGGACCACCACGAGGGCCGGCTCCAGGACGACGCCACGGTCCTGCTCACCGAGTGGCACGGCCGCGCCGGCGCGTAACGTCGCAGGTCATCGGTGTCAACCGGCTGCCTCGGGGCAGCGGTGCGGGGATGAGGTCGCACGAGGTGTCGTCGTGGCGGGAGCTGGACGACGCGATCTGCGAGGCCAGCAGGCCGCGCGGCAGCGCCCACGTGCATCCGACGCTGGTCTTCCGCGGGCTGGCCCGGAGCACGGACGCGCACGTGTCCAGCCTGTCGCGGCTGCGCGGCGACTACGCCGCCCTGGAGCGGCACCTGGTGCGCAACTTCCGCAAGTACGCCCACCGCGCCACGCCGGGGGAGACCGTGTGGGACTGGCTGGCGCTCGGCCAGCACCACGGGCTGCCGACCCGGCTGCTGGACTGGACGTTCTCGCCGCTGGTGGCCCTGCACTTCGCGACCGCGTCCTGGCCGGAGGAGGACGGGGCGCTGCTGGCCGTCGACTGCGAGCGCGCGCACCGGCTGCTGCCCGGGCCGCTGCGCGAGGAGCTGGAGCGGGAGGGGGCGCTGGTGTTCACCACCGAGATGCTCGCCCGGGTGGCGGGCGACCTGGACGGGTTCGGCCGGCTGGCCGGCGACCGGCCGTTCCTGACGTTCTTCGAGCCGCCGTCGCTGGACGAGCGGGTCGTCAACCAGTCGTCGGTGCTGTCGGCGACCTCTTCCCCCGCCTACCAGGTGCAGGAATGGCTGGCCGGGCATCCGGACCTGTGGCGGGGCTGGCTGCTCCCCGCCCGGGTCAAACTGGAGATCAGGAACCGGCTGGACCAGGCGGGCATCACCGAGCGGGTGCTGCTGCCCGGCCTGGACGGGCTGGCCGCCTGGCTGCGCCGCTACTACACGCCCGGCGAGGCCGACCGGGGCTCCTCCGAAGACGGCAGCACCACGGCCGGCGGTTCCGCCCACCGGGAGGAAGGCCGCACGGGGGCGTAGGAGTCGGCGAGGGCGGCCGCCTCCGCGATCAGCGAGGCCGTCATCCCGCCATGCTGGAACGGGAACACGTGCGCCCCCGGCACCGTCACCGACCGCCCCAGCGGGGCCGTGATGGCCAGGCCGTCGGCCCAGGTTTTCGGGCACATGTGGTCGCGCGCGCCGCGGACGACCAGCACCGGGCAGGAGATCTTGCCGATCAGGTACTCGGGGAAGTCGGACTGTGCCGAGCGGACGCACCGCAGCACCTCGGCCGGCCCGCCCCGCAGGTAGTACGGCAGCGTGACGGGCAGCACGCTCAGCGGCTCGCGCACCACCGTGCGCAGGAAGGGCCGCGCCATCCGCCGCAGCGTCCGCTGGCGCGGCGGGAACGTCGGCCCGAGCAGCACCAGCGACCTCACCCGCGCCGGGTGCGCGGCCGCGACCCGCAGCGCGACCTGGGCGCCGCTGGAGTGCCCCGCGAGCACCACCGGCCCGTCGGGCACCGTCTCCAGCCAGTCGCCCACGGCCTCCGCCACGGCCGGCACCTCGGCCGCGCACGGCCTCGGCGGCCGGTGCCCGAACCCCGGCACGTCCAGCAGGAACGCGTGCGCCCACGAGGCGCAACCGGCCAGCGTGTCCTTCATGTAGCCGACGGCGCCCAGGCCGGGCAGCAGCACGACCGTCTCGCCGCGGCGCCCCACCTCCAGGCTCCGCATCCGGCGGCCACCCACGTCGTCCCAGCGCTCGCGCATCCGCAATCCACCCACACGCGACGCCCTACCGGAATCGAGCCCGTTCAAACGTGGGCGAATTGTTTTCCGGCGGCTCCGAGGCGGGGCGCATTCATATTGATAGGGATTTTTCTCCGGGAAATGCGGGCGAGGGATTTCGAGGCTTTCTTACTGGATGTGTTGCAACCAAGGGCCGTCCTTGTCATGATGTCGTGCCCGGTCGCGGTTCCCCGTGTTTCCGGTCCCCGGGGAACGGTGCCGTCGGCCTGCTCGTAGCGACTACGGCCGATATTGCTCGAACAGCTTTCTCGCCTTGACAAGCTCCTATTCATGTGGGCCGGAAAGCGGTGTGGAATCGCGCCGATGGTGGTGGCCGGATCGCCGGACCGTGGCCGCCGGGGCCGGGATCTGACGAAAAAACGCGCGAGCCGGGAATTCTTGTCACGGGGCCGGCCGCCCTGAGGCTCGGGGGCGCCTCCGGCTCGCCGTGCGGAAGCTCACCGACGGCTGGGCGCAGCAGTGAATCACCCTATAGAGGCAGATTTGGAGATAAAGGCGGATATAGCGGACAGCGAGGCCCGGAATCGGTCCGCCGTATTTGGTTTCGGTCGCATTCGGCCGCCTCGCACGCGCGCCTATCATCCCAGGGCTGCCTGGGCAATATTTCCCCGGGTCTGATTTTTGTCGCGTCGCATGGCGGAAGAGCGTTAATCGCGGCGTTGACTCCTCCTCTCAACCTGGATATAAGAGTTCTTGTCGCACTACCGCGTTACATCGCACGAAATGTAGTGACCCTTCGTAGTAATTCCCCATTTGCTTAGTTGTTCCGAGGCATTTGTCGAGGAGCGCCGTAACATGGCGATTGACGGCCTGCACATCGAGCGACGAATCCATCACACTCCGACAACTTGCGCCGCTCCCCGCCGGGGAGGTGCTGGACGATCGCCGGCTTCTTGACGGCGGCGCAGCGGACCCCCCATCCCACGGTGCCCGCTCCCGCCCGCACGCTGTTCTGCCTGCCCTACGCCGGAGGAGGCGCGAGCGCTTACGGAGGTCTCCTCCGCGAGCTCGCCGGCCTCACGGTGACCCCCATCCAGCTCCCCGGCCGCGAGAACCGCATCGCCGAGCCGCCGGCCTTCACCGTGGGCGAGATCGCCGACGAGATCGAGCCCGCCACCGGCGCCCCGTACGCGCTGTACGGGCACAGCATGGGCGCGCGGCTCGCCTTCGAGGTGGTGCGCGAGCTGCGCCGGCGCGGCCTGCCGCCGCCCTCGCGCCTGTACGTGGGCGGCGCCCACCCGCCGCACCGCAAGGTCCCGCTCGCCGCCACCGCCGACCTGCCCGACGAGGCGTTCATCGACCAGCTCGTCCGCCGCTCGGGCGCGCTGCCCGAGCTCAAGCACGTGCCCGAGCTGCGCGAGCTGCTGCTGCCCGTGCTCCGCGCCGACTTCGCCTGGATCAAGAGCTACCGGTACGAGCCGGAGCCGCCCGTCGACACCCCGATCGTCGCCTTCACCGGCCTGGACGACGGCGAGGTGGGCGCGGCGGACATGCTCGGCTGGGCCCGCCACACGACGGCCGGCTTCCGCCTGCGCACCCTCGCGGGCGGCCACCTGTTCGTCAAGGACCGGCCCGGCGACCTGGCGGCCCTCATCGCCGCCGACCTCGCCGGCGTCCACCCCCTCCCTGACCTGGGCGAGGTCCACCTCTGGCTGGGCAGCGGACCGCTTCCGTACGGCGAACACGGAGACGCCGGGCTGACCGTCGCCACCTGCCAGGCGGCCGGCCTCGTCCTGACAGCGGCAACCCGCGCCCCGACCGTGGGCGTGGCCCTCACGCACCCGGCCGGGCCGGTCGACGCGGCGAGGTGGCTGAGCCCCGGGGAGCGGGAGCAGGTCGAAGGGGCCGCGGAAGAGGACCGGCGGTGGCTCGAACTGCGGGCCGTCACCGCGAAGCGGGCGCTCGCCGCCGCGGCGGGTCCCGGCGCCGACCCGACGGCCGCCGGGTTCCCCGATCTGGCCGATCCGGCGCCGTGGCGGGCCTCGGAAGGCCGGCTGTCCGGCTGGCGGGTCGTCCACCTGCCGGTGCCCACCGCCCGGGGCGAGGCGCCGGCCGCCGTGGCCGTGCCGTACGACCGGGTGCGGCTGAGATTCGACACGCTGCCCGACCGGGCCGGATGACGGGGTGAACGTGACCACCGCGACGCTGCTCCACGAACTCGTCACCGCCCAGGCCGCCCGCACTCCTGACGCGCCCGCGGTGCGGCAGTGGGACACGAGCCTGACCTACCGCGGGCTCACCGCCGAGGCGGGAGCGCTGGCACACCGGCTGCGCGAGCTGGGCGCAGGTCCGGAGACGCGGATCGGCGTGTGCGGGCGGCGCACGCCCGAACTGCTGGTGTCGGTGCTGGGAGTCCTGATGTCCGGCGCCGCGTACGTCCCCCTCGACCCGTCGCACCCGCGCAAGCGGCTGGAGACCGTCATCGGCGACGCCGGGATCACCCTGGTGGTCGCCGACCAGGCGGGCCGCGGCGTCCTGCGCGACCTCCCCCTCCGCCTCGTCGCCCCCGCCCAGGGCGAGCTCCCGCCCCCGGAACCGGCCGCCGCCGCGGAGGGCTCCGCGGCGTACGTGCTCTACACCTCCGGATCCACCGGGCGGCCCAAGGGGGTCGTGGTGAGCCACGCGTCGGCGGTGGCGTTCGTGACCATGGCGGGCGCGTACTTCGGCCTGGACGCGTCGTGCCGCTCCATCGGGTTCGCGGCGCTCGGGTTCGACGTGTCCGTGCTCGACATCTTCGCGCCGCTCGCGCGGGGCGGGTGCGTCATGCTCACCGCCGACGAGGACCGGGTCGATCCCGTACGACTGCAGCGGTTCCTGGAACGGCACCGGGTCACCTGGGGCACGATCCCGCCCGCGCTGCTGCCGCTGCTCGACCCCGACCG
Source organism: Nonomuraea ferruginea (assembly GCF_039540635.1). Taxonomy (NCBI): domain Bacteria; kingdom Bacillati; phylum Actinomycetota; class Actinomycetes; order Streptosporangiales; family Streptosporangiaceae; genus Nonomuraea; species Nonomuraea ferruginea. Next base: position 13,048 of record NZ_BAABFD010000024.1, on the reverse strand, counting down.
GCTGCCGGCGCTGCGCGACCTGCTCACCGCGGGGGAGCCGGCCGGGCCCGAGCAGGTGGCGCGGTGGTCGCGGCCGGGCCGCAGGCGGTTCCACAACTGGTACGGGCCGACCGAGACGACCGTGTGCGTGGTCGGCACCGAGCTCGACGGCGACTGGGACCGGCCGTTGCCGATCGGGCACCCGCTGCCGGGCTGCACCGCGTACATCCTCGACGACCTGCTCCGGCCGGTCCCGCCGGGCACGCCCGGCGAGCTGTGCGTCGGCGGGCCGCAGCTCGCCCGCGGCTACCTGCACCGGCCTGGGCTGACGGCCGAGAGGTTCGTGCCGGACCCGTACGGCGAGCCCGGCGCGCGGCTGTACCGGACCGGGGACCGGGTGGTGCTGGACGCGGAAGGCCGGATCGGGTTCATCGGCCGGCTGGACCGGCAGGTGAAGGTCCAGGGGCAGCGGGTGGAGATCGGCGAGATCGAGGTGGTGCTGCGCGCCCACCCCGAGATCCGCCAGGCCGTCGTGGACGCCGGCACCGGAGCGGGCGGGCTGACGGAACTGGTCGCGTACCTGACCCCGCAGGAGGCCCCGGACCTGGAAGGGGTGCGCGCCCACTGCCTGGACAGCGTGCCCGCGTACATGGTCCCCACCCGGGTGCTGCGCCTGCCCGCACTCCCGCTGACACCGGCAGGCAAGGTCGACCTGGCCGCCCTGCGCACCCTCGGCGACCAGCACGCCCACCCCTCCGGCCCCGAGGTCACCACGGAGGAATCCGGCCACTGGCTCGCCCACGAGGAAACCACCAGCACCCATCGGACGGCCCCGCCCACGGCCGACCAGCAGACGACTCCTCGCGACGGCGAGCAGGGGGCCGGTTCGTCTGCGGCCCGCGAGAGCGATCACCTGGGCGGGGGTGAGGTGATGGTGCGGGAGGTGGCCGCGGCCTGGGGGGAGGCGTTCGGGGGTGCGGAGCCGCTGGCGGACGACGACTTCTTCGCCCGCGGGGGCCACTCGCTGCTGGCCATGCGGCTGACCGCGCTGCTGAGGACCCGGCTGGGCCGGGAACTGGCCGTCGAGGACGTGCTGGCGGGCAGGACCGTGGCCGGGATCGCCCGCCGGGCCGCGGCGGCGCCTCCGCTGCGGGAGGAGCCGCCCGGCGACGGACCGGCGGCGCTGTCGGCGGTGCAACGGCGGATGTGGTTCGTGGAACGGCTGGCCCCCGGCACGCCGGCGCACAACATCGCCATGGCCCAGCGGCTCACCGGCCCGCTGGACGTGGCGGCTCTGCGCCGGGCGCTGGCGTCGGTGGCCGAACGGCACGAGGTGCTGCGCTGGCGGGTGCCCCAGGCTGGCGGTGTCCCGTCCGTGACGGTCACTCCGCCCGGCCCGGTGCCGCTGCCCGTCGAGGACGTGACCGACGCGGAGCTGCGCGAACGGCTGCAGGCCGAGGCGCGGCTGGCGTTCGACCTGGCCGAGGGGCCGCTGTGGCGGGCCAGGCTGCTGCGGCTCGCCGGGGACGAGCATGTGCTGGCCGTCACGGTCCACCACCTGGTGTTCGACGGCTGGTCACAGAAGGTGCTGTACGAGGACATCTCGCGCGCGTACCGGCAGGAGGCGTTCCCGCCGCTGCGCGCCACCTACGGCGGGTACGTGGACTGGCTCGGCCGGCGCGACGGCGAGGCGGACGTGGCCTGGTGGAGCGGGCACCTCGACGGCGCGCCCACGGTGCTGGATTTGCCGCGCGACCATCCGCGCCCGCCGGTGCAGACGTTCGACGGCGAGTCCGTCACCGCCGAGGCGGGCGCCGGGGTCAGCGCCGCCGTGCGGGAGCTGGCCGTGCGGCTCGGCGGCACCCCGTACGCGGTGCTGCTCGCCGCCTACGGGCAGGTCCTGCGGCGGCTGTCCGGCCAGCCCGACCTGATCGTCGGCACCCCCGTCGCGGACCGCCGCGACCCGGCGCTCGACCCTGTGGCCGGGTGCCTGGTGCAGGTGCTGCCGGTGCGGCTGCGGGTGGACGACGGCGCGCCGTTCTCCGCGCACGTCACCCGCTGCCAGGAGGCGCTGTCGGGTGCGCTGGCCCATCTGGACGTGCGGCTGGAGCGGCTGGTGGACCGGCTCGGGCCGGGCCGCGACCTGTCGCGCAACCCGCTCGTGCAGGTGTTGTTCAACATGTACGACTTCACCGAGCCGCGGCTGGACCTGCCCGGCGTCGCGGCGGCCCCGCTGCCTCCCGGGCTGCCCGGGTCCTTGTTCGACCTCACCCTGTACGTGGGGGAGCGCGACGGGTGCTACGTGCTGCAGGCCGTCTACAACCCCAGACTGTTCCGCCGGTCGCGCGTCGACGCTCTGCTGCACGGCTACCTGCGCCTCCTCACCGACCTCACCGCCGACCCGGCCCGTCCCGTACGCGAGTCACGCCTGCGCCCCCGTCCTGGACGAGGTGACGACGGGCCGCTCCCGGACCCGGCTGAGGTCAAGCCGCTGATCCCGGCAGGGGCGGCCAGCGCCGATGGCGTGGAGGTGGCGGCGGGGGCCCAGGCCGGGGTGGTGGGCGTCGGTGATGCGGCCGGGACGCCGGGAGCCGCGGACGGGGTGGTGGTGAGCGCCGGTGACGTGACGGGGGTCCCCGCCGGGGTGGTCGTGGGCGGTGACGTGGTGGAAGTGGCCGGAGTCCACGACGGGGTGGCGAGTGACGTGGCCAAGGTGACAGGAGTCCACGGCGGGGTGGTGGGCGCCGGTGACATGGCTGAAGTCGCCGAGGTTCAGGGCGGCGAGGTCTTCCGCGACGGCGGAGCGTCGGCGGGGGCGCAGGGCGGTCACGGGGTGTGGGGCGGTGCTTCGCCGGATGTGAGTACGGGGCTCATGGACGCATCCGGGGCGGTCCGGCTGCCGGACGGGACTGCGGTGCTGTCCGGATGGGACGGGGCCGGGGTGGTGGAGCGGGTGCTCAAGCAGGTGGCGGGTGGGCCCGAGCGGGTGGCGGTCAGCGGCGAGGACGGCGAGCTGACGTACGCGGGTCTGGCCCGGCTGGCCGATGCGGCGGGCGCGGCCGTGCGGGCGGGGGAGACGGTGGCGATCCTCGCCGAGCGTACGCGCGAGCTGCCGGCCCTGATGCTGGGCGTGCTGGCGGCGGGAGCCCGCTGGGCGGTGCTGGACACGGCGCTGCCGCCCGCCCGGCTCGCGGCCCAAGCCCGCGTGGCCGGCGCCACCAGCATCATCGCCTGCCCCGGCATCCAGATCCCGCCCGACCTGGCATGGCTCCCTCCAGCAGGAGAACCCCGTACCCCCGCTAACGGTGAGAAAGGGCCAGCCGACCTGGCGGCCCGGAATCTGACCGGTGAGGAAGGGACCGCGGGTCCTGGCGTCCTTGGCGGGAGCGGTGAGGGGGAGTCGGTCGATCTTGCCGCTCGGAAGCTGCTCGGTGAGGGAGAGGCGGGTTCCGACGTCCTGAACGGGAGTGGTGACCGGGTAGTAGCGGCCACGAACGGCAGTGGGGACCGGACAGGGGTGCTCTTAGGCGGGAGTGGTGACGGGGCGGAAGCGGTCACGAACGGGAGTGGTGACAGGGCGGAGGCGGGTTCAGAGCAGGGTGGGACGGCCTGTCGGGTGGTGGCGATGGAGGAGCGGGGGTATCTGGCGTTCACGTCGGGGACCACGGGGGAGCCCAAGCCCGTGCGGACGCCGGAGCGCCCGCTGGCCCGGTTCCTCGACTGGTACCCGCGCGCGTACGGCCTCACCGGGGATGACCGGTTCGCGCTCCTGGCCGGGCTGGCGCACGACCCGCTGCTGCGGGACGCGTTCACCCCGCTGGTGCTCGGCGCCACCCTGCACGTGCCGGGCCCGGACCTGGTGCGGGACCCCGCCAAGCTGGCCGGATGGCTGCGCGGGCGAAGGATCACCGTCGCCCACCTCACCCCGCAGCTCGCCGCGCTCATCGCGGCCGCCGGGGTCCGGCTGCCTGATCTGCGGCTGGTGCTGTTCGGCGGCGACCGGCTCACCTACGCCGACGCCGCCCGGTTCCGCCGCGTCGCCCCGGACGCCCGCCTGGTCAACGCCTACGGCACCACCGAGACTCCGCAGGCGCAGGCCGTGCACGAGATCGGCGACCCGCCCGACCACGGCGACCCGGTTCCCGCCGGGCACGGCGTGGACGGCGCCGAGCTGCTCGTCCTCGACGCGGCCGGCGCGCCCGCGGCCGTCGGCGAGCTGGGCGAGGTCGTGGTCAGGAGCCGCCGCCTGGCGGAGTCGTACCTGGACGAGACCCTCACCCGGGAGCGGTTCGCCCGCGAGCGGGACGGCGAGACGGCCCGCTACCGCACCGGCGACCTCGGCCGCTACGACCCGGACGGCCGCGTCGTGCTCGCCGGCCGGGCCGACGGGCAGGTGAAGATCCGCGGCTACCGGGTGGAGCTCGGCGAGGTCGAGGCCGCGATCCTGGCCCACCCCGGCGTGCGGGCCGCCGCGGCCACGGTCGCCGAGCGGCCGGGCGGCAGGGTGCCGCTCGCGTACGCGGTCACCGACGGGCCCGCCGTCGGCCAGGCCGAGCTGCGCCGTCACCTGGCCGCGAGCCTGCCCGGCTACGCGCTGCCGGCCGAGCTCGTCCTGCTGCCCGCGCTCCCGCTCACCCCCAACGGCAAGGTGGACCGCGCCCGGCTGCCCGCCCCGCCGCCCCGCCCCGCGCCGGCGAGCGGCCAGGAGCCCGCCACCGGCACCGAACGCCTGGTCGCCGGCGTCTGGCGCGAGGTGCTCGGCCTGCCCAGCATCTCCGCCGGCGCGAACTTCTTCGAGATCGGCGGGCACTCGCTGGCCACCGCGCAGGTCCAGGCCCGCCTGGCCGCCTCGCTCGGCCGTGAGGTGCCGATCGTCGACCTCTTCCGCTTCCCGACCGTACGAGATCTGGCCGCGCACCTCGACGGCGAACGCCGTCCGGCCGGCTGGGACCGAGCCGCCCGGCGGGTCGCCGCGCGGCGGGCACGATCCTCACCCCACCGGCCACAGCAGCCCAGACAGGAGAGCAACGAATGAACCACGAAGAAGGCAACGGGGTCGAGCCGATCGCGGTCGTCGGGCTGGCCTGCCGCCTGCCGGGCGCCGAGGACGTGCCCGCGTTCTGGCGCAACCTGGTGGACGGGGTGGAGTCCGTGAAGTTCCACACCCGGGCCGAGCAGGAGGCGATGGGCGTGCCCGCCCACCTGCTCGACGATCCGATGTTCGTCCCGGCGGCCTCCGTCGCCGACGACTACGGCGCGCTGGACGCCGCCTTCTTCGGCATGTCGCCGCGCGAGGCGGAGCTGCGCGACCCGCAGCAGCGCATGTTCCTGGAGCTGGCCAACACCGCGCTGGAGGACGCCGGCTACGACCCGGCGCGCTACCCGGGCGAGATAGGCGTGTACGGGGCGATCGGCTCCGACGAGTACCAGTGGCTGTACGTGCGGCCCAACACCGAGGTGTTCGCCTCCGTGGGCAACCTGGCCGTCTACACCGGCAACCACCCCGACTACCTGGCCACGCTCGTGTCGTACAAGCTCGACCTGCGCGGCCCGTCGCTCACCCTGCACACGGCCTGCTCGTCCTCGCTGGTGGCGCTGCACGTCGCCTGCGAGGCGCTGCGCGCCGGCGAGTGCGACATGGCGCTGACCGGCGGCGCGTCGCTGGAACTGCCCGCCGAGTGGGGCTACCTGTACCACCAGGACGGCATCTACTCCCCGGACGGGCACTGCCGGGCCTTCGACGCGTCCGCGCAGGGCACGATCTGGGGCGGTGGCGGCGGCATGGCCGTGCTCAAGCGGCTGTCCGACGCGATCGCCGACGGCGACCACGTCCGCGCCGTCGTCATCGGCAACGCGATCAACAACGACGGCGCCACGAAGGTCGGCTTCTCCGCGCCCAGCGCCGAGGGCCAGGCCGCGGCGGTCTCGCAGGCGCTCGGCGTCGCCCAGATCGACCCGCGCACCGTCACCTACGTCGAGGCGCACGGCACCGGGACCTCGCTCGGCGACCCGATCGAGGTCTCCGCCCTGGCCGGCGTGCTCGGCGCGGCCTCGGAGGAGACCGGCTGGTGCGGCATCGGCTCGGTCAAGACCAACATCGGCCATCTCGGACCGGCCGCAGGCATCGCCGGCTTCATCAAGACCGTGCTCGCGCTGGAGCACGGCATGATCCCGCCCAGCCTCAACTACGAGCGGCCCAACCCGCGCATCGACTTCGAGTCCGGGCCGTTCCGGGTCAACGCCACCCTGACCAAGTGGGAGACGAACGGCCACCCGCGCCGCGCCGGCGTCAGCTCCTTCGGCATCGGCGGCACCAACGCGCACGTCGTCGTCGAGCAGGCGCCGCCCGCCCCGCTGCCGACCGCCCGGCCGCGCCCCGCCCACCTGCTGCAACTGTCGGCCCGCACCCCGGCCGCGCTCGACGCCGCCGTGCGGCGGCTGGCCGGCCACCTGGAGGACCGGGAGGTCTCCCTCGCCGACGTGGCGCACACGCTGCGCACCGGGCGCAAGCAGCACAAGCACCGGGCGGCCGTGGTCGCCGCCGACCCCGCCGACGCGGTCGCCGCCCTGCGCGACTCACGCCGGGTGACCAAGGCCAAGGCGGGCACGCCCCGGGTGGCGTGGCTGTTCTCCGGCCAGGGCGCCCAGTACGCCGGCATGGGCGCCGGTCTCTACCGCACCGAGCCGGTGTTCGCCGCCGCCGTGGACGAGTGCGCCGCGCTGCTCCGCGACGAGCTCGGCCTGGACCTGCGGACGCTGCTGTTCCCCGGCGACGACGAGCGGGAGGCCGCCGACGAGCGGCTGCGCCAGACGGAGCTGGCCCAGCCCGCGCTGTTCACCGTCGAGTGGGCGCTGGCCCGCCTGTGGTCGTCGTGGGGGATCGAACCGGCCGCCATGATCGGCCACAGCATCGGCGAGTACGTGGCCGCCGCCGTCGCCGGCGTCTTCCCGCTGCCGGACGCGCTGCGCCTGGTCGCCACCCGCGGCCGCCTCATGCAGTCGATGCCGCCCGGCTCGATGCTGGCCGTGCGCCAGGACCACGAGGAGGTCCGCCGCACCCTGCCGGACGGGCTGTCCGTCGCCACCGTGAACGGCCCGGGCACCTGCGTCGTCGCCGGCCCGGCCGAGCTGGTCGAGCGGTACGCGGCCACGCTGGACGAGGCCGAGGTCCAGCACACCGCGCTGCGCACGTCGCACGCCTTCCACTCGGCGATGATGGACCCGATCCTGGGCGACTTCCACGCCGCCGTCGCCGCCGCCACCCGCGACGCGCCCAGGATCCCGTTCCTGTCGAACGTCACCGGCGCCTGGATCACGCCCGAGGAAGCCACCGACCCCGGCTACTGGACCCGCCACCTGCGCGAGGCGGTCCGGTTCGGCGACTGCGTGGCCGCGCTCGCCGCGGAGGGCGAGTGGCGGATGCTCGAATGCGGCCCAGGACGCCAGCTCGCCGGCCTGGCCAGGACACAGCTGCCGCGCACCGCGCCCGCCCCGCTGCCCAGCCTGCCAGGACCCGCCGACACCAAGTCCGACCTCGAGGTCCTGTACGCGGCCGCGGGCACGCTGTGGGCCGCGGGCGCGCCGCTCGACGTCACCGCGATCACCGAGCCCGCGCGGCGCGTCCCGCTGCCCGCCTACCCGTACGAGCGGACCCGCCACTGGGTGCCGACCGCGGTCGACCCCGAGCTGATCTACCCGAGAGCCGCGCGGACCGGGGCGCTGCCGCAGGAGGAGCGCTTCTCGGTGCCCGCCTGGCGGCAGGCCCCCGTCACCCCCGTCCCGGCGGACTCCCTCGCCGGCGCCCGCTGCCTGGTCTTCGCCGGGCCCGGCGGGGTGCCGCTCCTCGACGCCCTGCGCGCCGCCGGCGCCGACGCGGTCCAGGTCGTCCCCGGCACCGCGTACGGGGTCGCCCCCGACGGCACGGTCACCATCAGGCCCGCCGAGCGCGAGGACTACGAGGCGCTGATCGCGCAGACCGGCGTCCCCGCCAGGATCGTGCACGCCTGGCCGCTCGACGGCACCCCCGCCGGGGACATCGCCGCCACCGACGCCGCCCAGGACCTGGGATTCTTCAGCCTGCTCGGCCTCGTCCAGGCGCTCGCCCAGGCCGACCGGGACGGCGGCGTCCATCTCGACATCGTCACCAGGGGCACCCAGGGAGTCGTCGGCGGGGACGTCACCAGGCCCGAGCACGCCACCGTCGCCGGCTTCACCGCCGTCGTCCCGCTGGAAGCCCGCTGGCTGACGGCCCGCCACGTCGACCTGGAGGAGGGCCCGTACGACCCGGCCGCCGTGCTCGCCGAGCTGGCCGCCGAGCCCGGCGAGCCGCCCGAGGGCGAGCCGCCGTCGCCGGTCGCGCTGCGCGCCGGCCGCCGCTGGCTGCGCGGGTACACCCGGGTGCCGCTGCCGCCGCAGGCCGACCCGCTGCGCCGGCACGGCGTGTACGTCATCACCGGCGGGCTCGGCGGCATCGGACTCACCCTCGCCGAGGACCTGGCCGGTCGGGCGCAGGCCCGGCTCGTCCTGCTCGGCCGGTCGGGGCTGCCGCCCCGGGAGGAGTGGGACACCCTCGACGGCGCCCCCGACCGGGTCCGCCGCGCCGTCGCCGCCGTGCGCCGCATGGAGCGGGCCGGCGCCGAGGTGGTCGTGCTGGCCGCCGACGCCGCGGACCCCGGGGCGCTGCGCCGCGCCAGGACCGAGGCGCTCGACCGGTTCGGCCGCATCGACGGCGTGGTGCACGCGGCCGGGGTTCCCGGCGGCGGCATGGCCGAGGTCAAGGAGCGGGCGGCGGCCGAGGCCGTGCTCGCCCCGAAGCTCGCCGGCACGCTGGCGGTGCGCGAGGTCTTCGGCGACCTGCCGCTCGACTTCGTCATGCTGTGCTCGTCGGTCACCGCCGTGGCCGGCGGCTTCGGCCAGGTCGACTACTGCGGCGCCAACGCCTTCATGGACGCCTGCGCGCACGCCTGGCCCGGCCGGGCGGTCTCGGTCAACTGGGGCGCCTGGCTGGAGGTCGGCATGGCGGCCGAGGTTGCGGCCCCGGCCGCGTTCCGGGCGCTGCAGCGCGGCGACCGGGTGACCAGGATCGACCACCCGGTGCTCGGCCACCGCCACGAGAGCGCCGGCCGCCGGCCCTGGTACGCGGCCACGCTCTCCCCGTCCACGCACTGGCTGCTCGACGAGCACCGGGTGGCGGGCGTGCCCGTCATGCCCGGCACCGGCTACCTGGAGACGGCGCGGGCCGCGTTCGAGGCCGCGGTGCCGAGCCCGGGCCCCGGCCACGCGATCGAGCTGCGCGACGTCGCGTTCGTCGCCCCGCTGCCCGTCGCCGACGGCGCCGCCGCCGAGCTTCGGGTGCTGCTCACCCCGGCGGGCGACGGCATGGACTTCGAGGTGGTCAGCGTGACCGGCGGCGAGGCCACGCAGCACGCCCGCGGCTCGGCCGCCTGGGTCGCCGGGGAGCCGCCGCCGTCGGACCTGGCGGGCGCCCGGCAGCGATGCGTGTACGGCGGCGAGGACGGGCCGAGCCCGTTCGCCTCCGCCTCCGGCCTGGTCACTTTCGGCCCCCGCTGGAACAGCCTGCGCTCGGTGAGCCAGGGCGGGGACGAGCGGCTCGCCCGCCTGGAGGCGGGCCCCGACGTGGCCGCCGACCTGGACCGGCTGCCGCTCCACCCGGCGCTGCTGGACGAGGCGACGGCGTTCATCTCTGTCGCGTCAAGCTCCGTCTCCGGCGGCCACAGCTACCTGCCGCTCGGCTACGGCCGCGTCACCGTGCACGCGCCGCTCCCGGCCCGCCTGTGGAGCCACGCCCGCCACCGCGACACCGGCGGCGGCGAGGTGCTCGCCGCGGACCTCACCCTGTACGACGACGCCGGCGAACCGGTGGTCACCATCGCCGACTTCGTGCTGCGCCGCATCGACAAGGACGCCGTCACGCGGACCGTCGGCGAGGGCGCCCGCCGGCAGGCCGAGGACACCGCCGTCGACGAGGAGTCGGCCGCCGCCGGTCAGGCGCTCGACGTGGACGGCGCCAAGCGCGGCATCAGCCCGGCAGAAGGCGCCGAGGCGTTCCGCCGGCTGCTCGCCGCGAACCTCGGTCCGCAGGTCGTGGTCAACGCCACCGACCTGGCCGAGTACGTCGCCGGCGTGCGCGAGCTGACCCAGGACACGGTCGCCGGAGAGCTGGACGCGGCCGCCGCGGCGGGTGGCGCCGACGAGCTTCCCGACGACCACGTCGCGCCGCGCAACGAGCTGGAGAGCACGCTCGCCGGCCTGTGGGGCGAGGTGCTCGGCGCCCGCCGGGTCAGCGTCGAGCAGGACTTCTTCGACCTGGGCGGCAACTCGCTCGTCGCCGTCCAGCTCATCGCGCTCATCAGGAAGAAGGTCGGGGTCCGGCTGCCGATGCGCAGCCTCTTCCAGGTGCCGACCGTGGCCGGCATGGCCGCGCTCGTGGAGGAGCTGCGCGGCAAGCAGCAGGCCCCCGCCACCGGCACCACCACCATCAGCAGGCTCCCCCGGACGGAAAGGCGCTGACATGCGGGACGGCCAGTACAAGGTCGTGGTCAACGACGAGGAGCAGTACTCGATCTGGTTCGCCGAACGCCCCGTCCCCGACGGCTGGCGGGAGACCGGGTTCGAGGGCGCCAAGCAGAGCTGCCTCGACCACATCGAGCAGGTCTGGACCGACATGCGCCCGCGCAGCCTGCGCGAGGCCATGGACCAACACTAGGAGGACACCGGCCGTGACCGGCACCTACGTCTTGCCTGCCTCGTACGCCCAGGAACGCCTGTGGTTCCTCGCCCGGCTCGACCCGGACGCGCCCGCGCACCACGTCAACGCGGTGATCGAGCTGCCCGGCCGCAGCGACCCGGAGCGGTGCCTGGACGCGCTGCGCCAGGTCGTCCGGCGGCACGAGACGCTGCGCACGTCGCTGGCGACCGAGGACGGCGACCTGGTCCAGGTCGTCCGGGTGGACCTGCCGGTCACGCTGCCCTGCACCGACCTGCGCGGCCTGCCGCCCGAGCGGGCCGAACGCGAGTTCTGCGCCCTGGCCCTGGCCGAGGCGCGCAGGCCGTTCGCCCTGGACCGGCCGCCGCTGTGGCGGGCGCGGCTGGTCCGCATGAGCGACGAGCTGCAGCGGATCGTGCTGGTCGTGCACCACGCGGTGTTCGACGCCCGCTCCGGCGTCGTCTTCACCAGTGAGCTGAAGGAGATCCACGACGCGCTCGGCCAGGGCCGCGAGCCGGACCTGCCCGAACTGCCCATCCAGTACGCCGACTACGCCGCCTGGCAGCGCGAGCACCTCGCCGGGGGCGTGCTCGCCGGCCAGCTCGGCTACTGGCGCGAACGCCTGGCCGGGCTGCCCGGCGACACCGGCCTGCCCACCGACAGGCCGCGCCCGGCCACCCGCGGCCACGCCGGCGACGAGTACGCCCGCACCCTGCCCGGGGACCTCGTCGACGCGCTGGAGGAGCTGGCCAGGCGGCGCGGCGCCACCCTGTTCATGGTGCTGCTGGCCGGGTTCAAGGCGCTGCTCGCCCGCTACGGCGGCCAGGACGACGTCGTGGTCGGCTCGCCGGTCGCCGGCCGGGACCTGCCCGAGTTCGAGCCGGTCATCGGCATGTTCGTCAACACGCTGGTGCTGCGCACGGACCTGTCCGGCGACCCGTCCTTCGACGAGCTGCTGGACCGGGTGCGGGGCACCGTCCTGGAGGCGCTGGACCACGCCGACGTGCCGTTCGACCGGCTGGTGGAGGCGCTGCGGCCGGCCCGCGACCCCAGCCGCACCCCGCTGTACCAGGTGGGCTTCAACCTGCTGCCGATGGACACGCGTGGCCAGTTCCCCAACGGCACCGCCCAGCACGACCTCGGCCTCGACGTGGTCAGGACCCCTTCCGGCGCGGGCCTCTACTTCGAGTACAGCACCGAGCTGTACGACGCGGACACGGTGGCGCGGATGGCCGAGGCGTACCGGCTCGTCCTGGAGGCCGCTGTCGCCGACCCGGGCATCCGGGTGTCGCGGCTGCCGCTGATGACACCGGAACGGGAACGGCAGCTGCTCACCGGCTGGAACGCCACCGCCGCCCCATACCCCGCCGGGACCCTGCACGAGCTGGTCGCCGAGCAGGCCGCGCGCACCCCGGACGAGGTCGCGCTCCGCGACCTCGCCGGCGGCACGCTCACCTACGCCGAGCTGGACGAGCGCGTCCGCGCGCTGGCCGGGCGGCTGGCGGCGGCCGGCGTGGGCGCCGAGACCTGCGTGGCGCTGTGCCTGCCCCGCGACGCCGAACTAGTGGTGGCGCTGCTGGCGGTCCTGCGGGCGGGCGGCCACTACCTGCCGCTGGACCCGGCGTACCCGGCGGAACGGCTGTCGTACATCCTGGCCGACTCCGGCGCGCGCCTGCTGATCACCACCTCGCGCCTGGCCGGCGACCTCCCCGCCGACCGGCCGCCGGTGTTCCTGCTGGACCGGCCGCCGGAAGGGCCGCCCGCGACTCCGGTACGGGTGGGTCCGGACAACCTGGCCTACCTGATCTACACCTCCGGCTCGACCGGGCGGCCCAAGGGCGTCGAGGTGCCGCACCGGGGGGTCGTCAACCTGGTCACCGACGTGATCCGCCGGGTCGGCGGCGGCAGCGCGCTGCTCATGACGTCGCTGTCCTTCGACATCGCCGCGCTGGAGATCTTCACGCCGCTGCTGTCCGGCGGCACCCTCGTCGTCGCCCCGGACGACACCTCCCGCGTGCCCCGTCAGGCCGGTCGCGCGGCCGAAGGGGTGGACCTGGTGCAGCTCACCCCCTCGGTGGCCGGCCTGGTCGCCGGGCACCTGCCGCCGGGCCTGCCGCGGGTCATCCTCGGCGGCGAGCCCCTGCCGCCCGACCTGGCGGCGCGGCTGCTGAAGGTGGCCGGGGAGCTGTGGAACTTCTACGGCCCGACGGAGACCACCATCTGGTCCACCGCCTACCGGGTGCCGCGTGACGCCACCACGATCCTCATCGGCACGCCGGTGGCGAATACGTCGGTGTATGTGGTGGATGGGGGGTTGTGTCCGGTTCCGGTGGCAGTGTGCCG
>NZ_BAABFD010000023.1:0-142277 GCF_039540635.1 Nonomuraea ferruginea | reverse complement strand
CTCTCCATAAAATGAATTTGAATCCCAACCAAAAAGGAATCCGTCACAGAAATACATGACGGGGTTGTGCATCATGCACTGGCTTTTAACACACTGTTGAGTTCTCAAGAAACGGACGCGTACACCCGCACCGAAGATTATCTCCTCAGCGCCAGGGGCGCACATCTGCTCTTCTCTACCGTATCAGCTGGCCCGATATCCGGTCAAATCCGTTTATCGGTTCATCTGATCAAGATTTTGGCAGTCCCCGGAACTTACCGTGTCATCCTGCGCCTGTCGAATCAACCGATTTATTCGGTGATCACGCCGGACGCCCGAGACAACCCGATCAAGAGCGCATTGCAGCGCTCCGGCCGAGTGGCTTGTTCTCAAGGGACTCTGCCCTGGGGCCCGTCCGCCTGACCGGCGTCCGGCTCACTCCCGGGGCGAGTTATGAGGTTAGGTCGCGATCCGCCAGACGTCAAATCACACGCCGGACGGCCGGCCGGGCTGTCGTCCTCGCGCCACAGCGATGTGGTGCTGAAGGAAGCGTTCTCATCCCCCGAAGCCACCACGCCATGCGTCGGAGGGACACGGACCCGCTAACGGATGAGGGCGCGGACCTGGTCCGGTGAGGTGAACAGCTCGGCCGGCATCCCCGCCGCCCGCGCCCCCGCCACGTTGACCTCGTTGTCGTCGAAGAACAGCGCGTCCCGCGGAGCCACCCCGAGCCGCGCCGCGCAGATCTCGTACGCCCGCGGGTCCGGCTTGGCGACCCCGATCCGGCACGAGTACGTCAGCGCGTCGAACCGCCCCAGCCAGTCGCCGTGGTTGCGTTCCCGCACCGGCACCAGGTCTTCGCTGATGTTCGACAGCAGCCCCAGCTTGACCCCGCGGTCGGCGAGCTCGTGCACCAGCGCCACCATTTCCTGATCCACCTGCGACCAGCTCTCCAGATCGGCCGCCGTCAGGGCCGCCACGTCGGCGAACTCCACTCCCAGCCGCTCGCCGACCGCCGCCCAGTACGCACCGGTCTCCTGCCCGGCGTCGTAGGCGGGCCGGCAGCCCCAGTAGGCCTCCCAGAACGCCTCGGCGGAGACCCCGCCCAGGTCCACGAGCTGCTGCTTCGCCTCGTCCGTCTGGGTCCGGGCGATGACACCGTACAGATCGAAAACGATTACTTGATTCATGCATCAGAGCCTATGCGCCGTATTCTTCACCGATGATCTCTGCCGCCACACTTGCCCCTGATGCCCCGACAGTTCCGCGACAGAGTCGCACCCGTGGCAGGCCGTACGCGGAGGGGGTGATGGCCGCGCTGGCCGGTGGGGTGGCGTTCAGCGGGTCGGGCGCGGCGACGCTGAACGGCGACGAGCTGGCCACGATCAGTGCCGCCACCCGCTCGCTGGCCGGGCTGTGGGAGCTGGTCCAGCACATCGACGGCCATTTCCTGCCCTACTACCTGTTCATGCACGTGTGGGCGCTGGCGGGCACGGCGGAGCTGTGGCTGCGGCTGCCGTCGGCGCTGGCGATCGGCGCGGCGGCGGGCCTGCTGGTGGCGCTGGGCAGGCGGCTGCACAGCACCCGGGCGGGGGTGACGGCGGCCGCGCTGCTGGCGGCGCTGCCGTCGGTGTCGTACTACGGGGCGTTCGCGCGACCGTACGCGTTCGCCGCGGCCGCGGTCGTGCTGTCGTTCTGGGCGTTGCACCGGGCGCTGGAACGCTCCGGCACGCGCCGGTGGGCGGCGTACGGCGCGACTGTGGCGCTGGTCTGCTGCACGCACCTGTTCGCGGTGCTGGTGCTGCCGGCCCATCTGCTGCTGATCCGGCGGGAGACGGCGGCGCGGATGCTCGCGGCGCTGGCGGCGGGGTGCGTGCCCGCCGTGGTGCTGGGCCTCGTCGGGTACGGGGAGCGGCACGCGATCAGCTGGATCCCGCAGCGTGGCCCCGACGTGCTGCTGAAGTTCCCGAAGATGGCGGCGGGGGCGGCCGAGGCCGGGGTGCTGCTGTTCGTGGTCGCGCTGGCCGGGGCGGCGCTGCTGGGGCTGTCGCGGCGGGCGGCCGGGCCGCGGGGCGCCGCGAGCACGGGTCTCCCGCCCTGGCGCTGGGCGGGCGCGCTGCTGGGGTGGCTGGTGCTGCCGCCGCTGCTGCTGCTCGCGGTGTCCCACCTGGTCACGCCGGTGTACGTGGATCGCTACCTGTTCGTGACGGCACCGGCGCTGGCCCTGCTGGCGGGGCTGGCCGCCGCGCACGCCGGAAGCAGGCGGGTGTCCGTGGCCGCCTGCTGGGCGCTGGTCGCGGCCTGCCTGGCGGCGGGAACGTACCAACATGCGGAGATCCGGGATGAGAACGGGCGGTTCGAGAACTTCCCGTGGGCCATCTCGCGGATCCAGGCCCGGCCGGGCGACGCGATCGTGTACGGGCAGAGCCAGGTGCGGTCCGGGTTCGACTACTACGGCCCCGCCTACTACGGGCTCGACCGGTACGGGGACGGCTCGATGCCGGAGGACGTGCTCCGGCTCGGCCACGACCCGTCGCCGACCGGCTTCGGCTACCGCGAGCGGAGCGCCGTCGCCGGCGCGCTGCGCGGGCGCGAGCGGGTGTGGGTGGTGTGGCGCGGCACCAAGGCCGCGGGCGACCGTCTGGCCCGGGTGCGGGAGGTCGAGGAGGCCGGGTACGAGCGGGAGGGCTCGTGGCACTCGGCCGACCTGCCGGGCATGACGGTCGCCCTCTACACGAAGGCGGGCGGCTGAGGGTCAGCCGACCTCGACGCCGCCGACCGACTTCTTGCCGCGCCGCAGCACGAGGAAGCGGCCGTGGAGCAGGTCGGCGGCGGCCGGGACGTACGCCTCATCCGTGATCTTGGTGTTGTTGAGGTAGGCGCCGCCCTCCTTGACCGCCCGGCGGGCGGCCGACTTGGACTCGACCAGCCCGCTGTCGGCCATGAGGTCGACCAGCGACGCGCCGAGCCCGGGCACGGTCGCCTTCGGCACCTCGGCCAGCGCCGCCGCCAGGGTGGAGGCCGGCAGCTCGTCCAGCGAGCCCTGGCCGAACAGCGCCTTGGACGCCGCCACCGCCGCGGCCAGCTCCTGCGGGCCGTGCACGAGCGTGGTGAGGTCCTCGGCGAGCGTCCGCTGCGCCTCGCGGGCGAACGGCCGGTCGGCGACGGCCTTCTCCAGGTGCTCGATCTCCTCCCGGGAGCGGAAGGTGAACACCTTGAGGAAGCGGATCACGTCGCGGTCGTCGGCGTTGAGCCAGTACTGGTAGAACGCGTAGGGCGTGGTCAGCGCCGGGTCGAGCCAGACGGCCCCGCCGGCGGTCTTGCCGAACTTGGTGCCGTCGGCCTTGGTGATCAGCTTGCCGGTGAGGGCGTGCACGTGGGCGCCCTCGACCCGCCTGATCAGGTCGACGCCCGCGGTGATGTTGCCCCACTGGTCGCTGCCGCCGAGCTGGAGGGTGCAGCCGTGGCGACGGTAGAGCTCCAGGTAGTCGTTGGCCTGCAGGATCTGGTAGCTGAACTCGGTGTAGCTGAGTCCTTCGCCGCCGAGCCTGGCCGAGACCGACTCGCGGGCGAGCATCCGGTTGACCGGGAAGTGCTTGCCGACGTCACGCAGGAAGTCGATGGCCGACAGCTCGGCGGTCCAGTCGAGGTTGCTGACGAGCGTGGCCGCGTTGGGGCCCGGCTCGAACGACAGGAACTTCTCCACCTGGACCCGGATCCGCGCCACCCACTCGGCCACCACGTCACTGGTGTTGAGCGCCCGCTCGGTGCTGCGGCCGCTGGGGTCGCCGATCAGGCCGGTGGCGCCGCCGACCAGGCCGATCGGCCGGTGGCCCGCACGCTGGAAACGGGTCAGGATCAGCAGCGTGGCGAGGTTGCCGACGTGCAGCGACGGTGCGGTCGGGTCGAAGCCCGCATAGACCGTGATCGGACCCTTCGACAGCGTTTCGCGCAGGGCGTCGGTGTCGGTGGTCTGCGCGGTCACGTCGCGCCATTCGAGCTCATCGAGGATGTCGGTCACGATGCTGACTTTCCTGATAGATGGTGAGTGGGTACAGCGTGCCTGATCGCGGCCGGACGCCGCCACTTGGATAATGTCGGCCCCATGTGGAAGGTCCGTCGTGAACTGGCCGTTTTCAAGATCTTAGGGGCTCTGGCGTGCGCGGGGCTCGCAGCGTACTGGTATGCCGACGGTGACGTGCCAGGAGTGGTCCTCGCGGTGCCGGCGGCGGTGCTGCTGGGCGGGATGGGGTTGCGCGACATACTGGCCCCGGTGCGGCTGGCGATGGACGAGAGCGGCATCACGGTGGTGCACGGTTTCGCGGGCAGGCGGCACGTGCCGTGGGACGCCATCCGGGACATCGAGGTGGACGTCCGCAGGCGGTGGGGCCTGCGCAGCGAGATGCTGGAGATCGACACCGGCGACCATCTGCACATCTTCAGCGCTCACGACCTCGGCGCCTCGCCCACGGAGGTGGCCGCGGCGTTGCGCCGCCGCGGCATGTGAGCGCGGTACGGGGAGACGGTCGGATCCCCGTCGACCCAGAACCGCCACGGGGTGTCCTTGGCCGTCGAGATCCCGGTGCGCGGGCCCGACCTGATCGCTCCGGGCTCCGGCGGGCGGCCCTCCAGGACCACCGCCGACCCGGCGGGCCACACCGGCGGGCCGTCGGCCTGCGGCGCCGCGCTGATCAGGCGGTCGACGGCGGGGATCGCGCCGGGCGGGCCCTCCCAGACGGCGTCGACGCCGTTGTGCTCGCGCAGCAGACCGAGCGCCACGGCCAGCCTGGCCGGCCCCCGGCCGAGGTCGCGGTCGGCCACCGGCCTGGGGCCGCCGTCGCCCGCGGGCGCTCCCCTGCCGGACCGCCGGGACCGGGCCAGGCCGACGCCGCCGACCACCTCACCGGCCCGCAGCAGCACCGCCGAGCCCTGGTCCTCGGGCAGGCAGACGAGGTTGGCGCAGAAGTGCATGCCGTAGGTGAAGTACACGTACAGGTGTCCGGGCGGGCCGAACATGACCGCGTTGCGCGCCGTCTTGCCGCGGTAGGTGTGGGCCGCGGGGTCCTCGCCCGGCCCGCCGTACGCCTCGACCTCGGTCAGGCGTACGGCCACGCCGCCGTGCACGATGAGGCGCCCGAGGAGGTCGGGCGCGACCTCGTGGGACGGCCGGTCGAAGAAGGCCCGCGGCAGCGGGGCCGTGCTCAGCACCCCGCTCAGGAGCCGGCCGCCCAGGCCGCCTGGGCGTCGACCGCCTCGCGCAGTGCCACGAGCTGGTCGCGGACGCGGTCGGGGGCGGTGCCGCCGTGGGCCTTGCGGGCGGCGAGCGCGCCCGGCACGTTGAGCACGTCGCGCACGTCGGGCGTCAGGTGCGGCGAGACCTTGACCATCTCGTCGTCGGTGAGGTCGCCGAGGTCCTTGTCGTTGACCTGGCACCACACCACGAGGTGGCCGACCGCCTCGTGCGCCTCGCGGAACGGCACCCCGCGCCGCACCAGCAGCTCGGCCAGGTCGGTGGCGAGGGCGAACCCGTCGGGCGCCGACGCCTCCATCCGGGCGGTGTTGACCCGCATGGTCGAGACGAGGCCGGCCATCGCGGGCAGGACCAGCAGCAGGGTGTCGACCGAGTCGAACACCGGCTCCTTGTCCTCCTGCAGGTCGCGGTTGTAGGTGAGCGGCAGGCCCTTGAGCGTGGTCAGCAGCGCCATCAGGTTGCCGATGAGGCGTCCGGACTTGCCGCGGGCGAGCTCGGCCACGTCGGGGTTCTTCTTCTGCGGCATGATCGACGAGCCGGTGGAGTAGGCGTCGTCCATCTCGATCCAGCGGAACTCCTGCGAGGCCCACAGGACGATCTCCTCGCCCAGCCGGGACAGGTGGGTGCCGATCAGGGCCGCGGCGAACAGGAACTCGGCCGCGAAGTCACGGTCGGCGACCGCGTCCATCGAGTTGGGCGCGGCCGAGTCGAACCCGAGCTCCTGCGCCACCGCCTGCGGGTCGAGCGGCAGCGACGAGCCGGCCAGCGCGCCGGAGCCGAGCGGCGAGACGGCCGCCCGCTTGTCCCAGTCGGTGAGCCGGTCGACGTCGCGGGCGAACGCGTGCACGTGCGCGAGCAGCTGGTGGCCGAACGACACCGGCTGCGCGTGCTGCAGGTGGGTCATGCCGGGCGCGGCCGTCTCGGCGTGCTGCCCTGCCTGCTCCATCAGCGCCGTCTCCAGCTCGACCAGCCGGGAGACGATCGTGCGGGCGTGGTCGCGGAGGTAGAGACGCAGGTCGGTGGCGATCTGGTCGTTGCGGCTGCGGCCGGCCCTGAGCTTGCCGCCGAGCGAGCCGAGCCGCTCCAGCAGGCCGCGCTCCAGCGCGGTGTGCACGTCCTCGTCGGCGACGGTGGGCCGGAACTCGCCCTCCTTGCAGGCGCGCTCCAGGTCGTCGAGCGCGCCGATCATGCGCTGCAGCTCCTCGGCGCTCAGCAGCCCCGCCCTGTGCAGCACGCGGGCGTGCGCCCTGGACGCCGCCAGGTCGTAGGGCACCAGCCGCCAGTCGAAGTGCACGCTCACCGACAGCCGGGTCAGCGCGTCGGACGGGCCCCCTTCGAAACGCCCGCCCCACAGCCGCATCGGCTTGCCATCACTCACCGTCTTCTCCTCAGCCTTCACCGCACGTCCTCCGCGACCTTAGTGCACTTCACCCCTGCTTCGCGTCGCGAGCCGCCGCGATCTTCGAAGGCAGGCTGAACAGTTGTACGAAACCCTTGGCCAGCGACTGGTCGAACGAGTCGCCGGTGTCGTAGGTGGCGAGCGAGAAGTCGTACAGCGACTGCTCGGAACGCCGGCCCGTGACCGTGGCGCGGCCGCCGTGCAGGGTCATCCTGATGTCACCGCTGACGTACCGCTGCGCGTCGGCGATGAGCGCGTCGAGCCCGCGCTTGAGCGGCGAGTACCACAGCCCGTCGTAGACCAGCTCGCTCCACCGCTGGTCGACGCCCCGCTTGAAGCGGGCCAGGTCGCGCTCGACGGTGACGCTCTCCAGCTCCAGGTGCGCCGTGATGAGCGTGATCGCGCCGGGCGCCTCGTACACCTCGCGTGACTTGATGCCGACCAGCCGGTCCTCGACCATGTCGATGCGCCCGACGCCGTGCGCGCCGGCCCGCCGGTTCAGCTCGTCGATGATCTCGTACGGGGTGAGCGGGCGGCCGTCGAGCTTGACCGGGACGCCCCGCTCGAAGGTGATGACGACCTCGTCGGGCTCGCGCGGCACGGCGGGGTCGGCCGTGTAGGCGTAGACGTCCTCGCTGGGCGCGTTCCAGATGTCTTCCAGGAAGCCGGTCTCGATGGCGCGGCCCCACAGGTTCTGGTCGATCGAGAACGGGTTCTTCTTGGTGGTCTCGATGGGCAGGCCCCTGCGCTCGGCGTACTCGATCGCCTTGTCGCGGGTCCAGGCGAAGTCGCGGGCCGGGGCGACCACCTTGAGCTCGGGGGCCAGCGCCGCCAGCCCGGCCTCGAAGCGGACCTGGTCGTTGCCCTTGCCGGTGCAGCCGTGGGACACGATCGTGCCGCCGAGCTGCTTGGCCGCGGTGACCAGGTGCTTGACGATGAGCGGGCGCGAGAGCGACGACAGCAGCGGATAGCGGTCCATGTAGAGGGCGTTGGCCTGGAGCGCGGGCACGCAGAAGTCGGCCGCGAACTCCTCCCTGGCGTCGACCACCACGGACTCGACGGCGCCGCAGTCCAGGGCGCGCTCGCGGATGGCCTTCATGTCCTCGCCGCCCTGGCCGAGGTCCACCGCGACGGCGATGACCTCGGCGTTCATCTTCTCGGCGAGGAACGGGATGGCCACCGACGTGTCCAGGCCCCCGGAGAACGCCAGGACCACTCTCTCCGTCATTGCTCTGTCTCCATCGATTGCGATAAAGCGTGATAATTCGGTCTAAGTGCGCCGGTCTGCCGCCTTCAGCAGCGCCTCCGCGAGAGCCGGCCCGCCCTGCGGGTCTCGGCTGATGACCAGGATCGTGTCGTCACCCGCGACGGTGCCGAGAATCGACTCCCAGTCGGCGTGGTCGATGGCGGAGGCGAGGAACTGGGCCGCGCCCGGCGGAGTCCTGACGATGACCAGGTTGGCCGAGGCGTCGGCGCTGACCAGCAGCTCCTCCGCGATGCGGTGCAGCCGCGCGGCCGGGGACTCGCCGGTGCCGAGCCTGGCCAGCGGGATCCGCCCGCCGCCCTCACCGGGCAGCGCGTACACCAGCGAGCCGTCCTCGGCGCGCAGCTTGAGCGCGCCCAGCTCGTCGAGGTCGCGCGAGAGCGTGGCCTGGGTGACCTCGACGCCGCTCTCCGCCAGCAGCTTGGCCAGCTCCGGCTGGGACCGGACCGGCTGGCGCTGGAGCAGGTCGGTGATCTTCGCCTGCCGGGCCGCCTTGGTCATCGGGATCGTCATGGTCTGGTCACCAGCCAGTGGAGCAGCGCCTTCTGCGCGTGCAGCCGGTTCTCCGCCTGGTCCCACACGGCGCTGCGCGGGCCCTCCAGGACGTCGGCGGTGATCTCGTTGCCGCGGTAGGCGGGCAGGCAGTGGAGCACGACCGCGTCGCCGTCGGCGTGTGCCAGCAGCTCGGCGTTGACCTGGTAGGGCATGAGATCGCGGACCCGGTCGTCCTTGCCGTCCTGGCCCATCGACACCCAGGTGTCGGCCGCCACGACCTGCGCCCCCTGAACGGCGGCGACCGGGTCCGAGACGGACACCACGGAACCGCCGGTGGTGGCGGCGATGGCCGCGGCCCTGGCCAGGACCACCGCGTCGGGCTGGTAGCCGACCGGGGCGCCGATCCGCACGTGCATACCGGCGGTGGCGCCGCCCAGCAGGTAGGAGTTGGCCATGTTGTTGGCGCCGTCTCCCACGTACGCGAGTGTCAGCCCGGCGGTGCGGCCCAGCCGCTCGCGCACCGTCTGCAGGTCGGCGAGGATCTGGCAGGGGTGGAACTCGTCGGTGAGCGCGTTGACCACGGGCACCGCGGAGTTCGCCGCCATGGTCTCGATCAGCTCCTGGCCGCTGGTGCGCCACACGATGGCGGCCACCTGCCGATCGAGCACGCGGGCGATGTCCTCGACCGGCTCGCCGCGGCCCATGAGGGTGGAGACGCCGTCGACGATCAGCGGCAGGCCGCCCAGCTCGCCGATGCCCACGTGGAAGGAGACGCGGGTCCTGGCCGACGGCTTGTCGAACAGCACCGCCACGGTCTTGGGCCCCTCGAACGGGCGGTGGCCGAAGCGGTCCTTCTTCATCTCCGCCGCCAGGACGAGCACCTCTTCCTGCTCGGCCGGCGAGAGGTCGTCGTCCCGCAGAAAGTGCCTGACGTCCGCGTTGTTTCCTGCGGTCACTGGCTCGCCTCCGTGAGAATGTTCGGGAACGCGGCGGTGAAGGCGTCCACCTGGCCGGCCGTCACGACCAGCGGCGGCGCGATCCGCACCGCGTCCGGCTGCACGGCGTTGACGAGGAAGCCCGCATCCTGCGCCGCCTTCTGCACCTTCCCCGAAACGGGCTCGGCGAGCACGGCGGCCAGCCACAGGCCGCGTCCGCGCACCCCCTTCAGCAGCGGGTGCGCGATGGATTCGAGACCGCCGCGCAGCCGCGCGGCGACCTCGTTGACATGGCCGAGGTCCACGTTGTCGAGCACGGCCAGGGCCGCGGCGCAGGACACCGGGTTGCCGCCGAAGGTCGAGCCGTGGTCGCCCTTCTCGAACAGGGTGCCGGCCTCGCCGAATCCGACGCAGGCGCCGATCGGCAGCCCGCCGCCCAGCCCCTTGGCCAGGGTGAGGATGTCGGGGGTGAAGCCGTCGGCCTGGTGGGCGAACCAGTGGCCGGTCCTGCCGATCGCCGACTGGATCTCGTCGGCGACCAGCAGCGCGCCGGTCGCGTCACAGATCTCGCGGGCCGCCGCCAGGTAGCCGTCGGGCGGCGGCACCACGCCGGCCTCGCCCTGCGTCGGCTCCAGGAACACCACCGCGCAGTCGCCGGTCACGGCCTCCTTCAGCGCGTCCGCGTCCCCGTACGGGACGAACCGGACGTCGACCGGGAAGGGGCCGAACTGGTCGCGGATGGACTTCTTGCCGCTCAGCGACAGCGCGCCGATCGTGCGGCCGTGGAAGCCGTTCTCGGCCGCGACGAAGTAGGACCTGCCGGTGCGCTTGCCGTACTTGACCGCGAGCTTGTAGGCGGCCTCGTTGGCCTCGGTGCCGGAGTTGGCGAAGAAGACCCGGGCGGGCGCGCCGAGCAGGCCGGTCAGCCTCTCGGCCAGCAGCACCTCGGGCTCGTGCAGGAACAGGTTGCTGGTGTGGGCGATCGTCGCCACCTGCTTCGACACCGCCTCGACCAGCGCGGGGTGGGCGTGACCGAGCGAGACGACCGCGATGCCGGCGATGAAGTCGAGATACTCCCTGCCCTCGACGTCCCACACGCGGGCGCCCTCGCCCCTGGCCAGCGCGACCGGGGGGACGCCGTAGTTGGGCATGAAGACCTGCTCGAACCGCTCGTACAGGCTACTCATCAGGGCACCACCATGGTTCCGATTCCTTCGTTGGTGAAGATCTCCTGCAGCAGCGAGTGGGGCACCCTGCCGTCGAGCACGTGGGCCTGCGGGACGCCGTTGCGCACGGCGGTCAGGCAGGCTTCCATCTTGGGCACCATGCCGCTGGACAGCGTGGGCATCAGCCGCTCGAGCTCGGCCGCGTCGATCTCGTCGATGACGTCGGTGTCGTCCGGCCAGTTGGCGTACAGGCCCTCGACGTCGGTGAGGACGATGAGCTTGTCGGCCTTGAGCGCCACGGCCAGCGCTGCGGCCGCGGTGTCGGCGTTCACATTGTAGATTTCGCCGTCGGCGCCGCGGGCGATGCCGGACACGACCGGGACGCGCCCGTCGGCCAGCAGCGCCTCGACCGTGCCGGGCTCGACCTTGACGATCTCGCCGACCTGGCCGATGTCGACCGGGCTGCCGTCGACGATGGCGCTCTTGCGCTCGGCGGTGAACAGGTGGGCGTCCTCGCCCGACAGGCCGACCGCGAACGGGCCGTGGCGGTTGATCAGGCCGATGATGTCGCGGCCGACCTGGCCGACCAGCACCATCCTGACGACCTGCATGGCCTCAGGGGTGGTGACCCGCAGCCCGGCGGTGAACGTGGACTCGATGCCCAGCTTGTCGAGGTGGGCGTTGATCTGCGGGCCGCCGCCGTGCACCACGACCGGCCGCAGCCCGGCGTGGCGCAGGAAGACGACGTCCTCGGCGAACGACTCCTTGAGCGCCTCGTCGGTCATCGCGTTGCCGCCGTACTTGATGACGACGGTCGCGCCGTGGAAACGCTCCAGCCACGGCAGGGCCTCGATGAGCGCGGCCGCCTTCTCCTGCGCGTCCCTCATGTCGAGTACGCCGAGTTCTCGTGGACGTACTCGGCCGTCAGGTCGGTGGTGTGCACCGTGGCGGTGTGCGGGCCGGCCGACAGGTCGACGGTGATGGTGACGTCGCGCGGGCGCATGTCGACCTTGTCGCGGTCGTCGCCGACGGCGCCGCCGCGGCAGATCCAGATGCCGTTGATGGCCACGTTGAGCCGCTCGGGCTCGAACTCGGCGTCGGTGGTGCCGACCGCGGACAGCACCCGGCCCCAGTTGGGGTCCTCACCGTGGATGGCGCACTTGAGCAGGTTGGAACGGGCGACCGCGCGGCCGACCTTGACCGCGTCGTCCTCGGAGGCGGCGCCGACCACCTCGATGGAGATGGCCTTGCTGGCGCCCTCGGCGTCGACGAGGAGCTGCCTGGCCAGGTCGGCGCAGACCTCCGTCACCTTCTGCTCGAACTCCGCCAGGTCCGGCCTGACCCCGGCGGCGCCGCTGGACAGCAGCAGCACGGTGTCGTTGGTGGACATGCAGCCGTCGGTGTCGAGCCGGTCGAACGTCGTGGACGTCGCCCTGCCCAGCACCGAGCCCAGCTCCTCGGCGGTCAGCTCGGCGTCGGTGGTGATCACGCAGAGCATGGTGGCCAGGGCGGGGGCCAGCATGCCGGCCCCTTTGGCCATCCCGCCGACCATGTAGCCGGCGCCGCGCTTGAAGGAGATCTTGGACACCGTGTCGGTGGTGCGGATGGCGTCGGCCGCGTTGAGCCCGCCGTCGCGGGACAGCTTGGCGGCTGCCTGCTCCACGCCGGACAGCACCGCGTCCATCGGCAGCCGCTCGCCGATCAGCCCGGTCGAGCAGACCGCGATCTCGCCGGCGGAGTCGTCGAGCAGCGCGGCCGCCTTCTCGGCGGTCGCGTGCGTGTCCTGGAAGCCCTCGGGGCCGGTGCAGGCGTTGGCGCCGCCGGAGTTGAGCACGACCGCCCGTAGCCGCCCGCCTCGCAGGACCTGCTGCGACCACAGCACGGGCGCCGCCTTCACCCTGTTGGCGGTGAAGACGCCTGCGGCGGCGCGGCTGGGCCCGTCGTTGACGACGAGGGCCAGGTCGCGGGCGCCGCCGGACTTGATGCCGGCGGCCACGCCCGTGGCCCGGAAGCCTAGGGGGGCGGTCACGCTCATGGAGCTACTCCATTCGTGGGGAGACCGAGCTCTTCTGGCAGGCCGAGGGCGAGGTTGGCGCTCTGGATCGCGCCTCCGGCCGTGCCCTTGGTGAGGTTGTCGATGGCGATGACGGCCAGCACGCGGCCCGCCCGCTCGTCGAGCGCCACCTGCAGGGCGGCGGTGTTGGCGCCGTAGGTCATCGCGGTGGCGGGCCAGACGCCCTCCGGCAGCAGCGTCACGAACGGTTCGGCGCGCAGCGCCTCCTCGTACGCCTCGCGCAGCGCGGCCCCGGTGAGGCCGGGCGCGGCCGGGGCGGTGCAGGTGGCCAGGATGCCGCGGCTCATCGGGGCGAGCGTGGGCGTGAAGGAGACCCTTACCGGGACTCCCGCGGCCGCGCTCAGCCCCTGCTCCATCTCGGGGGTGTGGCGGTGGACGCCGCCGGCGCCGTAGGCGCTGACCGAGCCGATGACCTCACTGCCGAGCAGGTTGGGCTTGAGCGACTTGCCGGCGCCGCTGGTGCCGCTGGCGGCGACCACGACGACGTCCGGCTCGGCCAGGCCCGCGGCGAACGCGGGCGTCAGCGCGAGCAGGACCGAGGTGGGGTAGCAGCCGGGCACCGCGATGCGGCGGGCGCCCTTGAGCACCTCGCGCTGGCCGGGCAGCTCCGGCAGCCCGTAGGGCCAGGTGCCCGCGTGCTCGCCGCCGTAGAACTCCTGCCAGGCGGCCGCGTCGGCGAGCCGGTGGTCGGCGCCGCAGTCGACGACCAGCGTCTCGTCGCCGAGCCTGGCGGCGATGGCCGCCGAGTGGCCGTGCGGGAGCGCGAGGAAGACCACGTCGTGGCCGGCGAGCGTCTCTGGCGTGGTGTCTTCGATGATCCGCCCGGCCAGCGCCGGCAGCTGCGGCTGGTGGGCGCCGAGCGGGCTGCCCGCGCTGGAGGCGGCGGTGAGCGCGCCGATCTCCAGTCTCGGGTGGCCGAGCAGCAGGCGGAGCAACTCGCCGCCCGCGTAGCCGCTGGCTCCGGCGACCGCTGCTCTCATGCCTGCCTCCTGCATAGTCATGCATCTTACCTCATGGATTTGCTTTTTAAGAGGATGCACCGCAGGGGATGAACATGCAACCCGTAGACCGTATATCGGGACGGTGACGGAACGCGCACGGCCACGGATAATCCCCGGTGAATCACGGTCTAGCGCTACGTACCTACCGGTCGGTACTGTGATGTATCCGACAGCCGTCCAGCGGGAGTACTGCGTAATGACCCTTTCGCACGCCCAGGTGGAAGCCCAGCTCACCGGACCCGGACAGCTCTTCGAGATGGAGGAGATCGGCGGCACCGGCATTCGGACGTGGAAGCACGCACCCGCCCACTTCCGCGTGCTGCTGGAGAACAGCCGGTGGCACGGCGACAAGGTCTTCCTCGTCTACGAGGACGAGCACATCACCTTCGAGGACCACTACCGGCGCGCCGCCACCCTCGCCACCCGCCTCGCCGACGACTACGGGGTGCGCAAGGGCGACCGGGTGGCGGTCGCCATGCGCAACTACCCCGAATGGTCGATCGCCTTCTCCGCGGCGCTCGCTGCGGGCGCCGTCGCGGTGCCGCTGAACGCCTGGTGGACCGAGCCCGAGCTGGCGTACGGGGTGAGCGACTCCGGCGCGAAGGTGATCATCGCCGACGACGAGCGGGCCCCCAGGCTGGCCGGCACCGGCGTGCCGCTGATCGTCGCCAGGGGCGCGGCGCCCGAGGGGGCGCGGACGTTCGACGAGGTGCTCGGCGAGGTCAGAGCCGACGTGACGCTGCCCGAGGTGGAGCTCTCCCCCGACGACCCGGCCACCATCTTCTACACCTCCGGCACCACCGGGCGGCCCAAGGGCGCGCTCGGCAGCCATCGCAACCTGGGCCAGTCGCCGATGACCGTCGCCTACGGGCTCTACCGCGCCAGCGCGCTGGCCGGCAAGGACCCCGGGGAGGCCACGGCCGTGCGGCGGGTGACGCTCCTGACGGTGCCGCTGTTCCACGTCACCGGCTGCTTCTCGGCGCTGACCACGACCCTGTTCAGCGGCGGCGGCCTGGTGCTCATGTACAAGTGGGACCCGGGCCAGGCGCTGAAGCTGATCGAGCGGGAGAAGGTCAGCGCCATGATCGGCGTGCCGACCAACGCCTGGCAGCTGATGTCCCACCCCGACTTCGCCAAGCACGACCTGTCGTCGCTCAACACGCTCGGCTACGGCGGCGCGCCCGCCCCGCCCAGGCTGCTGGAGCGCATCACCGAGAACCTCCCCGCCCGCGCCGCGTCCAACGGCTACGGCATGACCGAGACGACCGCGCTGGCCATCGGCAACGGGGGCGCCGACTACCAGGCGCACCCCGACAGCATCGGCAGGCCCTCCCCCGTGGTCGACGTGCGCGTGGTCGACCCGATGAACAACGAGCTGCCGCCCGGCGAGGTCGGCGAGCTCTGCGTGCGCGGCCCCAACGTGATCCTGGGCTACTGGAACAAGCCGGAGGCCACCGCCGAGACGTTCGTCGGCGGCTGGCTGCACACCGGCGACCTGGCCAAGATCGACGAGGACGGGTTCGTCTACATCGTCGACCGGGCCAAGGACATGGTGATCAGGGGCGGCGAGAACGTCTACTGCGCCGAGGTGGAGGCCGCGCTGTTCGAGCACCCGGCCGTGGACGACGTCGCGGTGATCGGCGTGCCGCACGACGAGCTGGGCGAGGAGGTGGGCGCGGTGATCCGCCTCGCCGCCGGCGTCCCGGCCACCGGCGAGGAACTGCGGGCGTTCCTCGACGGGCGGATCGCCGCGTTCAAGGTGCCGCGCCACTTCTGGTTCCGGGAGGGCGAGCTGCCGCGCAACCCCGGCGGCAAGATCCTCAAGACCCACCTGCGCCGGGAGGTGCTCGGCGCCTGACGACGCCCGAAGCGGCCCGCCCTCGACCGGCGGGCCGCTTTTTTCATGACATATCACCAGGTCAGCATGTCTGCACCAGATCGCATTACCTTCCACGTAATCGCGTGGCCTATGTGCTCGCTGGCACCGTTGCGGGTGTCGGAACGAACACCTAAGGAGACGCGAGATGAGCACCCCCACCAGCGCCACTACCGGCCGCGCGAGCTTCCTGCGGCTCGTGCTCGCCGCGGACGCCGTCGTCACAGGGGTCAACGGCCTGGCCTACCTCGCCGCCGCCGGCCTTCTGAGCGACCTGCTCGGGCCGGACGCGGGCCCGCTGCGCGGGATCGGGATCTTCCTGCTCGCGTACGGGGTCGCCGTCGGTCTCCTCGCGGGCCGCCGCCAGGTCAGCGAGGCGGGCACCCAGGTCGTGATCGGTCTGAACGTCGTCTGGGCACTGGCAAGCATCGCCGCCGTCGTCACCGGTCTCCTCGCGTTCACCACGATCGGCGCGGTGTGGGCGATCCTCCAGGCCCTCGTGGTCGCCGGGTTCGCCGTGCTGCAGATCGCCGGTCTCCGCAAGCTTCGCTAACCATCTGAAAGGCTGATAAATCATGACGAACCTCGTCGAGCGTTACGTGGCCGCCTGGAACGAGACCGACCCCGCCGCCCGCGCCAAGGCCGTGGCCGGCGTCTGGACCGAGGACGCGACGTACACCGACCCGCTGGCGGACGTGGCCGGGCACGCCGGCATCGCCGCCGTCATCGAGGGCGCCCAGGGGATGTTTCCCGGCCTGGTCTTCACCCCCGGCGAGCTGTACGACGCCCACCACGGCATCGCCCGCTTCACCTGGCACCTCGGCCCGGAGGGCGGGGAGCCGGTGGCGACCGGCTTCGACGTGGTGGAGCTGGCCGAGGACGGGCGCATCAGCAAGGTGCTCGGCTTCCTGGACAAGGTGCCGGCCGCCTGACCCTCCTCCCCCCATGGCCCCCGCCCCGGCGGGGGCTTCCGCTTGCCGCTCCGATGTTTCCACGGATGGTCATGGACTTGTCAGGTGGAAGTCAGTAAAGATCTAACTTGCAGCTTTAGCGTGATTTGCGCTCAAGAAAGATCAAAGAAGGGTACGTAACGTACACATGCGGGTGGCAAACGCACTACTCACGGCAGTCCTGGCTTCGGCCCTCGTCACCAGCGCCTCCGCCGCCCACGCGGCGGCGCCGCGCCCCGAGTTCCCCGCGGAGGTGTACGGCGGCGCCTGGCAGGCGGGTCACGTGCAGGGGATCGCGGTGGACGAGAAGAAGGGCTTCATGTACTTCTCCTTCACCAACCTGCTCGTCAAGACCGACCTGTCCGGCAAGCCCGTCGGCTCCGTCACCGGCTTCACCGGCCACCTCGGCGACCTCGACTTCAACCGTCAGGACCGCCGGGTGTACGGGTCGCTGGAATACAAGGACGCGCAGGCGTTCTACATCGCCATCTTCGACGTCGACCGCATCACCAGCCTCGGCATGGACGCCGAGACCTCCGACGTGGTGACCGCCGTCTACCTCAAGGAGGTGGTCGACGACTACAGCGCCGACATGAACGGCGACGGCGTCTTCGACGGCAACGTGGCCAACACCCCCGACCACCGCTACGGCTGCAGCGGCATCGACGGCGTCGCGTTCGGCCCCGAGTTCGGCAAGCGGCACGGCAAGCAGAAGCTGACCGTGGCCTACGGCGTCTACTCCAACACCGCTCGCCAGGACAACGACCACCAGGTGCTGCTCCAGTACGACATCACCAAGTGGCGCAAGTACGAGCGCCCTCTCACCCAGAGCGCCCCGCACACCTCCGGCCCGGCCAAGGTCGACGGGAAGTACTTCGTCCGCACCGGCAACACCCGGTACGGAGTCCAGAACCTGGAGTACGACGGCCACACCGGCAAGTGGCTGATGGCCGTCTACAAGGGCGCCAAGCCGCAGTTCCCCAACTACTCGATGTTCACCGTCGACGGCGCCACCCGCCCGGTGCGCGGACCGATCGAGGGACAGCCCCAGCCGGAGCAGGGCGACCTGCTCACGCTCGCGCCCGAGGGCCTGCACCACGAGGCGTCGGGCGTCCGCGGCTGGGAGTCCTCCGGTGAGTACGGCCTGGCCTCGCTGGACGACGGCCGCTTCTACCTGGTGGACGCCGGCACCGTGACCGAGGACGGCGTCACCAAGCAGACGGCCCACTCCCGCCTCCACCGCTGGACCGGCAGCACCCCGACCCCGTTCGAGCGCCTCCCCTAGCCATCCGGGACAGGGCTCCCGACCGGCGAAGCCGGGGAGCCCCCGGCGCGGGCCCCGCCACCGCAGCGGCGGGAGCCCGCGCCACATCAGCCCTCCTCGCGCCACCCCTCGAACCGCTCGGTCAGCTCGTCCACCTTGGCCAGGCTCTCCCCGGCGAGCCCCTCCACGACGACGAGCCACTGCGCGTCCTCCGCGTCGTCCTCCCCCGCCAGCGTCTCCCGCACCACCCGCGGCACGCCCAGGCCCGGGAACCACTCGCCGAGCGTCGCCGCGACCTCCTCGGCGTCGTCCCGCTCAGAAAAGATCAGCAACTGCCTCATGAACGGCATTCTGGCAGCAGGCGAGAGCACGCGTTCACGAACAGTGAGCGGGGTACGTTGCTAACGTAAGACCATGACGGCCGAAGCGGTGAGCATTCCCATGGCGCCAGAGTCCTCGCTGCCCGACTGGATCTTCCCTCCCCCCGAGGGGTTCACGGCAGAAGACCTCGATCACCTTCCGCATTTGCCTGCGCACACGGAGTTGATTGACGGAAGCTTGGTCTTCGTGAGCCCGCAGCTAGACTTCCACACCTCGACGATCTACCTGTTGGAGGCCGGTCTGCGCCGTGCTGCTCCGAAGGGCTACCGCGTGCGCCGCGAGATGAGCGTCAAACTCGGTCCCAGACAGCGCCCGGAGCCGGATCTGATCGTTCTCAAGCCCGGCGCCGACGTCCGTTCCTCAGCCACCTACTACCCGGCCGGCGACGTCGCCCTCGCCGTCGAAGTGGTGTCCCCCGAGTCCGAGGAGCGCGACCGCAAGCGCAAGCCCCTGCTCTACGCGGAGGCGGGCATCCCCCACTTCTGGCGGGTCGAGAACGACTCCGGCAGGCCTGTCGTCTACGTCTACGAACTCGACCCTGCCACCCGCGCCTACGTGCCCACGGGTATCCATCACGACCGCGCCAAGGTGACCGTCCCGTTCGACATGGACATCGACCTCGCCGAGATCGACTCGATCTGACCGAAAAGGGCCGGTACGAACCCGTACCGGCCCTTGACGCGTCAGGCAGAGCGCAGCTGGGCGCCGACGCGGTCGGCGGCGAGCGCCACGGCGGCGTCGCGGGCGGCGGAGATCTCCTCGGCCGTCAGCGTGCGGTCGGGGGCGCGGAAACGCATCGCGTACGCGAGCGACTTGTTGCCCTCGCCCACCTGGGCACCGGCGTAGACGTCGAACAGCCGCACCGACTCCAGCAGCTCACCCGCGCCGTCGCGGAGCGCCGCCTCGACGTCGGCCACCGGGGTGAAGTCGGGCACGATCAGGGCGACGTCCTGGGTGGCGACCGGGTAGGCGGAGATGGACGGAGCCTGGGCCGGGCCGCGCATGGCCGTCTCCAGGCGGGTCAGCTCCAGCTCCAGCGCGGCCGTGCGCGGCGGCAGCCCGTAGGCCTCGATGACCCGCGGGTGGAGCTCGCCCGCGTGGCCGACGAGCAGGTCGCCGAGGTAGAGGGCGGCGCACCGGCCCGGGTGCCACGGCTCGTGCTGGTCGGCCACGACCGACAGCTCCAGCCCGGCCTCGGCCGCGACGATCCGTCCGGCCTGCACCGCGTCGGCCCACGACGCCTGCCGGCCCGCGCCCCACCAGCCGGAGCGCTCGAACTCGCCGACGAGCACCACCGCGACCCGCCACGGCTGGTCGGGCAGCGCCGCCTCGATCGAGGCCAGCTCCTCCTCGGTGGGCCGCCGCTCGACGCCGAGCACGGGGGCCGCCTCGGGCGCCCCCTCGCGCGGCCGGTAGACGGCGCCGGCCTCGAACAGGGCCACGTCGGCGAAGCCGCGTCCGACGTTGCGTACCAGGGTCTTGAGCAGCCCGGGCAGCAGCGTGGTGCGCATCAGCGGCTCGTCCTCGCCCAGCGGGTTGGCCAGCCGCATCGCGCGGCGGCGGGCGTCGTCGGCGGGCAGCTGCAGCCGGTCGAAGTCGTCGGCGCTGATGAACGGGTAGGCCAGCACCTCGGCGTAGCCCGCTTCGGCCAGCGCCCGGCCGACCCTCCTGCGCAGCCGCTGGCCCTCGGTGAGCCCTGCCCCCGCGGGGGCGCTGGGCAGCACGGACGGCAGCCGCTCGTACCCTTCCAGCCGGATGACCTCTTCGGCGAGGTCGCTGGGGTCGGTGAGGTCGGGCCGCCACGACGGCGGGGTCACCGTGATCATGTCGTCGCCCTTGACGGCCAGCCTGGCCGCCAGCTCGCCGCCGGTGACCACGCCGGTCGGGTCGACGCCGCCCTCGCGCACGGCCGGGTCGTCGCCGTCGACCACGACGCAGCCGATCTGCTCCAGCCTGCGCACGACGGTCTCTTTCGCGTACGGCATGCCGGCGATGTCACCGGGGTGGGCGGCGGGGATCGACACGCGGGCGGGCCTGACCTCGACCTCGGCGTGCGTGACCCCGGGCACGATGGTGGCGCCGCCCAGCTCGGCCAGCATGCTCACGGCCCGCCAGGAGGCGACGAGCGGCAGCTCACGGTCGACGCCGCGCTCGAACCGCTTGGACGCCTCGGAGACGAGGTTGTGGCGGCGGGACTCGCGCGAGATGCCGGTGGCCGAGAAGTGGGCGGCCTCGATGACGATCTCGGTGGAACCGTCGGAGATCTCGGTCTCCAGGCCGCCCATGGTGCCGGCCATGGAGATCGGCCCCGACTGGTCGGTGATGAGGATGTCGTCCGGGTCGAGGTCGCGCACGACGTGGTCGAGCGTCTCCAGCCGTTCGCCCGGCAGCGCGCGCCGCACCACGATCTCGCCGGTGAGCTTGTCGGTGTCGAAGGCGTGCAGCGGCTGGCCGAGCTCCAGCATGAGGTAGTTGGTGATGTCGACGGCCAGCGACACCGGCCGCATGCCGGCCCGGATGAGCCGGGTGCGCATCCACAGCGGGCTCTTGGCCTCCGGGTCGAAGCCGGTGACCTGGCGCAGCACGAACCGGTCGCACGCGGTCGGGTCGTCGATGTAGGCCGGCCAGGCCCGGCTGGTGTGCTCGGGCGGCCGCACGTCGGCGGGGTCGCGGAACGCCGCCCCGAACGCGATCGCGACCTCGCGGGCCACGCCCCGGATCGACAGCGCGTAGCCGATGTCGGGGGTGATCTCCAGCTCGATCACGTCGTCGCGCAGGCCGAGCAGCTCCACCACGTCGGCGCCGACGGGGGTGCCGGCGGGCAGCACCATGATGCCCGCGTGGTCCTCGCCCAGGCCCAGCTCGCGCTCCGAGCAGATCATGCCCTCGGACAGGCGGCCGTAGGTCTTGCGGGCGCCGACCTCGAACCCTCCGGGCAGCACGCCGCCGGGCAGCACCACGGGGACGCGGTCGCCGACGGCGAAGTTGGTGGCGCCGCAGACGATCTCGCGCGGCGTCGGCTCGCCGACCTCGACCCGGCAGTGGCGGATCGGCTTCTTGAAGCCGGTCAGCTCCTCGATCTCCAGCACCTCGCCGACGACGACGTTCTTGACGTCGTGGCCGTGGGAGGCGATGGACTCCAGCTTGAGCCCGGCGGCCGTGAGCTTGTCAGCCACCTCTTGGGCGGTGACCGCCGGGAGATCGACATACTCCCGCAGCCAGGAAAGCGGGACCCTCATCAGATCTCCATTCCGAACGGGAGCGTGAAGCGCACGTCTCCCTCGATCATGTCGCGCATGTCCTCGGCGTTGTGGCGGAACATCAGCGTCCGCTCGATGCCCATCCCGAAGGCGAACCCGGAGTAGACCGACGGGTCGATGCCGCAGGCGACCAGCACCCGCGGGTTGACCATGCCGCAGCCGCCCCACTCGATCCAGCCCTCGTTCTTGCAGGTGCGGCAGGGCGGGTTGCCGGGCACCGCCGAGGCGCCGCGGCAGACGAAGCACTTGAGGTCCATCTCGGCGGACGGCTCGGTGAAGGGGAAGTAGTTGGGCCGGAACCTGGTGGTGATGCCCTCACCGAACATGACCTCGGCGAACCGGTCGAGCGTGCCCTTGAGGTGGGCCATGGTGAGGCCCTTGTCGACGGCCAGGCCCTCGGTCTGGTGGAAGACCGGGGTGTGGGTGGCGTCGAGCTCGTCGGTGCGGAACGTCTTGCCGGGCGCGATCGCGTAACACGGCGCGCCGCGCTCCAGCAGGGCGCGGATCTGCAGCGGCGAGGTCTGCGTGCGCAGCACCATGCCCGAGTCGGTGGAGCCGACGAAGAACGTGTCGTGCTCGGAGCGGGCCGGGTGGTCCTTGGCGATGTTGAGCGCCTCGAAGTTGAACCACTCGCCTTCGAGCTCGGGGCCTTCGGCCACCTCGTAGCCCATCGCGACGAACGTGTCGGCGATGCGCTCCTGCAGCGTGGTCAGCGGGTGGCGGGCGCCGCGCGGGCGGCGGTCCCACGGCAGGGTGACGTCGACGGTCTCCTCGACGAGCACCCGGGCGTCGCGCTCGGCCTCCAGCTCGGCCTGCCGGGCGGCCAGCGCCTCGGCGACGGCTCTGCGGGCGGTGCCGACCCGCTTGCCCGCCTCGGCACGGGCGGCGGGCGGCAGGGCGCCGATCTCGCGGTTGGCCAGGGCGAGAGGCGAGCGGTCGCCGGAGTGCGCCAGCCTGGCCTGCTTGAGTGCGTCGAGGCTGCCGGCCGCCTTGATCGCCGCGATGGCGTCGGCCTCCATCCGGGACACCTCGTCGGCGTGCAGCGGGGTGACCTCGACCGGGTCGTAGTCAGACAAGAGTGAGCTCCGTATCCAGGGCTTGAGCGGGAAAAGTCTAGTGGTGGCCCACCGGTCCCGGTGTCACGCGAAGTCGGGCGTGCCGGTGGGCACGGTAAATCGGAACTCCGCCCCGCCCTCGGGCGCCTGCTGCACGGTGATGGTGCCGCCGTGGGCCTCCACCAGCCCCTTGACGATGAACAGGCCGAGGCCGGTGCCGCCACGCTTGCGGCTGTTGCCGCGCCAGAACTGCCTGAATACGCGCGGGGCCACCTCGGGCCTGACGCCCTCGCCCTGATCGCGCACCGACACGGCCACTCCCCACCCGACGGACTCGATCTCGATGGTCACGGTGCCTCGACCGTGACGCACCGCGTTTTCCACCAGGTTAGCCAGGATCTGGTCAACCTTGTCCTGGTCAAGCCACATTTCGGGAAGATCGTCACCCGTGATGAGGCGGAAGCGGTCCTCCTGCTCGCCCGCCGCGACCCGCCCGGCGACGACCCGTCGGGCCCTGGCGGGGATGTCGACGACCTGGCGGCGCAGCTCCAGCCGGCCGGACTCGATGCGGGAGACGTCGAGCAGCTCGGTGATGAGCCGGGTGACGCGGTCCGCGTCGTTGTTGACGGTCTCGAGCATGACGAGCTTCTGCTCTTCGGTGAAGCGGCCCCACTTGGCGAGCAGCGTCGCGGTGAACCCCTTGACGCTGGTCAGCGGCGAGCGCAGCTCGTGGGCGACCGTGGAGACCAGGTCGGCGCGGCTGCGCTCCAGCCGGGCCCGGGCGCCGCCGTCGCGCAGCGTGATCGCCACCCGCTCGACGTCGCCGCACCGCTCCGGCTCACGGACGAACCGCGCGGTCACGTACAGCTCCTGGCGGCCGGGCAGGTGGAGGGGCTTCTCCGGGACGCGGCTGCGGGTGCGCAGGCCGCCCTCGGGATCGAGCGCCTTCCACCAGTCGCGGCCGTCGTTGTCGCGGAACGGGAACACCTCGTTCATGTCGCGGCCGACGGCGCGTTCGGGCGTGACGCCGGTGAGCCGGGCGGCGGCGCGGTTGACCGCGAGCACGCGGCCGAACCGGTCGGCGACGACGAGCCCGTCAGGGAGATCGTCGATCGCTATCGTGCACGCGGCGGCAACCAGCCGCCCATCGGTGTCTGCGCCGTGCACGACCTCGCCTCCTCCGCCTCCAAGGCCGACAATAGCGGGTTTCCCGCCGCCTAGGGCACTCGCTGAGCCCTGGCGGAGGAGTAAAGGCACACCGCCGCGGCGGTGGCCAGATTGAGGCTCTCGGCCTGTCCGTAGATGGGCACGCGCACCACATCGTCGGCCACCCCGAGCACCTCTTCGGGAAGGCCCCACGCCTCGTTGCCGAAGATCCACGCGGTGGGCCCCGACAGGTCGACGTCGTCGAGCGTGTGGCGGCCCGCGCCGTCCGCCGCGAGCACGCGCAGCCCACGCTCCTTCAGCCGGCGCACGGCCTGCGCGACCGGGGCGCCGACGGCCACGGGCACGTGGAACAGGCTACCCGCGCTGGCGCGCACGCACTTGCCGTTGTACGGATCCACGCTGGCATCGGTGAAGAGCACCGCGTCCGCGCCCGCGGCGTCGGCGGCGCGCATGACGGTGCCGGCGTTGCCCGGGTCGCGCACGTGCGCGAGCACCGCCACCAGGCGGGCGGCCTCGGGCAGGGCGTCGTCGAGCGGCACGTGCACCGGCCGGCAGACGGCGACCAGGCCCTGCGGGGTGACGGTCTGCGACAGCTCGGCCATGACTTCGCCGCTGGCCCGGTGGACCGGGACGCCCTGGTCGGCGGCCGTGCCGACCAGCTCGGGATGGCGCGCCTCGGCCTCGGCGGTGGTGAACAGCTCCAGCGTGATCCCGTCCAGCTTGAGCGCCTCGCGCACCGCCTGCGGGCCCTCGGCCAGGAACTTGCGGTCCTGGTCCCGGAAGGCGCGTTTGGTGAGCCTGCGAGCCGCCTTGACCCGCGGCGACCGGACGTTGGTCAGCTCGGCTCCGGCCATCTCACTCCTGTTGGGTGCGTGCATGGAAAAGGGCCCACCACTCGGGTGAGCCCTTCCCGCAGAATTCGGGTCAGCCCGCGGCCGGCGCGTTCACGTTCGCGGGCAGCGCCTTCTTGGCGGCCTCGACGAGCGTGGCGAAGGTCTGGCTGTCGTTCACCGCGAGATCGGCGAGGATCTTGCGGTCCACCTCGATGTTGGCCAGGCGCAGGCCCTGGATGAGGCGGTTGTAGGTGATGCCGTTCTGACGAGCCGCGGCGTTGATCCGCTGGATCCACAGACGGCGGAAGGCGCCCTTGCGGTCCTTGCGGTCCCGATAGGCGTACGTCATCGAGTGGAGCATCTGCTCCTTGGCCTTGCGGTAGAGCCGCGACCGCTGGCCACGGTAACCGGTTGCCCGCTCGAGAACGACCTTGCGCTTCTTCTTGGCGTTGAGCGCCCGCTTCACGCGTGCCATTTTATTCTCCCCGGGGGTTCGCGCTACTTGCCGAGCAGCTTCTTGATCTTCTTGGTGTCGGCCTCGGAAAGGACGACCTCGTTCTTGAGACGGCGCGTCAGCTTAGACGACTTCCACTCGTTGTAGTGAGCGCGGTTGGCGCGGCGGCGCTTCACCTTGCCGGTGCCGGTAAGCCGGAACCGCTTCTTCGCACCGCTGTGCGTCTTCATCTTCGGCATCTCGCCGTCTCTCCTCAATTCGGTCGTGCCGCTGGCCGGGCCGGCGGCGGAGCCGGCCCGGTCTTCGGCGTCTTCGTCTGGCTGCTCGGGGGTGCGCCAGTAAGGCTAACCCGAGCCGCGGGTCACGCCTCCTGCTTGGAGGGCTCCTCGCTGCCATGCTGGGCCTTCGCGGCGGCCTTCTCGGCCTTGGCCTCGGCCTTCTTCTTGTGCGGACCGATCACCATGATCATGTTGCGGCCGTCCTGCTTGGGCTGGGACTCCACGAAGCCGAGCTCCTGGACGTCCTGCGCGAGCCGCTGCAGAAGCCTGAATCCCAGCTCGGGCCGGGACTGCTCGCGGCCCCTGAACATGATCGTGACTTTGACCTTGTCTCCCGCCTTGAGGAACCGGACGACGTGACCCTTCTTGGTCTCGTAGTCGTGCGGGTCGATCTTCGGCCGGAGCTTGATCTCCTTGATGATCGTGTGCGCCTGATTCTTGCGCGCCTCGCGCGCCTTCATCGCGGACTCGTACTTGAACTTTCCGTAGTCCATGAGCTTGCACACGGGCGGTCGAGCCGTCGCCGCGACCTCGACGAGGTCAAGGTCGGCTTCCTGGGCGAGCTTGAGTGCGTCGTGGATGGACACGATGCCCACCTGCTCGCCGTTCGGGCCCACGAGGCGCACCTCGGGAACTCGGATACGCTCGTTGATGCGGGGCTCAGTGCTGATGGGGCCTCCTAGGTTTGCGATCCCTACGTGCTCGTCGTGCCGGGAGCTCCCGCGAAAACGCGAAAAGCCCCGCACGTCGCGCATGCGGGGCCACTGAGCTCTTCGGCATCGTGGCCTTCAAGCTCCCCGGAGTAGTCCGGCGTGATCCTTGACCCGGCCACCTTTCGGCCGCTCGGGTGGGAGGGAGACCTCCGCTTGCGCGTCCAGCAATGGCATGCCGGACCGATCAGAGAGCTACGCTACCACAACACCGGCGCGACCTCGAATCTTCCCCGGTGAGCGGCGGCCTCCCTGGTAAACTTCTGTCCAGTCTGGACAGAAGGGGGGTTTCATGGGCGTTTGGCAGCTTCAGGAGGCCAAGCAGCGCTTCAGCGAGGTCGTCAGGAAGGCGCACGACGAGGGACCGCAGATCGTCACCCGTCACGGGCAGGACGTGGCGGTGATCATCGGCATGGATGAGTACCGCCGGTTCAGGGGCGAGCAGCCGGACTTCAAGGAATTCCTGCTCAACGCGCCCGACTGGGACGACAATCTGGAGTTCCCGCGTAGTAAGGAACTTCCCCGAGAAGTGGACCTGGGCTGGTGAGCGTCGGCTACCTCCTCGACACCAACGTCATCTCCGAGGTAAGGAAGCGCAACGGCAGCCCGCCCGTCAAGGAGTGGGTGAGCTCTTCCCTGGGGCCCACGCTCTACCTGAGCGCGCTGTCCATCGGCGAGATCCGCTGGGGCATCGAGCTGCGGAGGAGAAGCGACCCCCAGCAGGCCATGGTTCTCGAGCGCTGGCTCGCCACCCTCTACGCGTCGTTCCAGGACCGGATCGTGCCCATCTCTCCGGGCATCGCCGAAGCCTGGGGACGCCTGCGCTCCGAACGCCCTCTCGCCACGGCCGACGCGCTCATCGCCGCCACGGCGAAGGTGCACGGATGGAGTGTGGTCACCCGCAACGTCAAGGATTTCGACGGACTCGGCGTGACCGTGGTCAACCCGTTCGACTGGCCCGTCTGAGGATCTCGGCCTCGCCGGCCGCTCGCATCGCCGCCACCGGGACGTCGGCGCGGCCCGTCATCAGCTCCACCTGGCGCACCGCCTGGTGGAGCAGCATCGGGAAACCGCCGATCACGATGCCGCCCGCCGCCTCGACGGCCGCCGCCGCCCGGGTCGGCCAGGGAGAGTAGACCACGTCGAACAGCGCGGGCACCCCGGCCAGCCGGTCGGCGTGCGCGTCGGCGGCGCCGCCCGGCAGGGTGGAGACCACCAGGTCGACCCCGAGGACCGTGTCGAGCTTGTCGAACGTCTGGACGGCCAGCGCCATCCCGAGCCGCTCGGCCGCGCCCGCCGTCTCGCCCGCCCGTGCCGGGTCGCGGACCACCAGCGTGGCCTCGTGCAGACCCAGGTCGCGCAGCGCGGCCAGGGTCGAGCAGGCGGTGGCGCCGCCGCCCAGCACGGTCGCCGAGCGCGGCGCGGGCACGCCCGCCTCGGCCAGGGCCTGCTCGATGCCGTGGACGTCGGTGTTGTGGCCGTGGGCGGCGCCGCCGGCGAAGACCACGGTGTTGGCCCCGCCGACCTCCAGCGCCACCTCGGACACGGTGTCGAGCAGCGGCAGCACGGCGCGCTTGAGCGGCATGGTCAACGACAGCCCGGCCCACGTGCCCGGCTCCTCCGGCCCTCCGCCGCGCACCGGGCGCAGCTCGCGCAGCAGGCCAGGCAGCGCCGCCTCGTCGCACTCGAACGCGTCGTAGCTCCAGCCGGACAGCCCCATCTCACGGTAGGCGGCCCGGTGCAGGTGCGGCGAGAGCGAGTGGGCGATCGGCGAGCCCATCACGGCAGCTCGCATGCACCCCCCTTTCGGTCCGCCATCATACGGGTCAGCCGCCGGACGAGTTCCGCTCCAGCTCCGCGAGGAGCGCCTGGAACTCCGCGTCGGTGGTGGCGAACTTGGTGACGTTGCTCTTCGGGTCGGTGGCGGCGAAGAACAGCCACGGCCCCTTGGCGGGGTTGAGCGCCGCCTCGATGGCGTGGTCACCGGGGTTGGCGATCGGGCCGGGCGGCAGGCCGAGGTTCTTGTACGTGTTGTACGGAGACTTGATCTCCAGCTCGGCGTGCGTCGCCCTGGTGCGGTAGCGGCGCCAGGCGTACATGACCGTGCTGTCCATCGACAGCGTCATCTCCGGCTCGTGGTTCATCCGGTTGTAGATGACCCGCGCGATCTTCGGCATGTCCTCGTGACGGCCCGCCTCCGCCTGGATGATGCTGGCGATGGTGATCATCTCGTGCGGCGTGTAGCCCATCTTCTTGGCGCTGGACTCCAGCTCGAACTTCTCGGCCGTCTGGTTGAACCGCTCGATCATCTGCGCGAGCATCTCGGCCGGGGTGGCTTTCGGCTGGAAGTCGTACGTGGCCGGGAAGACGTAGCCCTCCAGCTTGCCCTTGGCGTACGAGGGCAGGCCGAGATCCTCGGCGCTCTTGGCCGCGTTCTCGAAATCCTTCGGCTTCTTGCCGGTCTTCTCGGCGAGCTGCTTGAAGGTGTCGGACAGCCGCAGGCCTTCCTTGATCGTCGCCTTGGCCACGATCAGGTTGCCCGGGTCGAGCAGCTTGACCGCCTCGGCCGCGGCCATCTGCTTGCGCAGCTTGTACGTGCCGGGCTGCAGGGAGGAGCTCTTGCCCGCGCTGTCGATGGCGTTGGTGAAGGCCCTGGCGCTGGCGACGACACCCTGCCGCTGCAGCTCCTGCGCCACCTCGGAGGCGCTCTGGCCGTCCTTGATCTCGATGACGACCTCGCCCGTGCCCTGGCCGGTGTAGTCGTCGGGCACCAGCGCGTCGCTGACCCATCGGTAGCCGTAGTAGCCGCCGCCGCCGATGATGCCGGCCAGGATGATGAAGGCGAGCAGCGGGGCGAGGAAGCCGCCCCGGTTGCGGCGGCGCCGCCGCCTGCTGCCCCGCCGGCCGTTGCGGCCCCGGCCCCGGCGCCTGCCACGGCCGTCGTCGTCATCCGAACCGAGCAGGAAGTCCATGTCGTCGAGATCGTTCATAGGTGAGCTGGCCAATCTCCCGGTACTGCTGGCCCGGCGCCGATTGGGAGCGCCTGGCGGCGGGGGGTCACCGAGCGGATGAGGGGGATGCGCCGGTCACGCCCTGACGACCGGCCGAGGTCACTGTGGGTAGCCATGCTAGAGGATGGAAAGAGCGCGTGTGTCCCGGCTCGGAAGGGTCGCCTGGATGGTGCGACGTCCTCCCGAACTGCGGTTACTGGCCCGGTGAGCATGAGTTCGTCCCGAGTCTCTCGTTCGGCTCTTTCCGGTATCTCACGAACTCGCTCTCTTTGCGGGTGAATTGGGTGATTCTATGCACCTGAGGTTGGCTACCAAACCTGCTGCCCGAACCCTCGGCTGTGTG
Organism: Nonomuraea ferruginea; assembly: GCF_039540635.1. Lineage (NCBI taxonomy): Bacteria > Bacillati > Actinomycetota > Actinomycetes > Streptosporangiales > Streptosporangiaceae > Nonomuraea > Nonomuraea ferruginea. Next base: position 113,131 of record NZ_BAABFD010000023.1, on the reverse strand, counting down.
TCCGCCGCCTGGCGTGCGAGCGGACGGTTCACCCAGAGTGACGGGTACACGCCGGTACGAGACGTCCGTTCCGGCATGAGCGTGCCCGCCCACTTTAGCGATCTTCAACGGCAGGGGCGTCCTGCTCACAAATGCGAGTCTTCCCCCGAAAACGGCACACACACGAACCCGTTCACAACCGCCTGTGTTTCCGGGCGAATCGGACGAAGCATCTGCGCGCGCCCTCTTCCGTACCACCGCGCGACCAGCGGGGACCTCGCGCGGAACCGGCGCGCGGGAAGCCGTCCGGGCAGGCCGGAGCGCGAAGGCGCGCGGATGGGTGGGTGAGATGTGCGGGGGTGGCCGGCGGCCCGTCATGAGGCGGGGTCGCCGGGCGGGGTGACGGGGTGGCCCGGTGGCCTGTCGGTGGCGCGTTCGGAGTCGAGGGCGTCCTGCAGCAGCACCACCGCCGCCGCCTGGTCGATGACTCCGCGCTGCTTCTTGGCCCGCACGCCACTGGCGCGCAGCCCGTGCTGCGCGGCGACCGTGGTGAGCCGCTCGTCGAAGAGCCGGACCGGCGTCGGGGCCAGCCGGGCCGCGAGCAGGCCCGCGAACTCACGGGCGAGCGCCGCGGCGGCGCCCTGACGCCCCGACAGCGACGTGGGCAGCCCCACCACCACTTCGATCGCCTCGTGCTCGGCGGCGATCGCGGCGATGCGGTCGAGGTCGCCCTTGCCGCGCTTGACGGTCTCCACCGGCGTGGCGAGCATCCCCGATGGGTCGCTGCGCGCCACGCCGATGCGAACCGACCCGACGTCGACGCCGAGCCGTGTGCCGAACCTCATGTCAGCCGAGCTGCTCCGTGATGGCCTGTTCGACGAGCCGCAGCGCGTCGCCGATCGCCTCGGGACGGCTGCCGCCGCCCTGTGCGACGTCGTCCTTGCCGCCACCGCCACCTCCAAGCGCCTTGGCGGCGACGCCGACCAGTCGTCCGGCCTTGAGCCCGCGCTCGCGTCCCGCCTCGTTGACCGCGGCGACCACCACGGGCCGGTCGGAGGGGACGCCGGCGACAACGATCACCGCCGGCCGGTCGGACGGGAACCTGCCGCGTACGTCCAGCGCGAGCTTACGCAGATCGTCGGCGTTCGTGCCATCAGGCGCGCGGTGTGTCACGACGGACACTCCGTGCAGGTCGGTGGCCTTGCCCGCGAGTTCGCCGGCTACCTGCAGCACCTGGGCGGAGCGGACCTTCTCCAGCTCCTTCTCCGCCGCGCGGAGCCGGGTGACGATGCCCTCGACGCGCTCGGGCAGCTCCTCGCGGCGTGCCTTGAGCTGTTCGGTGAGCTGCGAGACCAGCACGCTCTCCCGCGCCAGGTAGCGGAAGGCGTCGATGCCGACCAGCGCCTCGACGCGGCGCACGCCCGCGCCCACCGACTGCTCGGCCAGCACCTTGACCAGGCCGAGCTGGCCGGAGCTGTGGACGTGGGTGCCGCCGCAGAGCTCGCGGGAGTAGTCGCCGATCTCGACCACGCGGACCTCGTCGCCGTACTTCTCGCCGAACATCGCCAGCGCGCCCATCGCCCTGGCCTCGGCCTGCGAGGTGTAGAAGGCGTTGACCTTGAGGTCGTTGACGAGGACGGCGTTGACCTCGTCCTCGACGTCGCGCAGCACGCTCTGCGGGACCGCGCCCGCGGCGGTGAAGTCGAAGCGGAAGCGGCCGGGCGAGTTCTCGGAGCCCGCCTGGGCCGCCGTCTCGCCGAGCGCGTTCTTAAAGCCGCGGTGGACCATGTGGGTGGCGCTGTGGCTGCGCGAGATCGCCCGCCGCCGCTCCAGGTCGATCTCGGCGTGCGCCTCGTCGCCGGTCTTGAGCTCGCCGCTGCGGATCCTGCCGCGGTGGACGACGAGGCCCCCGATCGGCGACTGCACGTCGAGGATCTCGACCTCGGCGCCGCCGGTGCGGATGACGCCCTGGTCGGCGAGCTGGCCGCCGCCCTCGGCGTAGAACGGGGTGCGGCCGAGCACGACCTCGACCTCGGTGCCCGCGCCCGCCGCCGGCACCGACGCGCCGTCGACGAGGATGCCGACGATCGTGGTGTCGGCCGCGGTCTCGTCGTAGCCTAGGAACTCGACCTTGCCCGCCTCCTCCAGGAGCCGGCCGAAGATGGAGACGTCGGCGTTGCCGATCTTCTTCGCCGCCGCGTCGGCCTTGGCGCGCTCGCGCTGCTCCTTCATCAGGCGGCGGAAGCCCTCTTCGTCGACCTTGAGCCCCTGCTCGGCCGCCATCTCAAGGGTGAGGTCGATCGGGAAGCCGTAGGTGTCGTGGAGCTGGAAGGCCTGCTCGCCGGAGAGCGTGGCCGCCTTCTTGCGCTTGGTCTCCTCGACGGCCACGTCGAAGATCGCGGTGCCGGTGCGGAGCGTGCCGAGGAACGACGCCTCCTCGGCGTCGATGACCGCGTGGATCTGCGGCGCGTCGGTCTTGAGCTCGTCGTACTGCTCCCCCATGACGTTGATCGCCACGTCGGTCAGGGTGTGCATGAGCCGCCGGTCGCCGGAGCCGAGCAGGCGCAGGTTGCGCACGGTGCGGCGGAGCAGGCGGCGCAGGACGTAGCCGCGGCCCTCGTTGCCGGGCATGACGCCGTCGGCCACCAGCATGGTGCCGGCGCGCACGTGATCGGCGATGACCCGCAGGCTCACGTCGGTGCGCGGGTCACGGCCGTAGGCGGTGCCGGTCAGCTCCGCCGCCTTGTCGAGGATCTTGTAGGTGGTGTCGATCTCGTAGATGTTGTCGACGCCCTGCAGGATCGCCGCCATGCGCTCCAGGCCCATGCCGGTGTCGATGTTCTTGCTGGGCAGCTCGCCGGCCACGTCGAAGTCGACCTTGGAGCGGACCTCGCTGAGCTGGTACTGCATGAACACGAGGTTCCACACCTCGAGGTAGCGGTCCTCGTCGGCAACGGGGCCGCCCTCGCGCCCGTACTCGGGGCCGCGGTCGTAGTAGATCTCCGAGCAGGGGCCGCCGGGGCCGGGCACGCCCATGTGCCAGTAGTTGTCGGCCAGGCCGCGCCGCTGGATGCGGTCGGCGGGCAGGCCGACCGTCTTGTGCCAGATCTCGAACGCCTCGTCGTCGTCCTGGTAGACCGTCGCCCACAGCCGGTCCTCGGGGAAGCCGAAGCCGCCTTCGGACTCGGGCTTGGTGAGCAGCTCCCAGGCGTACGGGATCACCTCGGCCTTGAAGTAGTCACCGATGGAGAAGTTGCCGAGCATCTGGAAGAACGTGGCGTGGCGGGTCGTCCTGCCGACCTCGTCGATGTCGGGGGTGCGCACGCATTTCTGCGCGGTGGCCAGCCGGGACGCCGGAGGCTTGCGCTGCCCCAGGAAGTACGGCTTGAAGGGCACCATACCGGCGGGAACCAGGAGGAGCGTCGGGTCCTCAGCGATCAGGCTGGCCGAGGGCACTACTTTGTGCCCACGCTCCTCGAAGAAGCGCAGGAAGCGGCGGGCGATCTCTGCCGACTCCATGGCGGCCGTCCTTTGCGTTAGTCGTTGTGTTCAGGGTTGTCGAGGCCGAAACGGGCCCGCAACTCGATTTCGCGGCCGGCGGCCTCGCCGAGCGCGTCAGAAGTAAAGTCTCTCACCTGTTCGAGCATGCCCGCGGCACCGTGGGCGGTCCTGCGGGCGACGTGGTTGGGGTGGAGCGCCTGCAGCTTGCGCATCACCCACAGGGAGAGGAACGCGCCGAGCGACAGGTAGAACAGCCGCCTGATCATCGCCGCCGCCCCGTCCTGCGCGGCTTGCGGGCCTCGATGGCCCGGCGCACGCCGTAGCTGAGGGACGACACCTTGATCAGCGGACCGGTGAAGACGGTCTGGGTGACGGCGCTGAGCCTGGCGGCGTGGCCGGTCACCTGCTTGACGTCCCTGGCGATGGACTCGACGGCGACGAGCTGCCGGTTCGTCTCGTTGACCGTGAGGCTCATGTCGTCGAGCAGCGGCGTCAGGCGGGCGTTCAGCTCGGAGACCGCCTTGGTCGTCTCGGTGAGCAGCCTGGCGAGCTTGAGGAGCGCCATCGTGAGAACGCAGACCAGGACCACCCATCCCGTGGCCGCGATCAGCCCGGCGACCTCTCCAGCGGTAAGCATCCGCGCATCTCCCTCGTACGCTGGGCCGGAACGTCAAGACCCTATCGTGTCCGGCGGACGAGGTCGGCGATGACCGAGTCCTTGATCACGTGCCGTGCCAGGCCCGTTCCGGTCCTGACCTCGGTCATCCCGCCCCGGCGGCCCGCCTCCGGTACGGGAAACGGGCCTCCTCGCCGTGCGGGTGCGGTGGCTGGGGTCCCGTCCGAGTGTGCTGATGAATTCCCGTACGGGATCCGTACGAGTACGCATGCCTTCGCAACACGGCCCGTACGAGTGCGGATGCCTCCGAGACCCAGCCCGGTACGCGGGCTGCCCCCTCCCAGAGCAGGACACCATCGTCGCCCGGCCAGACTTCCGGCTGAAGATCGCGGGCGAGGACGCGCCCTTGGCGGCCGAGGCCGGTGCAGGACCCCGTGGCGGCCTTCGCGGGTGGTATCGCGACGGGAGGGACCACTACGGGACACGGGCGTACGCGCGGGCCGGGGTGGCGCCCGACGCGGCGTGAGGCGGGACGGCGGTGAAGTAGGCGCCCGTGGGCGGCAGCGCTTCCAGGCCGGTGAGGGACTCGGCGACGGGTATGCCTGCCTCCAGGAGGAGGCTCCGCGATTCGCCGAGCGTGCGCGCATCGGTGGCGACCAGAGCGACAGCCTGTGAGACGAGCCAGCGAGCGGCTGCCTCGCTCAGACACTCGCCGGCCTGGGTCTGCAGGAGGACCGCGTGACCGAGGACGGCGAAGGGCGCCAGAGCACCGACGCCGATCGTCTCCCAGCCCGCCCCGGAGGCACGCACCACCACCGCGGGAAGCTCGACCGTACGTGCAAGAACGTCAATAGCCTCCTCGCGGGTCACTGACGGCCCATCGCCACCAACCACCGTCTCCGGGCCGATTCCGGCAGCCTCCCCCTCACCAGCAGAAGCCTCCCCTCGGCCCGTGACCGACCCCGCCGAGGGCTCCGCAGGAGCTGCAGCGCGCTCGACACCACCCGAGCCCTCCCCGCCGACTACGGCAGATCCAAACCCACCAGCTCCGGTCTCCCCGCAGGCCGCGGCGGGCCCGGCCACACCCGCCGCGGCCTCTCCTCGGCCTGCGACCGGCCCGAGCATGCCGACCGCGACCTCCTCACGGACCGCAGCGTGCTCGACACCAGCCGAACGCTCCCCGCAGACTGCGGCAAGCCCGACCACACCCGCCGCAGCCTCCCCTCGGCCTGTGGCCGGCCCAAGCGGGCCGACCGCAGCCTCCCCACGGACTGCGACGCGCTCGACATCAGTCGAACCCTCCCCGCAGGCTGCGGCAGGACCGACTACGCCGGCTGCGGTACCCGTGAGCGCCGCTGGAGCGGCTACGCCGGCAGGGAGTTCCAGGCGGGTGGCGGGCGTGTCGAGAGGGAGGATGCGGCCGTGGAAGGCCGCGGGGGCGGTGCGGTCGCTGGGGCCGCCTCGGGTGCCTTTGTGCGGCTCGGGGAAGACACGCACGTTGGAGAGCTCGACCGCGTCGGTCATCAACAGCCCGAGTGAGGCCACGAACAGGGCGGCGATCTCGTCCTCGGTGACTCCGGGCGAGGGCACGTCGACGCGGAAGTCGTGGACGGTCAGATCGCCGCCGTTGCCGAAGGTGATGGACGCGTCGAAGGCTGCGCGGTGGTCGGTCATTACCGGGTGTCCATGAGGTCGGGAATATCGTGGTCGGTCATGCCCCGGCATCCCCGAGTTCATGGACGTCGTGGTAGGTCATTCCCGGGCATCCCTGGGAACGTCGTGGTCGGTCATCCCCCGCGACCCCCGAGCTCATGGACGGCGTGCCCCGGCGACCCCCATGCCCATGAACGGCATGGCGGCGTGCCTCAGCGACCCCCATGCCCATGAACGGCATGGCCCAGAGGCGGCGCGGTCATGGGGATCCGCGCAGGAAGTCGCGGATGCGCGCCCAGCGTTCGGCGACCGGCGCCTCGGCGCCGTGGCGGGTGGGCTCGTAGTAGCGCCGGTCGCGGATCTGCTCGGGCGCGTAGTACTGGCGGACGAGGCCGTGCTCGAAGTCGTGGGGGTACTTGTAGGCCTCGCCGTGGCCGAGCTTGGCCGCGCCGGGGTAGTGGGCGTCGCGCAGGTGGCCGGGCACCTGGCCGATGAGGCCGCGCCGGACGTCGCCGACGGCGGCGCCGATGGCCTTCACCACGGCGTTGGACTTGGGGGCCAGCGCGCAGTGGATGACCGCGTGGGCGAGGTTGATCTGGCCTTCGGGCAGGCCGATGAGCTGCACCGCCTGGGCGGCGGCGACCGCGGTCTGCAGGCAGGCGGGGTCGGCCATGCCGACGTCCTCGGAGGCGAAGATGACGATGCGGCGGGCGATGAAGCGCGGGTCCTCCCCCGCCTCGATCATGCGGGCCAGGTAGTGGAGCGCGGCGTCGGCGTCGGAGCCGCGCATCGACTTGATGAACGCGCTGATGACGTCGTAGTGCTGGTCGCCCTGCCGGTCGTAGCGGACGGCCGCCTTGTCGACGGCCTTCTCCACCACCTCGATCGTGATGTCGTCGGACAGCAGGGCCGCCGCTTCGAGGTAGGTCAGCGATCTGCGGGCGTCGCCGCCGGCGAGGCGGACGAGCTGGTCCAGGGCCTCCGGGGCGAGTGTGGCGCGTCCGCCGAGCCCGCGCTCGTCGGACACCGCCCGTTCCAGCACCGCGCGGACGTCGTCGTCGCCGAGCGATTCGAGGGTGAGCAGCAGCGAGCGCGACAGCAGCGGTGAGATGACGGAGAAGAACGGGTTCTCGGTGGTGGCGCCGATGAAGGTGACCCAGCGGTTCTCGACGGCGGGCAGCAGGGCGTCCTGCTGGGCCTTGTTGAAGCGGTGCACCTCGTCGACGAAGAGCACGGTCTGGCGGCCGCTCATGCCGAGCTCGCGGCGGGCGGCGTCGATGGCGGCGCGGACGTCCTTGACGCCGGCGGAGACGGCGGAGATCTCCACGAAGCGGCGCTTGGTGACGTTGGACACGACGTAGGCGAGGGTGGTCTTGCCGGTGCCCGGCGGCCCCCACAGGAACAGCGACATCGGCGCCTCGCTCTCGACCAGCCGGCGCAGCGGCGTGCCGGGGCCGAGCAGGTGGCGCTGGCCGATCACCTCGTCGAGGCTGCGGGGACGCATGCGCACGGCCAGGGGCTGAGGTGTGGCCTCCTCGGCCGCCGAATCGAACAAGCTCTCCACATCCGCGAGGTTACAGCTCCCACACGGCTCTCGCGCCCGAGTCCCCCGCCAGGAAGACGTAGTACGCCGTCACCGCGGCCAGCACCACGGTCAGGCCGGACAGCACCGCCGTGCCGGGCCTGCCGAACCGGTCGCCGCGGGAGGCGTAGACCAGGACGAGCGACACCGAACCGAGACCCGCGGCCGACAGCAGCAGGGGGACGGCGTGCGCCTCGTGGGCGCTGATCCGCTGGCCGAGCTCGCCCCCGGCGGTGGCGAAGCGGGCGGCCTTGAGGCTCTGCCCGCTCTGCCAGGCGGCGAAGACAGCCACGGGGGCGGCGATCGAGAGCAGCGTCACCGCCCACGCCGTCGCGGCCCGCCAGCGGGGCACGAGGGCGTAGGCTACGGCGACCGCCACGAGCATGGGCGTCAGCACCACCGCGAAGTGCACCACGAGAGGGTGTGCGGGCAGGCCGAGAACCTGATCGAACATCCGGGGCTCCTTAGTTTCGTTTTCAACTACGAATCCCGGATCGATATGGTTCCCACCCTTCCGGCCACACAGGTGGCTTCGGGTCACTTACGTCCAGCACATATCTAGGGCCGGTAGCATTCCCCAAGTTGTTTGGTCATGTGTAGGCAAAGATGGAGGACATACCGGTGAGCGGCGACGACGACGACCGCCAGAGCGAATTGGCGCGTCAGCACAAGGAGCGGCAGCGGCAACGCGCCGCCGAGCAGTCGTCCAAGGCGAGGCGCAACACCTTCATCGGCGCGGGCGTGGCCGTCGCTGTGGTGGCCGGTGGCATCTTCGCCGTGACGACCCTGGTCAACAACAACGCGCCAGGCACGCCGGCGGCGGCCGAGTCCTCGGCGTCCGCCAGTCCCACGGAGGAGCCCATCACGGCGCTCCCGACGCCGACCAAGACCGGCCCGGTGACCTGCCAATACAAGCGGGACACCTCGGACGTGCCGATGAAGTACGTGGGCATGCCGGGCAAGAAGCCGAACCTGAAGCTGTCGAAGATGACGGTCACGACCAACCACGGTGACATCGTCATCGAGGTCGACCCGCAGCTCACGCCCTGCTCGGTGAACTCGATGGCGTTCCTGGCCAAGAAGGGCTTCTACGACAACACCAAGTGTCACCGGCTGGTGACGCCCGAGGTGTCGGGGCTCTACCTGCTGCAGTGCGGCGACCCGAAGGCCAAGGCCGACGGCGAGAACCCGACCGACGGCCAGGGCACGGCGGGCTACACGTTCCTCGACGAGGCCGCGGGCGCGATCCCGTACGGCAGGGGCGTGGTGTTCCTGACGCAGCCGGCCGACGCGGCGGGCCAGAACAGCAGCCAGTTCGCCATCTCGCTGTCGGACGAGAACACCCAGATCGACCCGGTCTACTCGGTGCTCGGCATGGTGACCTCCGGCCTGGAGATCATCGACAAGGTGGCCAAGGACGGCGTGATCGTCAACGACGACGACATCACCGGAGACGGCGGCTCCACGGCGCCCAAGACGCCGATCATCATCAAGAAGGTCAAGCTCTCCTAAGAGGAGCCGCGAAAGATACGGCAGGCGCCGCGGTGGGCGCCTGCCGTTTCGCATGTCAGGCGTCGGCCTTGGGCCGGGCGTCGACGCCCGCCTCCTTGCGCTGGCCTGCCGTGATGGGCGTGGGCGCGCCAGTGAGCGGGTCGAAGCCGGAGGCCGTCTTCGGGAACGCGATCACGTCGCGGATCGACTCGCCGTCCGACAGCAGCATGCAGATGCGGTCCCAGCCGTAGGCGATGCCGCCGTGCGGCGGCGGGCCGTACTTGAACGCCTCCAGCAGGAAGCCGAACTTGCTCTCCGCCTCCTCCTTGGAGATGCCGAGCACGTCGAAGACGCGCTGCTGCATCTCGGCGCGGTGGATGCGGATCGAGCCGCCGCCGATCTCCATGCCGTTGCAGACCATGTCGTAGGCGTAGGCGAGCGCCTCGCCCGGATGGTCCTGGAAGTTGTCGGACCACTCCGGCTTGGGGCCGGTGAACGGGTGGTGCACGGCGGTCCAGCCGCCCTCGCCGTCCTCCTCGAACATGGGCGCGTCCACGACCCACAGGAACGACCAGAGCGACTCGTCGATGAGCCCGCAGCGGCGGCCGATCTCCAGGCGGGCGGCGCCGAGCAGGTCGCGGGCCGCGCCGCGGGCGCCCGCGGCGAAGAACACCGCGTCGCCGGGCGCGGCGCCGACCTTGCCCGCCAGGCCGGAGATCTCCTGCTCGGACAGGTTCTTGGCGACCGGGCCGCCGAGCGTGCCGTCTTCCTGGACGAGCACGTAGGCCAGGCCCTTGGCCCCGCGGCTGCGCGCCCACTCCTGCCAGCCGTCGAGCTCCTTGCGGGTCTGGGAGGCGCCGCCCGGCATGACCACCGCGCCGACGTACTCGGCCTGGAAGACGCGGAAGGAGGTGCCGGAGAAGTAGTCGGTCATGTCGACGAGCTCCTGGCCGAAGCGCAGGTCGGGCTTGTCGGAGCCGTAGCGGGCCATCGCGTCGGCGTAGGTCATGCGGGGCAGCGGCAGGGGGATCTCGTAGCCGAGGATCTCGCGCCACAGCCGGCCGATCAGCTTCTCGCCGACCGCGATGACGTCCTCCTGGTCGACGAAGGACATCTCGATGTCGATCTGGGTGAACTCCGGCTGCCGGTCGGCGCGCAGGTCCTCGTCGCGGTAGCACTTGGCGAGCTGGTAGTAGCGCTCCAGGCCGGCCACCTGCAGCAGCTGCTTGAACAGCTGCGGCGACTGCGGCAGGGCGTACCAGCTGCCCGGCTGGAGCCGGACCGGCACCAGGAAGTCGCGGGCGCCCTCGGGGGTGGAGCGGGTCAGCGTCGGCGTCTCGACGTAGACGAAGCCGAGCTCGTTCATCACCTCGTTGGCGAGGTAGGTCGCCTTGGAGCGCACCCGCATCGCCTCGGCCACCTGCGGGCGGCGGATGTCGAGGTAGCGGTACTTCAGCCGGGCCTCCTCGGAGACGCCCGTGCCGCCCTCGATGGGGAACGGCAGCGGCGCGGACTCGCTGAGCACCTCGACCGCGTCGGCCACCACCTCGACCTCGCCGGTGGGCAGGTCGGGGTTCTCGTTGCCCTCGGGGCGCACGCGGACCTGGCCGACCACCTTCACGCAGTATTCGGCGCGCAGGTCGTGGGCGTGGTCCTCCTCCCGGAAGACCACCTGCGCCGAGCCGGAGGCGTCGCGCAGATCGATGAAGACCACCCCGCCGTGGTCACGGCGGCGGGCCACCCATCCGGCGAGCGTCACCTGCTGCCCGGCGTGCTCCTTGCGGAGCGACCCGGCCGTATGCGTGCGGATCACTGCACTTTCCCCTTCAAGACTTCCACGACCCGGGCCAGCGGCACCTCGGTCTGCTCAGCGGTGGTCAGGTCTTTCACTTGCACGGCTTGCGCCGCCAGGTCACGCTCGCCCAGGATCAGCGCGTAACGGGCCCCCGAGCGGTCGGCGCCCTTCATCGCTCCCTTGAGCCCCTTGCCGCCGAAGGCCATGTCGGCGCTGACGCCGGCCTCGCGCAGCTCGGCCACGAGCAGGAACATCCGGCGGCGGGCGTCGTCGCCCAGCGCGACACCGTACACCTGGACGCCGCCGGGCGTGGCATCGCCGAGCAGCCCCTCGGACTCCATGGCCAGGACCGTGCGGTCGACGCCGAGCGCCCAGCCGACGCTGGGCAGCGGCGGGCCGCCGAGCATCTCGCTGAGCCCGTCGTAGCGGCCGCCGCCGCCGATCGCCGATTGCGAGCCGAGCCCGCCGTGGACGAACTCGAACGTGGTGCGGGTGTAGTAGTCGAGCCCGCGCACCAGCCTGGGGTCGTCCTCGTACGCGACGCCGGAGGCCTTCAGCAGGGCGCGGACCTCCTCGTGGTAGGCCTTGCAGGCGGCGCACAGGTGGTCGACGACCAGCGGCGCGCCGCCGAGCTGGGCCTGCACCTCGGGGCGCTTGTCGTCGAGCACCCGCAGCGGGTTGATCTCGATGCGGGCCCGCGTCTCCTCGTCCAGGTCGAGCCCGCGCAGGAACTCCTGCAGCGCGGCGCGGTAGGCGGGGCGGCAGGTCTTGTCGCCGAGCGAGTTGAGCAGCAGCGTGAACTGACGCAGGCCCAGCGAGGCGAAGGCGCGGGCGGCGAGCACGATCAGCTCGGCGTCGAGCGCCGGGTCCTCGGCGCCCAGCGCCTCCGCGCCGACCTGCCAGAAGTGGCGGTAGCGGCCCTTCTGGGCGCGCTCGTAGCGGAACTGGCTGCCCGAGTACCACAGCTTCACCGGCAGCTGGCCGTTGTGCAGGCCGTGCTGGAGCACGGCGCGGACCACCGACGCCGTGCCCTCCGGGCGCAACGTCAGCGAACGGCCCTTCTTGTCGGGGAAGGTGTACATCTCCTTGGAGACGATGTCGGTCGACTCGCCCACTCCCCTGGCGAACAGCTGGGTGTCTTCGAAGACCGGCGTCTCGACGTAGCCGTATCCCGCGCGCCTGGCCGGGGCGACGAGCGCCTCGCGGACGGCGAGCACCTGCTCGGAGCGGGGAGGCAGCCAGTCGAAGGTGCCTTTGGGTGCTTGGAAGGTCATCAGATTCCTCTTGTGGGACCGGCGTGCGGCGCGGCCTCCTTGAGATAAGGGTTGGTGGCGCGCTCGCGGCCGATCGTGGTCTGTGGTCCGTGGCCCGGCAGGACGACCGTATCGTCAGGCAGCGGCAGGCACTTGGCGGCGAGGCTGCGCAGGATCGTCGGATAGTCGCCGCCCGGCAGGTCGGTGCGGCCGATGGAGCCGGCGAACAGCAGGTCACCGGAGAACATCACGCCGCGGCCCGCGTCTCCCCTGAAGCTCACCGACCCCCTGGTATGGCCGGGCGTGTGGTCGACGACCAGCTCCATGCCCGCGAGCTCCAGCGTGGCGCCGTCGGACAGCTCGCGCACGTCGTCGGGCTCGCTGAGGGTGAGGTCGCCGAAGAGGGAGGAACTCGTGGAAGACCAGCCCGCCGCCGGGTCGCTCAGCAGGTGGCGGTCGTCGGGGTGGATCCAGGCCGGCACGCCGCGCGCGCCGCACACCGGGGCGACCGACCAGACGTGGTCGAGGTGGCCGTGGGTGAGCAGGACCGCGACCGGCTTGAGACGATGCTCACGCAGCAGTTCGTCGACCCCCTCGACAGCGTCCTGACCGGGGTCTATGATCACGCACTCCTCGCCTTCCGCGGGCGCGATGACGTAACAATTGGTCTGGAAGGCCCCTGCGGGGAAGCCGGCGATGAGCATCTGCCTCAGCTGATCTCGTCAAAAAAGCCAATGGGAATGTAACCGAAGGGTACCGGTGCGGGTCGCCGGGCTGCGAATCATCGGCCTTTGGCCGATACGATTCGCCCACCTCAGTTGATTGACTACGGGAGGCAAAGCGGTGGCCACGGGCAAGGACCGGCAGAAGCAGCTGGCACGCGAGCACTACGAGCGCCAACAGCAGCGCCGGCTCGAGCGCGAGCAGCGCAACAAGCGCATGGCGATCATCGGCTCCACCGTGGGCGTCGTCGTCGTGGTCGGCGGCATCGTGGCCTCGGTCGCCCTGCTGGGCGGCGGCGACGAGCCCACAGAGGCGGCCGCCGAGCCGTCGGCGCAGGCGAGCACGTCCGCCCCGGCGGTCGCTCAGCCGAAGCCCTACGACGAGAAGACCGGCACCTGCGGCTACGTCGCCGACACCGGCGGCGGTCAGGTCAAGGACGTCGGCATGCCGCCGGAGAAGGTGGACCTGAAGCCGGCCAAGAAGACGATGACGATGAAGACCGGCCTCGGCGACATCGTGGTCGAGCTCGACAACGCCAAGGCGCCGTGCACCGTCAACTCGCTGCAGTTCCTGGCGGAGAAGGACTATTACGACGGCAGCAAGTGCCACCGGCTGGGCAACGAGCAGTTCCCGATGCTGCAGTGCGGCGACCCGACGGCCAAGGCCGACGGCAAGAGCCAGACCGACGGCTCGGGCGGTCCCGGCTACGTGCTGGTGGAGGAGAACACCAAGGACGCCAAGTACAAGCGGGGCGTGATGGCGATGGCCAAGACGCAGGCCCCGGGCAGCACGGGCAGCCAGTTCTTCCTGGTGTACGGCGATATCCAGCTCGACCCGCTTTACACACCGGTGGGTACGATCACGAAGGGGCTCGACATCCTGGACAAGGTGAACAAGGCAGGTGTCCTGGCAGGTACGGCTGACGGCACCGGAGCGCCGAAGGAAACCGTGGAAATCAAAGACGTGACAATCGCTGGCAAGAGCTGACGTAATACAAACTAGGGACGAACAGTCCCGAAGGGTCTGATGGAAAGTGCGGGAGGACACGGTGAGCACCGACCCGTGGGGCCGGGTAGACGACGACGGCACCGTCTACGTGCGAACGGCTGAGGGAGAGCGGGCCGTCGGGTCCTGGCAGGCCGGCGAACCCGAAGAGGCGCTGGCCTACTTCCATCGCAAGTACGACGAGCTGGCGGGCCAGGTCCAGCTGCTGGAGCAGCGGGTGCGCGGCACCGACCTGGCGCCCGCGCAGGCCGAGGCGAGCATCGTCAAGCTGCGCGAGGCCGTGGCCGACGCGCACGCCGTCGGTGACCTCGGCGCGCTGACGGCCCGGCTCGACGGGCTGACCGCGCTGGTCGCGCAGCGCCGCGAGGAGCTGAAGGCGGCGCGCGAGGTCGCCCGCGCCGAGGCCAGGGCCGTCAAGGAGCGGATCGTCGCCGAGGCCGAGCGCATCGCCGAGGAGACCACCCACTGGAAGTCCGGCGGTGAGCGGCTGCGCCAGCTCGTCGAGGAGTGGAAGGCCGCCGACCGGATCGACAGGGTGACGGAGGCGCAGCTGTGGAAGCGCCTGTCGACCGCCCGCACCGCCTTCGCCAAGCGGCGCAAGGCCTACTTCGCCACCCTCGACGAGCAGCGCGAGGGCGTGCGTGCCACCAAGGAGGCCATCGTCGCCGAGGCCGAGGCGATCGCCGACTCCACCGACTGGGGGCAGACCGCGGCCGTCTACCGGGATCTGATGCAGCGCTGGAAGAGCGCCGGCCGGGCCTCCAGGGAGGTCGAGGACGAGCTGTGGGGTCGGTTCAAGGCCGCCCAGGACCAGTTCTTCCAGGCCCGCTCGGCGGTGTTCGCCGAGCGTGACGCCTCGCTCGCCGCCAACGCGCAGGTGAAGGAGGAGCTGCTGATCGAGGCCGAGAAGCTGCTCCCGGTCACCGACGTGCGCACCGCCAGGGGCCAGCTCCGCCACATCCTGGAGCGCTGGGAGGCGGCCGGCCCGGTCCCCCGCGAGCACCGCGACCGCTTGGAAGGCGGGCTGCGCAAGGTCGACGAGGCCGTGCGCAAGGCCGAGGACGCCGAGTGGAAGCGCTCCAACCCCGAGGCCCGCGCCCGCGCCCAGAGCACCGTCGACCAGCTGCGCACCTCCATCGAGCAGTTGGAGAAGCGCCTGGCCAAGGCGCAGGCGGCCGGACGGGCCAAGGACGTCAAGGAGGCGGAGGAGGCCATCACGGCCCGCCGCGCCTGGCTGGAGGAGGCCGAGCGCACGCTCGCCGAGTTCAGCTGACCGAGCCCGGCTCGCGGTCCCTGCCCAGCGGAGGCGGGGCCGGCGAGCCGGAGGTCTCGATCATGGTGTGCCCGGTTGGCTATCGTGGCCGCCATGGATCCTGTGAGCGAGGCCCGTGCCCTGGTCGACGAGCTGTTCCCGGAGGCGCTGTACGCCCTGCTCGGCGGCAGCGTGGCGGCCGGGCGCCGGACCCCCACCTCCGACCTCGACATCCTGGTCGTCGTCGACGGGCTCGCGGCACCGTACCGGGAGTCCCTGCGCCGGCACGACTGGCCGGCCGAGCTGCTCGTGCACAGCCAGACCAGTTTCGGGGCCTGGCTGGAGCGTGACTTCGGCAACCGGCAGCCCGTGCTGGCCCGCCTCTGCGCCGAGGGGATCGTGCTGGCCGACCGGAGTGGCGGGCGGCTGGAGGCGCTCAGGGAGGAGCTGAGAGGGCGGCTGGAGCGCGGCCCCGGGGCTCCGCACGACGCCGCGCTCGGCAGGGCCCGCTACGTGCTGTCCGATCTGCTGGACGATCTGGCCGGGGTGACCGACCCGGGCGAGCGGGCGTTCATCGAGTGGAACGTGGTCGAGGAGGCCGCGCGGCTGGCGCTGTCGCTGGGCGGGCGCTGGCAGGGCGGTGGCAAGTGGCTGCTGCGTGAGCTGCGCGCGCACGACCCCGAGCTGGCCCAGGCGCTGCTGAAGGCACGGGAGACGCCCGGCGAGCTTGCGGCGGTGGCCGCAGGGGTGCTGGAGCGGGCCGGTGGACGCCTGTGGGAGGGATACCGGGCCGACGGCGACGTCTTCCACCGTCCGCTGCGGCACGTCACTCCTGAGGACCTGTCCGGGGCGACGGCGCAGAGCGCGGGGATGCGCCGGCTGGCGGCGGTCAGCGACGCCACCACCGGCTCTCAGCGGCTCTGGATGGGCCAGACGCACGTGGCGCCCGCGACCCGCTCGGCCGACCACCATCACGGCGAGTCGGAGACCGCCATCTACGTGGTGAGCGGCAGGCCGGTGTTCGTGTTCCTGGAGGACGGCGGAGAGCGGCGGATCGAGACCGGGCCGGGCGACTACGTGTTCGTGCCGCCGTTCGTCCCGCACCGCGAGGAGAACCCGGACCCGGAGCAGGAGGCGGTGGTGGTCATCGCCCGCAGCACCCAGGAGGCGATCGTGGTCGACCTGCCGGACCTGCGGATGCGGTGACGGCGGCCCCTCAGCCGCCCGCGCCGCTGACGCGGTAGACGTCGTAGACGCCCTGGATGCCGCGCACGGCCTTCAGGACGTGGCCCAGGTGCTTGGGGTCGCCCATCTCGAAGGTGAACTTGCTGACGGCCACCCGGTCGCGCGAAGTGGTCACCGAGGCGCTCAGGATGTTGACGTGCTGGTCGGAAAGCGTACGGGTGACGTCGGACAGCAGCCTGGGCCGGTCGAGCGCCTCCACCTGGATGGCCACCAGGAACACGCTGTCGTCGCCGGGCGACCAGCTGACCTCCACCAGCCGGTCGGGCTGCGACCTGAGCTGCTGGATGTTGGTGCAGTCGGAGCGGTGGACCGAGACACCGTGGCCGCGGGTGACGAAGCCGACGATCTCGTCGCCGGGCACGGGGGTACAGCACTTCGACAACCGCACCCACACGTCGGCGTCGCCCGCCACCACCACGCCCGCGCCGCCTCCGCCCCGGGGGCGGCCGCGCAGCCGGGTCGGCAGCGAGGTCTCGGCGATGTCCTCCTCGGCGCTCTCCACGCCGCCGATGGACGCCACCAGCTTCTGCACGACCGTCTGGGCGGCCGTGTGGCCCTCTCCGACGGCCGCGTACAGCGCCGACACGTCGGGGTAGCGCAGGTCACGGGCGAGCGCCAGCAGCGCCTCGCCGGACATGAGGCGCTGCAGCGGCAGGCCCTGCTTGCGCATCGCCCGGCCGATGGCCTCCTTGCCCGCCTCGATCGCGGTCTCGCGGCGCTCCTTGGAGAACCACTGCCGGATCTTGTTACGGGCGCGGCCCGACTTGACGAACTTCAGCCAGTCGCGCGAGGGCCCGGCGTCGGGCGACTTGGAGGTGAAGATCTCGACCGTGTCGCCGTTGCCCAGCCGCGACTCCAGGGGCACCAGCCGGCCGTTGACCCGGGCGCCGATGCAGCGGTGGCCCACCTCGGTGTGGACCGCGTAGGCGAAGTCGACGGGGGTGCCGCCCTCGGGCAGGGCGATGACCTGGCCCTTCGGGGTGAAGACGTAGACCTCCGACACCGACAGGTCGAACCGGAGCGACTCCAGGAACTCGCCCGGGTCGGCCGTCTCCTTCTGCCAGTCGAGGAGCTGGCGCAGCCAGGCCATGTCGCTGCCGGGCTTGACCTTGCCGACGGGGCCGGGCCCGCCGACCTCCTCCTTGTACTTCCAGTGCGCGGCCACGCCGTACTCGGCCCTGTGGTGCATGGCGTGGGTACGGATCTGCAGCTCCACCGGCTTGCCCTCGGGACCGATCACCGTGGTGTGCAGCGATTGGTACATGTTGAACTTGGGCATCGCGATGTAGTCCTTGAACCGGCCGGGGACCGGGTTCCAGCGCGCGTGGATCGTTCCGAGCGCCGCATAGCAGTCGCGTACGGAGTCGACCAGGACCCGGATGCCCACCAGGTCGTAGATGTCGTCGAAGGCGACGTCGCGGGCGATCATCTTCTGGTAGACCGAGTAGTAGTGCTTCGGCCTGCCCTTGACCACGGCCCGGATGCGGGCCTCGCGCAGGTCGCCGGAGACCTTCTCGATGACCTCCTGCAGGAACAGGTCGCGCCGCGGCGCCCGCTCCGACACCATGCGCGCGATCTCGTCGTAGCGCTTGGGATAGAGCATGGCGAAGGCGAGGTCCTCGAGCTCCCACTTGATCGTGTTCATGCCCAGGCGGTGGGCCAGCGGGGCGAAGATCTCCAGCGTCTCGCGGGACTTCTGGTGGCGCTTGTGCTCCGGCAGGTAGCGCATCGTGCGCATGTTGTGGAGCCGGTCGGCCAGCTTGATGATCAGCACCCGGATGTCGCGGGACATGGCCACGACCATCTTGCGCACGGTCTCGGCCTGGGCCGCGTCGCCGAACTTGACCTTGTCGAGCTTGGTGACGCCGTCGACCAGCGAGGCGATCGTGTCGCCGAAGTCACCGCGCAACTCGTCGAGGCCGTAGGCGGTGTCTTCGACGGTGTCGTGCAGCAGGGCCGCGCAGAGCGTCTCGTCGTCGGTGCCGAGCTCGGCCAGGATCGTCGCCACCGCCAGCGGGTGGGTGATGTACGGGTCGCCGCTCTTGCGCTTCTGGTCACGGTGGTGGTGAGCCGCCACCTCGTAGGCGCGCTCGATGACACGCAGGTCGGCCTTGGGGTGGGTGGCCCGGACAGTGCGGAAGAGCGGCTCCAGCACCGGATTCATGGCCCCACCCCCAAACCGCCGACGGCGCGCCGCGGGTGCGGCCGGCGCGGCATCGGCTTGCGCGGCGGCACCACTCGCGTCCGTTACGTCGGGCACGACCACATCACGGGGCACTCAGACTCCTTACGTTCGAGTCCAGATCCCCAGTGTATCCAGGCGACGCACCCGGACCGCCTCGGGTCCTCTCCTCAGACGATCAGCAGGGAGCGGGTCTCCACTCCCGTGAGGCGCTCGCGCCCCTTCAGGAAGGCGAGCTCCATCAGCACGGAGACGCCGACCACCTCGGCTCCCGTCCTGCGCACGAGCTCCACCGCCGCCGCCGCCGTGCCGCCCGTGGCCAGCACGTCGTCGACGATGAGCACCCGGTCGCCGGGCGAGAAAGCGTCGTCGTGCACCTCGATGGTCGCCGAACCGTATTCCAGATCGTAGGACTCTTCGAGCACGGCGGCAGGCAGTTTGCCCTTCTTACGCACAGGTACGAAGCCGGCACCCTCCTGGTAGGCCACCGGCGCGGCCAGGATGAACCCGCGCGCCTCGATGCCCACGATCTTGTCGGCCTCGAACCCGTCGGCCAGGGCGTCCACCACGGCGCAGAACACGGCGTGGTCGGCGAGCAGCGGGGTGATGTCCTTGAACACCACGCCGGGCTTGGGGTAGTCGGGCACGTCCCGGATGCGGTCCAGGATCAGCGCGGTCAGGTCGCTCATGAAGTGCTCCTCGGAGGGGTCAAGGTGGGTGGCGACGTGGAGGGGTCCGCGTCCGCCGGGCTTCATGATGGCGCATCCCCGCCCCTGACGTCCCCACGGCTGCGCCCCCGCCCGGGAGGGACGGGGGCGCGTGCGGACAGGTCAGCCCTTGGCCGCGGCGGCGCGCCTGGCGCCCTTGCCGCCGCCGGTGGAGGCGAGCCTCCTGGCGATGGCCTGGTACTTCGGCTCCCGCTCCTTGAGCGTCACCAGCAGCGGCGTGGCCACGCAGATCGACGAGTAGGTGCCGACCACCATGCCGACGAACAGGGCCAGCGCGAGGTCCTTCAGCGTGCCGGCGCCGAGCACGGTGGTGCCGATGAACAGGATCGCCGCCACCGGCAGGATCGCGACCAGCGACGTGTTCAGCGAGCGGATCAGCGTGTGGTTGAGCGCGTCGTTGGCGGCCATCGAGTAGGTCTGCTTCGACGTGGTGCCGAGCTTGGCCGTGACCTCCTTGATCATGTCGAACACCACGACCGCGTCGTAGAGCGAGTAACCCAGGATGGTCAGGAAGCCCAGCAGCGTCGCCGGCGTGACCTCGAACCCGGACCAGGCGTAGACGCCGGCCGTGATGACGAGGTCGTGCAGCAGCGCGACGATCGCGGCGAGCGCCATCTTCGGCTCGAACGCCATCGACAGGTAGGCGATGATCGCCACCATGAACGCGACCAGGCCCCACAGCGCCTTGGTGGAGACCTCACCGCCCCACGAGGCGCCGATCGACTGCACGTTGACCTGCTCGACCGGGGTGCCGAACTCCTTGGAGATCACGTCCTGCATCCGCAGGCTCTGGCTCTCGACGAGCGTCTCGGTGGTGACGCGGTAGCGGTCGCCGGCGGTCTGCACGATCGGCTGGTGGATGCCCTGCTCGCTGAACGTCTCGCGCACCTCCTGGACGCTGACGGTCTGCGTCGGCTGGAAGGAGAAGACCGAGCCGCCCTTGAACTCGACGCCCAGGTTGAGCCCGTTCCAGAGCAGGCCGGCGAAGGAGATCACCAGCAGGATGGCGGACAGGCTGTACCACAGCCGCCACTTCCCGACGAAGTCGACGTCGATCTCGCCCCGGTAGAGGCGTCGCCCCAGTCCCATCTCAGGCCTCCCGCGGGGTGGTCTTGCGGACGGATCCGCTGGTGTCGGCCACGCTCATGCGCTCGGCGTCCAGGCCGGACAGCGGATGACCCTTGGCGAAGAACTTCAGTCTGGCCAGCAGCGCGATGAAGGGCTTGGTGAACATGAACACCACGACGACGTCGATCAGCGTGGTCAGGCCCATCGCGAAGGCGAAGCCGGCGACGCCGCCCACCGACAGCAGGTAGAGCACGATCGCGGCGATGAACATGACGGCGTCGGCGATCAGGATCGTGCGCCGGGCGCGGACCCAGGCCACTTCGACGGCCGCGCGGAGAGTCCGCCTGCCCTCCTTCATCTCGTCGCGTATGCGTTCGAAGTACACGATGAAAGAGTCGGCAGTGATGCCGATGGAGACCACCAGGCCGATGATGTGCGGCAGGGAGAGCCGGAAACCGGCGTTCTGCCCCAGCACGACCACCGCGGTGTAGGTCAGGATCGAGGCGACGACGAGGCTCAGCACGGCCACGATGCCGAGGCCGCGGTAGTAGAGCAGGCAGTAGACGACCACGAGGGCCAGGCCGATGACGCCGGAGATGAGGCCGCCCTGGAGCTGGTCCTGGCCGAGCGTCGAGGAGACCGTGTCGATGGAGCTGCGCTCGAACTTCAGCGGAAGCGCGCCGTACTTGAGCTGCTCGGCGAGTTCGGTGGCGGACTGCTGGTCGAACTGGCCGGTGATCTCGGCGCGGCCGCCGGGAATCGGGCTGATGATGTTGGGAGCGGTGATGACGACGCCGTCGAGGACCACCGCGACCTTGTTGCGCGGTTCCTGCGAGTTGTAGGCGGTGGAGGTGAGCTTGCTCCACTCCTGGGCGCCGGCGCTCTTGAAGTCGAGCTGGACCACCCATTCGGTGGTGCCCTGCTGGACTCCGGCTGTGGCGGTGCTGATGTCGGTGCCGACGACCTTGGCTACGTCGAGGACGTACTTGAAGCTGCCGTTGGACTCACACGCGGCGTACTGCTTGCCGGGGTCGTCCTGGACTCCCTGGCCTCGGTTCTTCGGGTCGGTGCAGTCGAGCGCGGCGTACTGCTTGAGCACGGCCGGGTCGATGCCCTTGGTGTCGATCTGCGGGTTGGGGGTCTGAGCGTTGGGATCTGGTGCGGGCTCGTCGGTCGCTGACGGCGACGGTGTCGACTTCTTGTCCCTGTTGCCCCTGTCGCCCTGAGAGGGAGTCGGGGAAGTCGACGGCGCCGGGTCGGTCAGCGCCGACGAGAGCGCCTTCCCGGTCGGAGAGACTGACGGTGACCCCGAAGGCTGCGGCCTGGCCGACTGGCTCGGCGCGACCGACGGCGTCGACGACGGGGCCGTCGACGCCGTCGGGGAGACGTCCGGACTGGGCGCCTCGGTGGCGAGCTGTTCCTGCGCGATCGGAGTCATCTCCATCGCCAGGACCTGCCGGAAGCGGAGCTCCGCAGTGGTGGCGACCAGCTTGATGGCCTCGCTCTGCCCGACGCCCGGGATGGAGATGATGATGTTGTCGCCTGACTTGGCGACCTCGGCGTCGGAGATGCCGGTGCCGTTGACCCGGTCGCGGATGATGTTGACCGCGCGGTCGAGGATCTCCTCAGGAGGAGAGGCACCGTCCTGGGTGACCGGTGACAGTGTCACCGTCGTACCGCCGGCGAGATCGAGTCCTAGTTTCGGCGTGAACGCCTTCTGCAAGAACATCGTCCCGCCCAGGGCGAGGATGAGCGCCAGGAGCAGCAGGAGCGTTCGCCCCGGCTTGCTGTGGCTGCTGGTCGGTCGGGCCACTGGTCGTCAGTTCTTTCGGATTGGGGTCATGGGTTCAGGACTTCTTGCGGGAGTCCTGGTCGTCGTTGTGCTCCGCGCTCGTGTCACCGTCGGCCGGCTCGTCGGCGATGGGCTCGTCGGCCACCGGGTCACCCGGCGTGACGATACGGCCGATGGCGGCCTTGACCCAGCGCGTCTCGATGTTGGGCGCGATCTCGAGGACGACGTCTTCATTGTCCACCGCGACGACGGTGCCGAACAGGCCTGTCGTCGTCATGACACGAGTGCCCGGCGTCAACGAGTTCTGCATCTGGATCGCCTCCTGCTGGCGCTTGCGCTGCGGGCGAATCAGCAGGAAGTAGAACACCACCACCAGAAGGATCAGCGGCGCGATGCTCATGAGTTGGTCCATCAGGGGCGACCTTCCATCGTCGTACAGTGAGTTGACACCGGCTTCCCGCCGGAAATTCCGCGGTTGCGGGCGGCGCCGCTCAGCGCATCAGCCTACACAGCCAGCCAAGCCACGGAGTGTAGGCGCTTGTTGCGAAACGCGGCAACGAGGCAGCGTTTCGGCGCGCGGGGAAGTTCCCGATTCGCAATGGTTGCAACCGATTCGTGATCAGGTGGAGGGTCCGGCACCGAACGCGTCGGGCGGTGGCGTCATGCCGAGATGCGTCCAGGCGGCGGCGGTGGCGACCCGGCCGCGCGGGGTGCGCGCGATCAGGCCCTGCCGCACCAGGAACGGCTCGGCCACCACCTCGACGGTCTCCGGCTCCTCCCCCACGGACACGGCGAGGGTGGACAGGCCGACGGGGCCGCCGCCGAACTTGCGCAGCAGCGCGCCGAGCACCGCCCGGTCGAGCCGGTCGAGCCCTTCACCGTCGACCTCGTACAGCTCCAGCGCCCTGGCGGCCACCGCGCGGTCGACCACGCCGCCGGGGCGCACGTCGGGGTAGTCGCGCACGCGGCGCAGCAGCCGGTTGGCGATGCGGGGAGTGCCGCGCGAGCGCCTGGCGATCTCGTTGGCGGCGTCGTCGGGCAGCTCGACGGCGAGCAGCGCGGCCGAGCGGCGCAGCACCTGCTCCAGCTCGCCGGTCTCGTAGAAGTCCATGTGGGCGGTGAACCCGAACCGGTCGCGCAGCGGCGCCGGCAGCAGGCCGGCCCGGGTGGTGGCGCCGACGAGCGTGAAGGGGGCGATGTCGAGCGGGATGGCGGTGGCGCCGGGACCCTTGCCGACGACGATGTCGACGCGGAAGTCCTCCATCGCCATGTAGAGCATCTCCTCGGCGGGGCGGGCCATCCGGTGGATCTCGTCGATGAACAGCACCTCGCCGTCGCCCAGCGTGGACAGGATGGCCGCCAGGTCGCCGGCGCGCTCCAGCGCGGGGCCGGACGTGATGCGCAGCGGCGCGCTCAGCTCCGCCGCGATGATCATGGCGAGGGTCGTCTTGCCGAGCCCCGGCGACCCGTTCATCAGCACGTGGTCGGGCGGCCTTTGCCGCCGCAGCGCGCTCTCCAGCACCAGTGACAGCTGTTCGCGCACCCGGGCCTGGCCGATGAACTCCGCCAGCCGCTTGGGCCGCAGCGCCGCCTCGATCTGCCGCTCCTCGCCGTCGGCGTCGGGCGACACGAGCTCCCGCTCGAAAGTCACCACGCCACCTCCGCCGAGGATCGGGACGGGCCCACGCCTCCGGGGTGGCGAGTCATCGGATGCTCAGCGCCCGGAGCGCGGCCTTCAGGAGGGCGGCGATCTGCGGCGCGCGGCCGGCGGCCAGGTCGGCCTCCGCCTGGGGCTCGACGGCGGCGACGGCCTCGTCGGCGTCCTTGCCGGAGTAGCCCAGCCCGACCAGCCCCGAGTGGACCTGCTCGCGCCACAGGGTGTCCTTGCGCGAGCCGTTGAGCGCGGCGTCGACCGCCTCCGGGGAGGCGCCCAGGCGGTCTTTCAGCTCCAGGACAATGCGCTGGGCGCCCTTCTGGCCGATGCCCGGCACCTGGGTGAGCGCCTTGAGGTCGGCTCCGGCCACGGCCACGCGCAGGGCCTGCGGGGAGTGGACGGCGAGCATGGCCAGGGCGAGCTTGGGGCCGACGCCGCTGGCCGTCTGGAGCAACTCGAAGACGGCCCGCTCGTCGTCGGTCGCGAAACCGTACAGGGTGAGTGACTCCTCGCGCACCACGAGAGAGGTGGCCAGGCGCGCCTCCTGCCCGGTCCTGAGCGTGGCGAGAGTGCCTGGCGTGCAGTGGACGAGGACGCCGACGCCGCCGACCTCGACGACGGCCGCGTCGGGGGCGACGGCGGCCACCCGGCCGGTCACGGAGGCGATCACGGCCGCACGCCCTTCCGCGAGGCGCGGGCGACGGCCTCGGCCAGGCGGTGCTGGGCGCCGCCGCGCCACACGTGGCAGATGGCCAGCGCCAGCGCGTCGGCGGCGTCGGCCGGCCTGGGCATCTCGCTCAGCCGCAGCAGCCGGGTGACCATGGCGCCGATCTGCTTCTTGTCGGCGGTGCCGCTGCCGGTGATGGCGGCCTTGACCTCGGACGGCGTGTGGAGCGCGACCGGCAGGCCGCGGCGGGCGGCGCACAGCACGGCGATGCCGGCGGCCTGGGCGGTGCCCATGACGGTGCGGACGTTGTGCTGGGCGAAGACCCGCTCGACCGCGACGGCGTCGGGGCGCACGTCGTCGAGCCACTGCTCGATGCCGGCCTCGATGCCGACGAGCCGCGCGCCCAGCTCGTCGCCGGCGGCGGTGCGGACCACCCCGACGGCCACCAGGCTGAGCGGCGCGCCCGGGCGCCCCTCGACGGCTCCCAGGCCGCACCGGGTCAGCCCCGGATCGACGCCCATCACCCGCACCGGCATGCCTCCCCGCCCCGCCGAACACTAGTTCGGCACGAGACTCTACCCCGCCCGGCCTGCTCGCGCACCGGGAAACGCCTGTCAGAAGTAGTCGAGCATGTACGGGCGAGCGGCGAACGCGGCGTCGAGCACCTCGTCGTGGCGCTCGTCGCCGGTCATGAGCCCGCCGCGCCGCAGCGTGGCGGTCGGGATGCCCGCGTACAGGGCCGAGAAGGCGTTCACGCTCAGCACGGGCGCGTCTTCCCCGGCGGCGTCCGCCTGGCCGAGCCAGGTGGCGGCGCCCGAGCCGTCCGCGAACTCCAGGCGCCACAAGCCCGCGTTGCCCGCCCGCAGCGGGTCATCCACCCGGACGACGGCGGCGGCTCCGACCGCGGCCGGATAGCCCCGGCGCGCCACCGCCTCCACCAGGTCGATGACCCGGAACATCCACCGCACCTGCTCGGTCTTCTCCTTCGACCGCTCGCGCAGCAGCCACAGCACCGGGTCGTCGGGCGCGACCACGGCCTTGACCTGCTTGGCGACCGACGAGGACGTGCCGACCAGCGACCACAGCGCCCTGGCGGTGTCGGCCGAGCCGGCGACCACGCCGTCGACCTCGATGTCCTGGCCGTCCCACCGGTAGACGACGAACCCGTCGTCGGCCAGGTAGAGGAAGTCGTCCTCCTCGGACAGCCACAGCCGCCAGATGTCCTCCCCGTACGTGATGGGGCCGCTGGCGCGGGCGGCGCCGTGCAGCCGGTGCAGCAGGGCGATGACCTCGGCGGCGTCGTCGGGCCCCATCCGGCGGAGCTTGACGTCCTTGCCTGGCGGGATGGTGCGCAGCGCCTCGGCGGGCAGGGTCATCAGGTTCTGGGCGCCCGCGTGCTCGTAGCCGAGCGACCGGTAGATGGGGGTGGTGGCGGGATAGAGCGCCGACACGGCGTCGCCGAGCGCGGCGGCCCGCTCGATCACGGCGCGCATGATGAGGCTGCCGACGCCGCGCCCGCGGTCTTCCGGGCTGACGGTCACGCCGGCGACGCCGGACATGGGCTGCGGCCTGCCGTGCCACCACTGGGTGAAGGGCCGCAGCCGGGCGGCGGCCGCCATCCGGCCGCCGTCGAAGGCGCCCAGGTAGCGGCCCGCGGCCAGGGTCGGGTGCACCAGCTTGCGGAAGGTCTCCACGTGTCCGGCGGGGATGGGGCCGAAGGCGCGCTTGCGAAGGTCGAGCACGGCGTCGAGGTCGTCGGCCGTCAGGTCACGAATGTCCACAACCGTCCAACCTAAGCATCCGGCCCGTGCTCCCGCGACCCGATATCGCGCCCGACGGTGAGGGCGAGCCGGTCCAAGTACAGCAGTTGCGCCGCGACGGCGGCGGCGAGCGCGAGCACGATCGCGATCAGCGGTGTGGCGAGACCCACGTCGGCGCCGCCGCCGGGGAACTGGCTCGACGCCATGAACTGGGCGAGCGGCGCGGTGGCCAGGTCCGGCTGCTGGGTGACCAGGAGCGGCCAGAGCAGGTCCTGGGCGTTCACCAGCGTGACGGCGACGACCAGGACGCAGGCCATCGGGAACGAGGGTCTGACGACGCCTGAGAGCAGGTCGCCGGTGTTGCGCTCGGCCAGGCCCTTGCAGAGCAGGGTGAGGATGACCAGGGCGGGCACGCTGACGAGCAGCGGTGGCACGAGGGCGGCGACGGTGTCGACGAGACCGAGGCCGCGCAGGGTGTTCCAGTTGGCGATGCTGAGCGGGCCCGCGCCGACGAACAGCCAGGGGGCGAACGGCAGCAGGAGCCACTCGCTGCGCCTGCCCAGCGGGCGCAGGCCGCCGATGCCGAGCGCGCCGAGATAGGCGACGCCGACGGAGACCAGCGCGCCGGCGAAGGCGGGCAGCCAGGTGTTCAGGTGCACGTTCCGCCCGTGGGGCGCGCCCGCCTCCGCCGGCTGGAGAAGGGCCGACAGCCAGGGCCGGCTCCACAGGAAGACGAGAACCGTCGCCACGAGCAGCGCGGCCACCCCGACGGCCATGCCCGCCGCCGAGGGCTTCCGGGCGGTGTCCGGCTTCCCGGCCCCGGTCTCGTACGGGGTGCCCGGCGCGTACGGGTTGCCCGGAGGGGGCGCGGCGCCGTACGGGACGGCCGCGCCCGGCGGCTGGCCGGACAGCCCGGTCGCGAGCCCGGCGTCCTGCGGCCGGGCCTGGAAGTACGGACTGCCTGGGCCCGCCGCGGAAGCCCGCGCGGAGTGATCCTCGTCCGGAGCGGTGGCGGGGGTCACGGTGAGGCGCATGCGGGTGGCGATCGCGAGGATGGTGGCGGCGATGCCGAGCACGCCGAGGATCACGCCCGTCAGGGTGGCGATCGCGGCTCCCATGCCCAGCCTGGCCGCCCGCCAGGTGAACGTGTACTGCAGGAGCGCGAGCGTCTGGGTGGAGTCGCGCGGCCCGCCCCCGGTCAGCACCAGCCCGAGCGTGAACAGCTGCAGCCCCGCCGCGACGGTGGCGAGCGCGACGATCCCGGCGACCGCGAGCATGGCCGGGGTGACGGTGCCGCCGCGCAGGGCGGGCAGGAACGCCAGGACGGCCAGCGCGCACACCACGCCGAAGGTGGCCGCGGCGACGATGAGCCGGAGCGTTCCCGGGGCGGTCGCCGGTTCGGCGAGGGAGCGTGCCATGGCCGTCAGGCCCTCGGCGTCCGGCCGGAGCCCGCGCAGCCAGGAGACGGCGACGGCGGCCGGCGAGAAGGTCACCAGGGACAGCGACAGCAGGATGCGCCCGGCCCGCCTGACCCAGGCGCCGCCCCGGTCGAGGGCGAGCGCCAGCAGCGGCGCGACCACCAGGGCGACGAGCAGCGGCATGATCGTCACCGACAGGGTGAAGCCGAGCGCCGGCCAGAACGAGTCGTCGCCGAACAGCCGGCCGTAGTTGCCGAGCCCGGCGAACGCGCTCGGCCCCACGAGCCCGCCCGAGCGCAGGCTGAAGCCGATCGTCAGGACCGTGGGCAGGAGCAAGGTGATCAGCATGCCCAGCACGGCCGGCATGAGGAGCAGCCAGCCCAGCACCGGGGCCGGGGAGTCAGGAGTGCGGGAGGTCACGACGCCCGACCCTATGCCGATTCCGGCCCGCCCTGCTACGCGTCCGGGAACGCGCCGAGCGGGAACGACGGCCCCCCTGGGACGGCCCCCAGGAGGTCGCTGACGGCACGCCGTGAGCCCTCGGCTACCCAGGCCGGACGACGCGCCCGCCTCCGCGCGACGGCGCACTGAGCGCCCGCGAGGAGCAGGCTCGCGACGGCGGCCCGTCAGGCGTCGAGCTTCTCCATGACCTCGTCGGAGACGTCGAAGTTGGCGTAGACGTTCTGCACGTCGTCGCTGTCCTCGAGCGCGTCGATGAGCCGGAACACCTTCTTGGCGGCCTCCTCGTCGAGGGGCACGCTCATCGTCGGCAGGAAGCTGGAGTCGGCCGAGTCGTAGTCGATGCCGGCGTCCTGCAGCGCCTTGCGCACCGGCACCAGGTCGCCCGCCTCGCACACCACCTCGAACGACTCGCCCAGGTCGTTGACCTCCTCGGCGCCCGCGTCGAGGACGGCCATGAGCACGGTGTCCTCGTCGAGCCCGTCGCCGGGCACGATCACGACGCCCTTGCGGTTGAACATGTAGGACACCGAGCCGGGGTCGGCCAGCGAGCCGCCGTTGCGGGTCAGCGCGACCCGGACCTCCGAGGCGGCGCGGTTGCGGTTGTCGGTCAGACACTCGATGAGCACCGCGACGCCGCCGGGGGCGTAGCCCTCGTACATGATGACCTGGTAGTCGGCGCCGCCGGCCTCCAGGCCGCCGCCACGCTTGCGGGCCCGCTCGATGTTGTCGTTGGGGACCGAGTTCTTCTTCGCCTTGAAGATCGCGTCGAACAGCGTGGGGTTGGCATCCGGGTCAGGCCCGCCAGTCCTGGCCGCCACCTCGATGTTCTTGATGAGCTTCGCGAACAGCTTGCCGCGCTTGGCGTCGAGCGCGGCCTTCTTGTGCTTCGTCGTCGCCCATTTGGAGTGGCCGGACATCGCCTATAGCTCCCTCACCATGTCTACGAAGTATCGGTGCACGCGCGTGTCTCCCGTCAGCTCGGGATGGAACGACGTCGCGAGCAACGGCCCCTGTCGGACCGCGACGATCCTATCCCCAGGCTCGGCCCGCCCCAGCACGTCGACTCCCGGCCCGACCGATTCGACCCAGGGGGCGCGGATGAAGACGGCGTGCACGGGGGCGCCGGCGAAGTCGAGGCCGGCCTCGAAGGAGTCGACCTGGCGGCCGAAGGCATTGCGCCTGACCACCATGTCGATGCCGCCGATCGTCTGCTGGCCGGCGACGCCGTCCTCGATGCGGTCGGCCAGCATGATCATGCCGGCGCACGAGCCGTAGGCGGGCATGCCTTCCTTGACCCGCATCCGCAGCGGTTCGAGCATGTCGAAGGTCTCGGCGAGCTTCCACATGGTGGTCGACTCGCCGCCGGGGATGACCAGGGCGTCGACGGCGTCGAGCTCGGCCGGCCGGCGCACGGGGCGGGCCTCGGCGCCCGCCTCCTGGAGCATGCGCACATGCTCACGCACGTCGCCTTGCAGAGCGAGTACCCCGATTTCGGGCACGGTCGTCCTTCCGTCAGCTTCAGGGTGTCGTCCGTTCAACACCGCACATACCTGACATCTTCCTACAGAGCCAGTTCGGCGTAGAGCGGCCGGTGATCGGAGAGCGTGACGCCGTGGCCGACGTGGCAGCGGCGGACGGCGCCGGGCGGCGCGAACACGTAGTCGAGTTTCTTGCGCCCGCCGCTGCCGAGGTGCGTCCACCGTCCGGTGCGGTCGCCGCCGCGCTGGTCGCACTCCCGGTGACGCCGGTAGGCGGGGGCGACCGCGCGGCGGCCGGCGGCGGCGCCGGTGCGGCTGTCCGGCGGCGCGGCGTTCAGGTCGCCGCCGAAGACGGCCCGGTGGCCCTCCTTGGCGGCGATGTCGAGCAGCCTTCTGATCTGTTTGGTGCGGTAGGGGGCGCCCGG
Organism: Nonomuraea ferruginea; assembly: GCF_039540635.1. NCBI lineage: Bacteria > Bacillati > Actinomycetota > Actinomycetes > Streptosporangiales > Streptosporangiaceae > Nonomuraea > Nonomuraea ferruginea. The sequence continues at coordinate 83,402 of NZ_BAABFD010000023.1, read as the reverse complement.
CTGCCTGTCGTCGTACGGGGTGCCGGCCGACAGGTGGGTGTTGCAGGCGTGCACGCGGATGGCCCGAACGGTGGCGCAGAGGACGGCGCGGCGTACGTACCAGGGCGGGGAGGGCAGCGGATGGACGCGGAAGTCGGCCTCGTGGCGGGCGACGGCGACGGCGATGCTCTGCGCGCCGCGCGGGCGGCCTAGGCGGTCGGGGTGGCACGGGTACGGGACGCCGGCGGAGTCCAGCAGGCTCCAGGAGCCGACCGTCCAGGCGCGGCCGGTGCGGATCTCCAGCGTGCGTTCGAGGGTGTGGGTCGCGCCGGAGCAGAACTCCTGCAGGAAGATCACGTCCGGGCGGACGGGGGTGCCGATCGCGTGCCCGCTGATGTTCCAGGCCAGTTCCTGGGCTCCGGCCCGGTACAGGGCGCACGCCGCGTTCGTGCCCGCGCACACGTTCCAACTGAGCACCGACAGCCGGACCCGCCCGTCCGTCGCGACGCCCGTGACGGTCAGGGCCAGCGTGAGGATCAGCCGTGCGACCACGAACGCATCCAACCAGATGGCCAGACTCCCGCGGATCCCGTACGAGCAGACAGCAACCCAGCCCCACCCCGGCGAAACGGAGCCTGGGAACCCCACCGGCCTCATCACCGGGCGAGACCCGCAACTCCCGCTTCCGGGACGACGCCACGAGCGAGAGTCCGCGGCCCCCCGACACGAACGTCACGAACCAGAGTCGGGAAAACCTAGTCTCGCGCGAGTGTCACCAGCCAAGGCCCGAAAACCCCGCCTTGGCACGGACGTCACAACTGCGGTCCCAGCTCACCTCCTGCGCGGACATCAAACCGCGGTCCCAGCTCACCTCCCGCGCGGACATCAAAACCGCGGTCCCAGCCCACCTCCCGCGCGCACCTTCACAACGCGCCCCAAAACTCCACCTCACGCGGGCATCACAACCGTCCGCGCCCGAGAAGCCTCCCCGCGCGAGCGTGACGCGCCAGGACCCGAAAACCCCCACCTCGCGCGCGAGCGTCATGGGGCGATCCCACCTCCTCGAGGTCCTCACGGGCGAGGCTCTGGGATCCGCGTCGGCGGAGAACGCCGCGCTCAGGATCTGCGGGTAACAGCCCTCGGGCCTCACGGGCCGGCGTTGGGAATCCGCGTTGGAGGGAACGCCGCGCTCAGGACCCGTGGGGGCCGTCCCCCGGCCCCACGGGCAAGCGTGAGCTCGGGGTGGATGGTCGCGCAGTGGTAGCGGCCGGCCCCCGGGCCGCACGGGCGAGCGTCCGGGATCCGCGCCGGAGAGAACGCCACGTTCAGGATCTGTGGGTAGCCGTCTCCTGGGGCGGGGTTCCGCCCTCAGAGGGGTCACGGGCATTCGATCGTCCAGCGGACGGTGTCCTCGGCCGTCATCTGGCCGCTGACACGGGCCGACGGGTCGAATCGGCGCAACGCCCGGGATCCGGTCATCACGAAGGTGGCCTTGGTGTACGCCTCCGCACGGGGCTCGCGTACGGTCGGCACGACCTTACGGAGTGCGGCATCCCAGCTCCTGGGAGGACCTCAGAGGCGAGGGTCTGGGATCCCCTCCCGGATAGCCGTCTCCGGGAGGGGAGGGCTGGGGGCGGGGTTCCGCCCCCAGAAGATCACGGGCGTTCGGTCTCCCAGCGGACGGTGTCCTCGGCCGTCATCTGGCCGCTGGAGCGGGCCGACGGGTCGAGCGGACGCAGGTAGGTCTGCTGGACGCCCGGGACCCGGTCCTCGATCACGAAGGTGGCCTTGGTGTGCGCCTCCGCGCCGGGCTCGCGTACGGTCGGCACCACCTTGAAGTCGGCGGTGAGCCGCTCGCGCTCGACCCGGGTGATCACGTAGCCGCGCTGGTTGTTGTAGAAGCGCAGGTGGGGGTTGATGCCCAGGAAGGGGTGCGTGGCGGGGTCGGAGTCGGCGCCGTCGCCGCCGCTGGTGATGGAGGTGGCGACGAGTTCGGAGCCGACCGAGGGCCCGGTCGGGTCGTCGTAGTCGAGCTTGAGGTCGGCGGCCCAGTGGGCGTGCACGTCGCCGGTGAGCACGACCGGGTTGCGCACGCCGGCGTCGATCCAGCCCTGGGTGATGCGCCGCCGGGAGGCGACGTAGCCGTCCCAGGCGTCCTGGCTGGTGACCTTGGCGGGTCCGGCGTTGTTGTCGCGCTGGGCGAAGAACACCTGCTGGCCGAGGACGTCCCACCGGGCGCCGGAGCGGCGGAAGCCGTCGAGCAGCCACTCCTCCTGCCGGGCGCCGGTGATGGACCTGGCGGGGTCGGTGGCGTCGGGGCAGTCGCGGTAGCCGTCGCCGCAGCCCTGGTCGTCGCGGTACTGGCGGGTGTCGAGCATGTGGAAGGTGGCCATCCGGCCCCACCGCACCCGCCGGAACAGCTGCATGTCGACGCCGCGCGGGATGGAGTCACGGCGCAGCGGCATGTTCTCGTAGTAGGCGCGGAAGGCGGCCTCGCGCCGGGCGAGGAAGTCCGGCTGCGGCCGGTCGGGGCGCTCGGGGACCTCGCCGGCCCAGTTGTTGTCCACCTCGTGGTCGTCCCAGACGACCAGCCACGGCGCGGCGGCGTGCGCGGCCCGCAGGTCGGGGTCGGTCTTGTACTGGGCGTGCCGGAGCCGGTAGCCGGCGAGGGTCTCGGTCTCCGGGCCCTCGTGGTCGCGGACGTTGCCGCCGGGGGCCTCGTAGCTGTTCCTGGCGTACTCGTACTGGTAGTCGCCCAGGTGCAGTATGAGGTCGGGGTGCTCCTCGGCGAGCCTGCGGTAGGCGGTGAAGTAGCCGTGCTCGTACTGGCTGCAGGAGACGAAGGCCATCGCCAGCGGGCCGCCGTAGGAGTGCGGGTGCGGCGCGGTGCGGGCGCGCCCGACAGGCGAGACGTACGGGCCGGCGCGGAAGCGGTACCAGTAGTCGCGCCCGGCGCTGAGGCCGTCCAGCTCGACGTGCACGCTGTGGCCCCATTCCGGCGCGGCGACGGCGACGCCGGAGCGGACCAGGCGGCGGCAGCGCTCGTCGGCGTACACCTGCCAGCGCACCTGGACGGGCCGGGCCGGCATGCCGCCGAGGCCGTCCTCGGCCAGCGGCTGCGGGGCGAGCCTGGTCCACAGCACGAAGCCGTCGCTGCCGGGGTCGCCGCAGGCGACGCCGAGGGTGAAGGGATCGGTGCGCGGATCGCGTGAGGCGAGGGCCTGCGCGGTCCCGGGGTCCGCGTGCGCGGCGGCGGGGATGGCGGCGGCCGCGCCGGCCGCCAGACCGGTGACGAGGAAGTGCCGGCGGTTGAGCTCGGGCATGGGAGGCTCCTGAGGAGGCGATCATGGCCAGGGGGACGTCCGTATCCTGACTGGTGATCCTGACTCCCGAGTGAACGCCGATCAACACAAAAATGGCGACATCCTTCGCGGATGTCGCCATTTTCGGAAATAAGCACCCACTGTACGGGTCACCCGCCGGACAAGATCGTCTCATCCGGCGGGCCCGGACACGGGGTGCGACGCGCCGGTTACCAGCCGCGCTCGGCCAGGCGGTGCGGCTGCGGGATCTCGTCGACGTTGATGCCGACCATGGCCTCGCCCAGGCCGCGCGAGACCTTGGCGATGACGTCGGGGTCGTCGTGGAAGGTGGTGGCCTTGACGATGGCGGCGGCGCGCTTGGCCGGGTCGCCCGACTTGAAGATGCCGGAGCCGACGAACACGCCCTCGGCGCCGAGCTGCATCATCATCGCGGCGTCGGCCGGGGTGGCGATGCCGCCCGCGGTGAACAGCACGACCGGCAGCTTGCCGGCCTTGGCCACCTCGGCGACCAGCTCGTACGGGGCCTGCAGCTCCTTGGCGGCAACGTACAGCTCGTCCTCGGGCAGCGAGGCGAGGCGCTTGAGCTCGCCGCGGATGGTGCGCATGTGGGTGACGGCGTTGGAGACGTCGCCGGTGCCGGCCTCGCCCTTGGAGCGGATCATGGCCGCGCCCTCGGTGATGCGGCGCAGGGCCTCGCCCAGGTTGGTGGCGCCGCACACGAAGGGCACCGTGAACTGCCACTTGTCGATGTGGTTGGCGTAGTCGGCCGGGGTGAGCACCTCGGACTCGTCGACGTAGTCTACGCCGAGCGACTGCAGCACCCGCGCCTCGAGGAAGTGGCCGATGCGGGCCTTGGCCATGACGGGGATCGAGACGGCGTTGACGATCCCGTCGATCATGTCGGGGTCGCTCATCCTGGAGACGCCGCCCTGCGCACGGATGTCGGCGGGCACGCGCTCCAGGGCCATGACGGCGACCGCACCGGCGTCCTCGGCTATCTTCGCCTGCTCGGGGGTGACGACGTCCATGATGACGCCACCCTTGAGCATCTCCGCCATGCCTCGCTTGACGCGGGCGGTGCCGGTGCCGGTGGTCGACGGGGTTTCGGGCGTGCTGGTGGACAACGGTCTTCCTCACGAGCTAGGGGGAACGGTAAGTTTTCAAACCCATCGTAGGTCCTGAGGCACTTCTCCCCCGCATGCCACCATGTCACGAATGGCGCGGAGTTTTGTACGTCACGGCGTCACGGGCTTGCGGCTGGCGAGCGCCACCCAGACCTGACCGGGCGCGAAGTTCATCGGCTCGCCGCTCTGTGTGGTGAACGTCGTGCCGCCCTCTTCGGATTCCCGCTCCCACCTCGCCTTGTACGCCTTGCCGTCGCGCAGCACGATGGCCGAGCCCTTGCCGACGGTCTTCACCAGCGGCGTGTAGCTCTGGTTGGAGTCGTGGAACTCGGAGCGCTCGGTCTTGGTGTACTGGATGACGACCGTGGACGCGCCGAGCTGGCCGCCCTCCGCCGCCACGTCCTTCTTGCCGTCCTGCCAGATCAGCCACTGCTTCTCGTCCTCCGACCAGCGGAAGGTGAAGCGGGCAGCGGGCCACTTGACGGTGTACGACGTGCGGTCGACGCCGCCCTCCGCGGGCGGGTCGCCGAAGGTGAAGCCGATGTCGCCGGCCTTGCTCGCCTGCCGGGCGGCGGCCAGGAGCTTCTTGGGCCTGGCGAACAGGTTGTAGGGGGCGTAGCGGCCGGGCTCGCGGTAGTAGGCGCCGGGCACCCGGCTGTCGGAGACGTCGTGCAGCGACGCCTCGGCGATGAACGGCAGCATCTTGGTCTGCGCGCCCGAGTACGCGAACGCGGGCTCGCCGAACATGGGCGCCACGTGCAGGTCGGTGATGCGGGCGCTGCGGACCGGCCCGATCTTGGCCGGGATCTTCGAGGAGAAGACCGCGATCAGGCGGGTCAGGCCGGCCTCGACCTGCGTGACGTACACGATGTCGGCGCTCTTGAGACCCATCTGCGGCTTGCCCGCCGCGGTGTTCTCGATCTTGACGGCGAGCACCGGCTTCATCTTGTCGGCGGGCTGCCCGGTGAAGGGATGCAGGTTCTCCGGCGTCGGCTCCTCGGTCGGCGTGGCCGACTCGCTGGCCTGCGGGGCGGCGCCCCCCGCGGGCTCGTCCGACGAGCAGGCCGTGACGGGGAGCAGAACAGCCAGCCCGGCCAGCGTCACGGTGATCATCCGGGGTAGCCGCACCTGTACACTCCTCCGCTTTTGCCCAGAACGGATGGAAGCTTACCGGTCTCCCTCAAACCGGGTCATTCAGTTGCCATCGTCGCGGGCGGATTGTCATCGATCTCGAAGAATTGCGGATACTCCGTATGACCCGCCAGGCGCAGCGTGCGCGCCAGCCACCGCCGCTGCGCCGCCCGCGTGACCGCGACCGCGTTGTTGTAGAAGCGGCGCGAGTAGACCACCTTGGCCACCGCGGCGTCCAGCTCCTCCAGCAGGTCCTGGCCGCCGGGCGACTCGCCCAGCCTCTCCCTGAACCGCTCCTGGTCCGCCACCGCGCGCAGCGCCCCCGACAGGTCGCTCTCGGCGTGCTCGCGCTCCTCGGGACCGGCCATCCTGGCCTCGTGCGCGGCCGCCGCCAGCACCAGCGAGGTCGCCGGGTCGAGCAGCCGGGAGCCGGCCAGCTCCAGCACCACGGCCCGCCGCCGCACCAGCGCCGCCTCCAGCGCCTCGCGGGCCAGCTCCAGCCGGATGTGCAGCCGGTCCAGGCGGCCCGCCCGCCAGGAGATGTAGACGGCCGTGAGCACCACGACGATGCCCACGACCAGGACGATCATCGTGGGTGTCACAGGTCTTCCTCCACGCCGGCGCCGGCCGCCGTCACCGTCTCGTAGACGCGCACCACGTCACGCGCGACCGTCGACCAGTCGTACTTCATGACCGCGACCAGGGCCTCCTCGGCGAGCTTGGCCCGCCGGTCCGGCGCGTCGAGCAGCGCGCCCGCCTCGCGCGCCAGCGAGGCCGGGTCGCCGTTGGCGAACAGCGCGCCCGCCTGCCCCTCGCCGAGCACCTTGCGGAACGCCGGGATGTCGCTGGCCAGCACCGTCGCGCCGGAGGCCATGGCCTCGGCGAGGACGATGCCGAAGCTCTCGCCGCGGGTGTTGGGCGCGCAGAACACGTCGACCGAGTGGTAGGCACGGATCTTGTCGGCCTCGCTCACCATGCCGAGCACGGTCACCCGGTCGCGGAACTCCTTGCGCACCCGGTCGTAGACGTCGCCGGTGTCGCCGGGCCCGGCGATCAGCAGCTTGACGTCAGGCCGCTCGGCGGCCAGCAGGTTGAAGGCGTCGAGCAGGATCGGCAGGCCCTTGCGCTCCTCGTCCATGCGGCCGAGGAAGCCGATCGTGGCGCCGCCGGGCCCCCAGCCGTCGAGCGGCTCGGCGTCGGTGTAGCGGCTGACGGTCACGCCGTTGGGGATCACCACGGTGTCGCCGCCGAACTGCTCGACCAGGCTTTTGCGGGCGGCGTCGGAGACCGCGATGCGGCCGCTCAGCTTCTCCAGCGCGCTCTGCAGCAGCGGCTCGGCCATCGCGATCGCCCGGGAGCGGGTGAAGGAGGCGTGGAAGGTGGCCACGATCGGTCCCTTCGCCGCCCAGCAGGCCAGCACGCCCAGGCTGGGGATCAGCGGCTCGTGGATGTGGAGCACGTCGAAACGGCCGTTGCGCACCCAGCGGCGCACCCGGGCGGCCGACAGGAAGCCGAACGACATCCGGGCCACCGACCCGTTGTAGGGCACCGGCACCGCGCGGCCGGCGCCCGTCACGTAGCCGGGGAGCTCGTCGTCGTCACTGGCAGGCGCGATGACGGAGACCTCGTGGTCCTGCGCCATGAGCGCCTGGGCCAGGTCGTCGACGTGCTGCTTGACACCGCCGGGCACGTCCCACGAGTAGGGGCAGACGATGCCGATCCTCACCGCGGGTCGTCCAGCCACAGGCGCTGCAGCATGTGCCAGTCTTCGGGGTGTTCGGCGATGCCCTTCTCGAAGACGTCTGCCAGGCCCTGCGCCACGGCCGCGACCTTCTCCTGGCGGGTGCCCTCCTCGGGCACCGGCACCTCCTCGTGGATGTGGATGCCCCAGTCGGCGCCGTCGAAGTAGACGACGGCGGGCAGCAGCGCGGCACCGGTCTGCACGGCCAGCAGCGGCGGGCCGGCAGGCACCTTGGTGGCCGCGCCGAAGAACTGCACCTCGACGCCGCTCTTGGTCAGGTCGCGCTCGGCCGGCAGGCACACCACGCCGCCCTTGCGCACCCGGGAGGCGAGGGTGCCGAAGTTGTGGCCGTCGCCGCCGGTCAGCGGCAGCACCTCCATGCCCAGCCCCTCGCGGAAGCGCACGTAGCGGCGGAACAGCGACTCGGGCCGCAGCCGCTCCGCCACGGTGGTGAACGGATGGCCGACGCCGACCAGCCAGGCGCCCGCGGCGTCCCAGTTGCCCATGTGGGGCAGCGCCAGCACCACGCCGCGGCCCGCGGCGACGTTGCCGTGGACGTGTTCGGCGCCGACCACGTGGGTGCGCCGGACGATCTCCGCGCGGTCGATGGAGGGCAGCCGGAAGATCTCGTGGAAGTAGCGGAAGTAGGACCGCATGCCGGCCCTGGTGAGCTCGCCGAGCTCGCTGCTGCCGGGCCGCAGCCCGGTCACCCTGGCCAGGTTGGCCTCCAGGCGGCGCACCGACCTGCCGCGCCGCCGCCACACCCGGTCGGCCAGGAACCCGAACGCCGCGGCCGTCGGGCGTTCGGGCAGGTAGGGGACCAGCGTCCAGCCCGCCGCGAACCCCGCGGCGACGACGCGATCGGTGACTGACGGCTTGCCGCTCATCGCTCCCTCGTCTGCCGGTAGACATGGACCACGCGCTGTACAACGGTGACGGCTCCGGCCGCCGCGAGCAACCACATGCCGGCCGCCAGCAGGTAGGGCACCCCCAGCCCGGAGAAGCAGGCGGCGACCAGGACCACCACCAGCCGCTCGGGACGCTCGGCCAGCCCCACGTCGCAGGTCAGCCCGAGCCCTTCGGCCCGCGCCTTCGCGTAGGACACCAGCAGGCCCGCCACCAGGGCGAACAGCGTCACTCCCGCCAGCAGGGCGTCACCGTCGGCGATGAAGTAGAGGATCAGCCCGGAGAAGATGGCCGCGTCGGCGACCCGGTCGAGCGTGGAGTCGAGGAACGCCCCCCACGTGCTGCCCCCTCCCCCGCCGAGCCGCGCCACCACGCCGTCGAGCAGGTCGAACAGCACGAACACGGTGATCACCAGGGCGCCGGCGGTGAGCAGGCCCATGGGGAAGAAGAACAGGGCGGAGACCACCGTGCCGAGAGTGCCGATCGCCGTGACGGCGTCCGGGCCGATCCCGCGGCGGACCAGTGCCCTGCCCAACGGGGTGAGTAGCCGGGTCACGGCCGGGCGCAGGAGTTTCAGCATCGCGATGTCGATCGTAGGCCATCCCGGCACCGGCCACTTTCTTTGCCCCGGCCCCCTTGTGATATCCGCCACATGGGTATTTGGTGAACACACCGCGTCCATGCGGTTTTCTCACTCCCCGCGCGGGCGCGGCGTTGGCACGCAAACCGACGACGCGGGAGGCGTAGTGGCGGACAAGAACGCGGGCGGGGCCATGGGAGCCGCGGGCAGGGCACCAGCGGCCGACAAGGCGGATGCGATACGCAATGTCGTCCTGGTCGGCCACTCGGGAGCGGGCAAGACGACCCTGGTCGAGCAACTGCTGGCGGCGACCGGCACCATCCAGCGGGCAGGCCGGGTGGAAGACGGCAACACGGTCAGCGACTTCGACGAGGTGGAGGTGCGCCAGCAACGCTCGGTCAACCTGACACCGGCGCCGCTGACCTTCAACGGCATCAAGATCAACCTTCTCGACACCCCCGGCTACGCGGACTTCGTCGGCGACCTGCGGGCCGGGCTGCGCGCCGCCGACGCGGCGCTGTTCGTGGTGTCGGCCACCGACGGGATCGACGGGCTCACCCAGATGCTGTGGGAGGAGTGCGCCCAGGTCCGCATGCCCAGGGCCGTGGTCATCACCAAGCTCGACCACCAGCGGGCCGACTTCGACGGGGTGCTCGCCACCTGCCAGGAGGTCTTCGGCGACGGGGTCGCTCCCCTGTATCTGCCGGTCATCACGAACGGGAACGTGAACGGCCTGATCGGGCTGCTGACGCAGAAGTTCTACAACTACGCGGGCGGCGGCACCCGTACGGAGAAGGAGCCGGGAGCGGAGTACGAGGCCCGCATCGAGGAGCATCGCGGCGTCCTGATCGAGGGGATCATCCAGGAGAGCGAGGACGAGTCGCTCATGGAGCGCTACCTCGAGGGTGAGCCCATCGACATCAAGGTGCTCGTCCAGGACCTGGAGAAGGCGGTCTGCGAGGGCGACTTCCACCCGGTGCTCTGCACCGGGCTCGGCGTGGGCGCGATCGAGCTGCTGGAGCTCGTCACCCAGGGCTTCCCCGCGCCCCACGAGCACCCGATGCCCGAGATCACCACCCTCGACGGCAAGCCGGTGGCGAACATCGCCTGCGACCCCGACGGCCCGCTGGTGGCCGAGGTCGTCAAGACGACCAGCGACCCGTACGTGGGCCGCATCAGCCTGGTGCGCGTCTTCTCCGGCACGCTGCGGCCCGACATGACCGTGCACGTCTCCGGCCACGGCCTGGCCGAGCGCGGCCACGAGGACCACGACGTCGACGAGCGCGTCGGCGCCCTGAGCTGCCCGCTCGGCAAGCAGCAGCGCCAGATCGCCAAGGGCGTGGCGGGCGACATCGTGGCCGTGGCCAAGCTGTCGCGGGCCGAGACCGGCGACACGCTGTCGGAGGTGGAGCGGCCGCTGCTGATGACCGCCTGGGACATGCCCGAGCCGCTGCTGCCGGTGGCGATCCGCGCCAAGTCGAAGGCCGACGAGGACAAGCTGGGGCAGGCGCTGGGCCGCCTGGTGGCCGAGGACCCGACGCTGCGCCTGGAGAACAACGCCGAGACCCGGCAGCTCGTGCTGTGGTGCATGGGCGAGGCGCACACCGACGTGCTGCTGGACCGGCTGGCCAAGCGCCACGGGGTCGAGGTGGAGCGGATCGGCCTGCGGGTGCCGCTGCGGGAGACGTTCGGCGGCCGGACTCAGGCGATGGGCCGCAACGTCAAGCAGACCGGCGGCCACGGTCAGTACGCCATCTGCCATCTGGAGGTGGAGCCGCTGCCGTCGGGCGGCGGGTTCGAGTTCGTCGACAAGATCGTCGGCGGTGTCGTGCCGCGCCAGTTCATCCCGTCGGTCGAGAAGGGCGTGCGGGCCCAGATGGACCGGGGGGTGCGCGCCGGCTATCCGGTCGTGGACGTCCGGGTCACGCTGTACGACGGCAAGGCCCATTCCGTCGACTCCTCCGACATGGCGTTCCAGATCGCCGGTCAGCTGGCGTTGAAGGAGGCGGCGTCGAAGGTGCCGACGCTGCTGCTGGAACCGGTCGACGAGTTGTCCGTGCTGGTCTCCGACGAGCACGTGGGCGCCGTGATGTCCGACCTGTCGTCGCGGCGCGGGCGGGTGCTCGGCACCGAGCCGGTGGGCCGCGGCCGCACCCTGGTCAAGGCGGAGGTGCCGCAGCTGGAGGTCACCCGGTACGCGATCGACCTGCGCTCCATGTCGCACGGCACCGGCACCTTCCAGCGCGCGTTCCTGCGCTACGAGCCGCTGCCGCCGCATCTCGCCGACAAACTGGCCGCGGAGTCGGGCTAGGGTCCCGCCGGGTCGCCGGGAGGGCAGCCCCTCCCGGCCCACCGGTCACGATGGTGTCACGAGTCGATTTCTTTTTTCCGTACGGAGCATGCCGACTCCGATGCGAGACTGGTTGGCACTATGCGAACCGGACGCCCACTCCTCGCCGCCACCGCCCTCGCCGCCGTGGCCGTCGGCGCTGCCTACACCTTCGGGCCCGCCGAGGCCGGCCAGCGCAAGGCGGAGGCGGCCAAGAAGAAGTCGACCGAGAGCGCGGTGGTCACCGCGGCGTGCAACCCCGACCCGCGCCACCCGAAACGCCAGTTGCGCGGGGTGTGGATCGCCACGGTCAACAACATCGACTGGCCCTCGCGCAAGGGCCTGTCGGCCGACCGGCAGCGGGCCGAATACACGAGGCTGCTCGACGCCGCCGCCAAGCGCAACTTCAACGCCGTCTTCGTCCAGGTCAGGCCGGCGTCCGACGCCCTCTACAAGTCGTCGATCGAGCCGTGGTCGCAGTTCCTCACCGGCACCCCGGGCAAGGACCCCGGCTGGGACCCGCTGCCGTTCCTCATCAAGGAGGCGCACAAGCGGGGCCTGGAGTTCCACGCCTGGTTCAACCCGTACCGCGCCGCCTACGACGCGAGCGTCGCCGAGCTGCCCGCCTCCCACCCGGCGCGCAAGAACCCCGGCTGGACCGTCAAGTACGGCGACCGCCTCTACTACAACCCGGGCCTGCCCCAGGTGCGCCGCCACGTGGTCAAGGTCGTCACCGACGTGGTCGAACGCTACGACGTCGACGGCGTCCACTTCGACGACTACTTCTACCCCTATCCCGCGCCCGGCAGCACGTTCGACGACCGCGCGGCCTTCAAGAAGCACGGCAAGGGCATGAAGCTGGCCGACTGGCGGCGGCAGAACGTCGACAAGCTCGTGGCCGAGGTCGACGAGGCCGTCCACGCCGCCAAGGGACACGTCAAGTTCGGCATCAGCCCGTTCGGCATCTGGCGCAACAAGGCGCAGGACCCGTCCGGCTCCGACACCTCCGGCATGTCCGCCTACGACTCGATCTACGCCGACGCCAAGGCGTGGATCGAGGCGGGCACCGTCGACTACGTGATGCCCCAGCTCTACTGGTCGCGCTCGCACAAGCTGGCCGGCTACGGCAAGCTGGCGCCGTGGTGGGCCGACGCGGTCGAGGGCACCGACGTCCACCTCTACATCGGCCAGGCGCTCTACCGGGTCGGCGCGAAGGACGAGGCCGCCTGGACCAAGCCGGGCGAGCTGCCGGCCCACCTCACGCTCAACCGCAAGCTCGACCGGATCAGCGGTGACGTGTACTTCAGCGCCAAGCAGCTGCTGACCAACCCGCTGGGCGCCATCGACCGGGTGGCCAAGGCCCACTACGCCCGCCCGGCGCTGCTGCCGCTGATGGAGGAGCGCGGCGGCGCCGCCCCGGCGAAGCCGTCGGGCGTCAAGGCGGCCGGCTCCGCCGTGTCGTGGGCGCCGGTGAAGGGGGCCCGCGCGTACGCGGTCTACCGGGTGCCGAAGTCGGGCGACGACTGCCACACGACCGACGCCCGCAACCTCGTGGCCGTGGTGTCGGACCCGTCGTTCACCGCGAAGTCGGCAGGCACCTACCTGGTGACCGCGCTCGACCGGCTCCACAACGAGAGCGGCGCGGCCCGGGTGAAGGTCGAAGCCGGCTAGTCGCGCCACGCCTCGGCGAGGAGCCGGCGGGTGTCGCGGAGCAGCTGCGGGAGCACCTTCGTGCGCGCCACCACGGGCATGAAGTTGGTGTCGCCACCCCACCGGGGCACCACGTGCTGGTGCAGGTGGGCGGCGATGCCCGCGCCCGCGACGTGGCCGAGGTTCATGCCGACGTTGAAGCCCTGGGCGCCGCTGGCCTCGCGCAGCGCGCGCAGCGCCCGCTGGGTGAACTCGCCCAGCTCGACGATCTCGGCGGCGGTCAGCTGGTCGTAGTCGGAGACGTGACGGTAGGGCACGACCATCAGGTGGCCGGAGTTGTAGGGGTAGAGGTTGAGCACCGCGTACACGACCTCGCCCCTGGCGACGACCAGGCCGTCCTCGTCGCTCATCTCGGGGATGGCGTCGAACGGGCACCCGTCGGGGCTGGTGTCGATCGGCTTGTTCTCGCCCTTGATGTAGGCCATGCGATGCGGGGTCCACAGACGCTCGAAGTTGTCGGGCTCCCCTGCCCCTGCCTGATCGTGCATATCTAGCAGCATAGGGCCCCCGTGCAACGGACCGACGAGGTGCTCATCAGGCCGGCTCCACGCCCTCCTAGCGGGTGTCGCGGATCCGGTCGGCGAGGTCCGTGACGGCGCCGATCATCCGGGGCCCGGACAGGAACACCGGGTCGTTGTGCCCGGCCCCGGCGATCTCGACGACCGTGACCGGGCCCGCGGCCGCCGCGGCGACCGCGCGGCTCTGGCCGGCCGGCACGATCGTGTCGGCGGTCCCGTACACCACCACGATCGGCGCCTTGATGGCCGCGACCCGCTCCGCGACCGGGAAGCGGTCGCGGAGCATGGCCCGTACGGGGAGGAAGGGGTAGTTGGCCTGCCCCGCCGCGGCCAGGTCGGTGAACGGCGAGCGGAGCACCAGCCCGTCCGCCGGGCGCTCGGCGGCGAGCCCGGCCAGCACGGCCGCGCCGAGGCTCTCGCCGAAGTAGATCACCGGCACGTCGCCGAGGAAGTCGCGCGCCGCCAGGACGTCCAGGCGCAGCCCTTCCTCGGTGGGGCTGCCGGGGTTGCCGCCGTAGCCCCGGTAGTCGACGACCAGCACCGGCAGCCCGCGGGCGGCGAGCGCGCGGGCCAGCGGCGCCCGATGCAGCCGGTTGCCGGCGTTGCCGCCTGCCACCAGCACGGTCACCGGGTGGTCGCCCGGCACGTACCAGGCGCCGAGCCGCAGCCCGTCAGCGGTCGTCAGCGTCACCTCGCGCGCCCCCGGCACGACCTGCCCGGCCGGCGGCACCGGGGCCGGGTCGGGCAGGTAGATCAGCCGCCGCTGGAAGACCCACAGCAGCCCGAGCAGCAGCACCGCCACCACGAGGACCACGAGGGCGGGGCGCAGCGCGCCGGGCAGGTTCACGGGGCCAGTCCACCACAGGTGAAGCGGTCACCTCACCCGGGTCATGTTGGACTCGTAGCCGCCTCCGCCCGGGTAGACCCAGGCGCCGGTGACGGAGTCGCCGTCGAACGTGCCCCGGTAGTAGGCGGGCGAGCCCTTCTCGCCGCCCCAGATGGTGAGCGTGTCGCCCGCCATCTCGTAGACGTAGTCGAAGGTCTCGCCCTGGCTGCCGTAGTAGCGGGACTTGACGTCCTCGCCCGGCTCGCCGCCGAAGGGCCGCTCCCTGCCGATCATCTCCACGCCCTTGACCGCGTGGCCGTCCTGGACGAGGTCGATCTCCTGGATGAGGAAGAAGCCGCCGTCGAGCCAGCGGTACGTGACGGTGCCCTCGCTGCCGCCCGTCACCCGCCAGGTGCCGACCAGCCGGTCCAGGGCCTCAAGCTGCTTGTCGCCGGTGTTCATGTCGCCGTCCTTCACAGGTCGTCGTCGGTTGTGCCCGTATGACGGCGCTGGCGGGGAAAAGGAATCGGCGGGACTCAGATTTTCTCCGGAAGCCCGAAGGCGGCGAGCACCTCGGGCCCGAACGTGGTGATCTCGGCGATCAGGCCGTCCTCGATCCGCAGCACGTCGAGGTTGACCGCGGTGAACGACGTCTCGCCGGGGCGGCGCACGTAGCTCGCCACGGCTGGCTGCCGGTTGGCCCCGGTCTCGATCAGCCGCCACTCGCCCCACGCCTCGGGGCCCTCCATGACCGGGCGCCACATCTCGAGGATCGCGGCGCGGCCCGCGTACAGCAGGGTCGCGGGCGGCATGGCCTGGCGGGCGTCCTCGCGCAGCAGCGCGGCCAGCGTGTCCAGGTCGCCCTCCTGGGAGGCCTTGAGGTAGCGGCGCAGCACCTGCCGCTCCTCCGCGCTCGGTTCGGTGGCCGGCTTCCAGTCGGCGCGGCGTTCGGGCAGGTGGACGCGGAGGGTGGCGCGTGCCCGCTGGAGCGCGCTCTTGACCGCAGGCACGCTCAGCTCCAACGCGTCCGCGGTCTCCTCGGCCCGCCATCCGGCCACGTCACGCAGGATCAGCACCGCCCGCTGGCGCGGCGGCAGATGCTGGATCGCCGCGAGGTAGGCGAGCTCGATCGTCTCCCGCGCGGCCGCCACCGCGTGCGGCTCGCCCTCCCCCGGGGCGGCCAGGTCGAGCACCCGGTCGGGGATCGGCCGCAGCCACGGCACCTCGGCCTGCGCCGACCGCTCGCCGCCCGCCATCGCCATGACCACCTCGCGCGAGCGGGCCGGGCCGGACAGCGCGTCGAGGCAGGCGTTGGTGGCGATCCGGTAGAGCCAGGCGCGCGGCGTGGCGCGGCCCTCGAACGTCTCGCGCCGCCGCCACGCCCGCAGCAGCGTCTCCTGCACCATGTCCTCGGCGTCGCTGTAGGACCCGAGCATGCGGTAGCAGTGGACCTCCAGCTCGTGCCGGTGGCGCTGGGCCAGCGCGGCGAACCGCTCCTGGTCGCCCGCCCGGATCGCCTCGGTCACCTCGCCGGTCTCGCTCACCGCTCCTCCCCTCGTCGCGCGGGTCATCGTACGCGCCGCCGCCGACAATCCGGGCGCCCGGCGTCTAGGGTGGCGGGCATGGCCGATCAACTCGAACCCATGCCCACCGACTGGCAGCGGGCGCTCGCCGTGGTGGCCCACCCCGACGACCTGGAGTACGGCTGCGCGGCCGCCGTCGCGACCTGGACCGCGGCGGGCCGCGAGGTCGCCTACCTGATGGCCACCCGCGGTGAGGCGGGCATCGACACGCTCGCCCCGGCCGAGGCGGGTCCGGTGCGCGAGCGGGAGGAGCGGGCCGGCGCCGCCGTCGTGGGCGTGACCACGGTGGAGTTCCTCGACCACGCCGACGGGGTGATCGAGTACGGTCCGGCGCTGCGCCGCGACATCGCGGCGGCGATCCGCCGCCACCGTCCCGAGCTGGTGGTGACCCTCAACTTCGACGACACCTGGGCCGGCGGCGCCTACTGGAACACCCCCGACCACAGGGCTGTCGGCCGGGCCGTGATGGACGCCGTCGCCGACGCCGGCAACCGGTGGATCTTCCCCGACGCGGGCGAGCCGTGGGGCGGCGTGCGCTGGGTGGCGGTCGCGGGCAGCGACTCCCCCACCCACGCCGTCGACGTCACGGACGGCCTGGAGGCCGGCGTGCGCTCACTGGTGGCGCACCGCGCCTACATCGAGGCGCTCACCGGCGACGACCCGGAGAAGTACGCGCGCGAACTCGTCGAGGGCTTCGCCCGCGAAAGCGCCACCCGCTTCGCCGGCCGCCCCGCGATCCCCTTCAGACTGTTCAACCGCTGACCCGGACACTCCAACGCCCGTCCATCCGGACACGTCCAGCACGGCACGCGCGACGCGTCCCGCCCCTAGGACGCGTCCAGCGCGGCACGGTCGAGGTACCACCAGCGCGGCACGGGTCCCGACGGGTCCCACGAGGTCCGACCCCTGAACGGCCACGGTCGCGATGCGTTCAGCGCGGTCCGACCCCCGACGCGCCGAGCACGGCGCGGTCGCGGCACCACCAGCGGCACGGTCGCGACGCGTCCGCGCGGTCCAGCCCCCGAACGGACACGATCGCGATGCGTCCAGCGCGGTCCGACCCCCGAGGCGTCCAGCACAGCACGATCACGACGCGTCCCGCGCGGCCAGACCCTAAGACGCGTCCAGCGCGGCACGGTCGAGGTACCACCAACGCGCACGGGTCCCGACGGGTCCCACGAGGTCCGACCCCTGAACGGACACGGTCGCGATGCGTTCAACGCGGTCCGACCCCCGACGCGCCGAGCACGGCGCGGTCGGGGTACCACCAGCGCGGCACGGTCGCGACGGATCCCACGAGGTCCGACCCCTGAACGGACACGGTCGCGATGCGTTCAACGCGGTCCGACCCCCGACGCGTCGAGCGCGCCACGGCCGCGGTGCGTCCCGCGCGCGGCCCGCCCCGGACACGGGCGGGAAGGACGGCTGCCCGCCGACGGGCGGCGGCGGCGTCTCGCGGGCGCGCAGGCGCCCGCGTGAAGTGGGTGTCCCGTCCAGCGCGGTGCGTCCCGGGTGCGGCTTACCCCGGATGCGGCCGGCGCGTCCGGGGTAAGCCGGACGCGTCCGGGGGTTGGGTGTCAGACCTGGATGCGGCGTTCGATGGCGTCGGCGATCTCGGCGACCGCTCGGTCGACCGGGACGCCGTTGTTCTGCTCGCCGCTGCGGTAACGGAAGGACACCGCGCCGCCCGCGACGTCGTCGTCGCCGGCCAGGAGCATGTAGGGCACCTTGGCCTTCTGGGCGTTGCGGATCTTCTTCTGCATGCGGTCGTCGGAGGCGTCGACCTCGACCCGGATGCCGCGCTCGCGCAGCTTCTTGGCGACGTCCTGCAGGTAGGGCACGTGCGTGTCGGCGATCGGGATGCCGACCACCTGGACGGGCGCGAGCCAGGGCGGGAAGGCGCCCGCGTAGTGCTCGGTCAGCACGCCGAGGAAGCGCTCGATGGAGCCGAACAGCGCCCGGTGGATCATGACCGGGGTCTGGCGGCTGCCGTCGGCGGCCTGGTATTCGAGCCCGAACCGCTGGGGCTGGTTGAGGTCGAGCTGGATGGTCGACAGCTGCCAGGTGCGGCCGATCGCGTCCTTGGCCTGCACGGAGATCTTGGGGCCGTAGAAGGCCGCGCCGCCCGGGTCGTCGACCAGCTCCAGGCCGGACTCCACGGCCGTCTCGCGCAGCGCCTCGGTGGCCTCGTCCCAGTGGGCGGGGTCGCCGATGAACTTCTCGGAGTCGTCGCGGGTGGACAGCTCCAGGTAGAACTCCGACAGGCCGAAGTCGCGCAGCACGCTGAGCACGAAGGTGAGCAGGCTCTTGATCTCGCCGACCATCTGCTCACGGGTGCAGTAGATGTGGGAGTCGTCCTGCGTCATGCCGCGCACCCGGGTCAGGCCGTGGACCACGCCCGACTTCTCGTAGCGGTAGACGCTGCCGAACTCGCACAGCCGCAGCGGCAGCTCGCGGTAGGAGCGCCCGCGGGCCCGGAAGATCAGGTTGTGCATCGGGCAGTTCATCGGCTTGACGCGGTATTCGACGCCCTCCAGCTCGAAGGGCGGGAACATGTCGTCGGCGTACCACGGCAGGTGGCCGGAGGTCTCGAACAGCGTCGACTTGGTGATGTGCGGGGTGTTGACGAACTCGTAGCCCGCCTCGGCCTGGCGGCGGCGCATGTAGTCTTCCATCTCCTTGCGGATGATGCCGCCCTTGGGGTGGAAGACGGGAAGGCCGCTGCCCAGCTCGGGCGGGAAGCTGAACAGGTCGAGCTCGGCGCCGAGCTTGCGGTGGTCGCGCTTCTCGGCCTCCTCCAGCAGCTTGAGGTATTCGTCCTGCTTGTCGCGGGACTCCCAGGCGGTGCCGTAGATGCGCTGGAGCTGCGGGTTCTTCTCGCTGCCGCGCCAGTAGGCGCCGCCGGAGCGCATGAGCTTGAACGCGGGGATGGACCGGGTCGACGGGACGTGCGGGCCGCGGCACAGGTCCTTCCAGTGCAGCTCGCCGGTCTTGGCGTCGAGGTTGTCGTAGATGGTGAGCTGGCCGGCGCCGACCTCGACCGACTCCTCGGCGTCCGCGCCGCCCTTCAGGCCGATGAGCTCCAGCTTGTAGGGCTCGTCGGCCAGCTCCTCGCGTGCCTCGTCGTCGCCGACGGGACGGCGGGAGAACAGCTGGCCCTGCTTGACGATCTCGCGCATGCGCTTCTCGATGCGCTTGAGGTCGTCGGGGTGGAAGGCCTCGGCCACGTCGAAGTCGTAGTAGAAGCCGTTGTCGACCGGCGGGCCGATGCCGAGCTTGGCCTCGGGGAACAGCTCCTGGACGGCCTGGGCCATGACGTGCGCGGTGGAGTGGCGGACGATCGCCCGGCCCTCCTCGCTGGAGATCTCGATCGGCTCGACCGCGTCGCCGTCGGCGAGCGGGCAGGCCAGGTCGCGCGCCTCGCCGTTGACCCTGGCGGCGATCACGGTGCGGCCGTCGGCGTCGAGCGCCTGGCCGGCCGTCGTGCCGGCCGCGACCACACGCTCGGCTCCGGCGAGGGTGATGCGTAGCTCGGCTGACACGATGGCTCCCTTGGATAGCGCTCGTCGGTGACGGAAAACGATGCTATCGCGGGTCGAACCCCATCCTGGTCAGCCTTCTGCGGCTGCCCAGGAACACGTTCCGGTCGATCGGGCTGTTGGCGTGCTGGTGGATCGACCAGTCCCGCCACGGTCCCGGCACCGCAGGCCGGCCGCGCGGGCGGTGCGGGCTGGCGATCCACAGCGGGTACTCGCCCAGGCCCGCGCAGTTGCCCTCCTCGGCGAAGGACTGGAAGGTGTAGACGAACGGCCGCGTGCCGGTGCGCGCTTCCACGTACTGGCACCAGCGGCGGGCGAAGCCGGCGACCCGCTCGGGCTTGATCCCGTCGTCGGTCTCCAGGTCGAGCGCGATCAGGTCGCCCCGGCGCAGCCCGCCCGCCTGGTTGATCGTGCGCAGGAAGTGGCGCGCCTGCTCCACGGGATCACCCTTGGGTCGCGCGAAGTGGTAGGCGCCGCAGACGATCCAGTTCTCCCGCATGCCGTCCCAGTTGCGGGAGAACCAGTGATCGGTCCAGTCGCCGCCCTCGGTGGCCTTGGCGAAGGCGAACGCCACTCCACTGCGCGCGTGCTCGGCCCAGTCGACGGATTTCTGCCAGTTGGACACGTCGATGCCGTGCAGCAAGCGCTTGTCCATGTCGGAGTACACCCTGCCGGAGTTTATGGCGACTCCGGCTGATCAGCCCTTCGACGCGCCGATGAGCAGCTTGTGCGCGCGCTCGCGGTCGCCATAGACCGCGGCCACGAAGTCGGTGACCCCGGCCTGGGCCAGGGCGTCGATCTGGGCGCGCACCGCGTCCTCGTCGCCGACCACGGCGACGCCGCCGGGGTTCTCGACGCCCTCCCTGTCGAGCATGGCCCGGTAGGACGGGAGCTGCCCGTACATGACGAAGATCTCGTCGGCCTTGGCCCTGGCGGCCTCCGGGTCGTCGGTGACGCAGACGGGCAGGGTGCAGACGACGCGCGGCGCGGGCCGGCCCGCCTCCTTCGCGGCGGCGGTGATGGTGGGCACGATGTGCTCGGCGACGGTCTTGCGGCCGGTCATCCAGAGGACGGTGCCGTCGGCGACGGTGCCCGCCAGCTTGAGCATGCGCGGGCCGAGTGCGGCGACCAGCACCGGCAGGCCGGCCCCCGGCGTGCTGAGCCGCACGTTGGCCTTGAGCGTCTCGCCGGTGTAGTCGACCTGCTCGCCGCGGGTGACGGGCAGCAGGACGTCGAGATACTCCTTCATGTGCCGGGCGGGCCGGTCGAAGCTGTAGCCGTACATGCCCTCGATGACGACCTGGTGGGAGAGGCCGATGCCGAGGGCCAGCCGGCCGCCGAGCGCGGCGTTGACGGTCATGGCCTGCTGGGCGAGCACGACGGGATGGCGGGGGTAGGTCGGCACGACGCCGGTGCCGAACTCGATGTCGCGGCCCCCGGCCAGGGCGGCGCTGCCGGCCACGGCGAGCGAGGTGAGCGCGTCCAGCCCGAAGATCTGGGACATCCAGACCGAGTCGAAACCGTCGTCGGCCGCGCGGGCGATCCGGTCGCGCAGGTCGGGGAACGGATCCTGGCCGTTGGGCTCATTGATCAGAAGTCCGAATCGCATGCTGACAGAACTCCATTCTAGTCGGCTGGGGCGAGTGTAACCCCGGTCGCGCCGGGTGGTGCCGAGGCCGGGCCGTACCCCCTTTGTAAAGTGGCTTCATGACCCACGAACGTGCGGGACAGCCCGCTCAGCCCGCGGATCTGGTGGACGTGGCCCGGCTGGTGACCGCCTACTACGCGTTGCGGCCCGACCCGGGCGACCCGGGGCAGCGGGTGACGTTCGGCACCTCGGGCCATCGCGGGTCGTCGCGGGCCTCGGCCTTCAACGAGGCCCACATCCTGGCCACCACCCAGGCCATCTGCGAATACCGGCTGACGCAGGGCACCGACGGCCCGCTCTACCTGGGCATCGACACGCACGCGCTGTCGGAGCCCGCGCGGGTGTCGGCGCTGGAGGTGCTCGCGGCCAACGACGTGCGGGTGCTGATCGACTCCCGCGACGGCTACACGCCGACGCCGGCCGTCTCCCACGCGATCCTCACGTACAACCGCGGCAGGAAATCGGGGCTCGCCGACGGGGTGGTCATCACGCCGTCGCACAACCCGCCGTCCGACGGCGGCTTCAAGTACAACCCGCCGAACGGCGGCCCGGCCGACACCGAGGCCACCTCGTGGATCCAGGACCGCGCCAACCGGCTGCTGGCCCAGGACCTCGCCGGGGTGCGCCGGGTGCCCTACGCCAGGGCGCTGGAGGCGGCGGGCCGCTACGACTTCCTCGGCTCGTACGTGGACGACCTGCCCTCGGTCGTGGACCTGGACGCGATCAGGGCGGCCGGGGTGCGGATCGGCGCCGACCCGCTCGGCGGCGCCAGTGTGGCCTACTGGGGCGAGATCGCCGAGCGCCACCGCCTCGACCTGACCGTGGTCAACCCGCTGGTCGACCCGACGTGGCGGTTCATGACGCTCGACTGGGACGGCAAGATCCGCATGGACTGCTCGTCGCCGTACGCGATGGCCTCGCTCATCGACGGCCGCGACCGCTTCCAGATCGCCACCGGCAACGACGCCGACGCCGACCGGCACGGCATCGTCACCCCCGACGGCGGGCTGGTCAACCCGAACCACTACCTGGCGGTGGCGATCTCCTACCTGTACGAGCACCGCGACGGGTGGCCGCGAGACGCCGGGGTCGGCAAGACGATGGTCAGCAGCGGCGTCATCGACCGGGTGGCCGCCTCGCTGGGGCGGCGGCTGTACGAGGTGCCGGTGGGTTTCAAGTGGTTCGTGCCGGGGCTGCTCGACGGCTCGCTCGGGTTCGGCGGCGAGGAGAGCGCGGGCGCGTCGTTCCTGCGCCGCGACGGCTCGGTGTGGACCACCGACAAGGACGGCCTGATCCTGGCCCTGCTGGCGGCCGAGATCCAGGCGGTCACGGGCAGGTCGCCGAGCGAGCACTACCGGGGCCTGACCGAGCGGTTCGGCGAGCCCGCCTACGCGCGGGTGGACGCGCCGGCCACCCGCGAGGAGAAGGCGGTGCTCGGCAAGCTGTCGGCCGACCAGGTGACGGCCTCCAGCCTGGCCGGCGAGCCGATCACGTCGGTGCTCACGGCCGCGCCGGGCAACGGGGCGTCCCTGGGCGGCGTCAAGGTCTCCACGGAGAGCGCCTGGTTCGCCGCCCGGCCGTCGGGCACCGAGGACGTCTACAAGATCTACGCCGAGTCGTTCCGCGGCCCGGACCACCTCGCCAAGGTGCAGGAGGAGGCCCGGTCGCTGGTCTCCGCGGCGCTGGGCTGATCAGGACCCTTCAGGACTTCGCGAGCACCCGGCCGTCGTCGTCGATGGCCGGGAACGCGCCGGTGTCGACGATGCCGTGCTGGTGGTAGAGCTGCTCGATGAGGGCGTGGGCCGCGGGCTCCAGCTTCCACAGCGCGCGCCACTCGCGGGCGACGGGCACCGGGATGCCGATCTCCTGGGCGATGTCCACGGTGCGCGGCACGATCCCCTTGGCGATCTGCCGGTTCCAGTAGGCGCGGGCCTGGCGCATGAGCACCGCGCGCTGGGCGGTGTCGACGATCTGCGGGGCCGCGTCGATGACCGCGATCTCCTCGTCGTCCTCCTCCCGCACCAGCTCGGCGAGCGCGGGCGGCAGCTCGGGCCTGGCGGGCACCGGACGGTGGTCGCGCTCGGGCTCCCACGGCACCCGAGGGTCGGCGTCGATGAGCGCGGTGGTGTTGTAGAGGGCGGCGATCTGGGCGAGCAGCGCCTCCTGGCGGCCCTGGTCGACGGCCAGGCCGGTGTGCTCGACCGCCTGGTCCATGGCCTTGTCGAGCTTGGCCAGGGCGGCGCGCATCTTGCGGTCGGGGGCGCCGGCCTCGCGCAGCGCCTTGGCCCGCTTGGCGGCCAGCGCGACCCGGGTGAGCCTGCGGTGCGCGTCGACCTCGCTGGCGGTGCGGTCGCTGACCTCGGCCAGGCCGAGCCGGACGAGCAGCCGCTCGGGGGTGAGCCGCCAGTTGATGCGGCCGGTGCCGCGGATGCGGTGGCGCTCGATGGCCATGCCGCGCTCCCAGAGCCAGGCGGCCACCAGCGGCGCGGCGAGCCGGAACACCGCCTCGGGGAAGCTGCTGGCGTCCATGCTGGACAGCACCGCGGTCAGGCAGGTCAGCGCCCACACGGCGATGCCGTCGATGCCCGCGGAGAAGTTCTCCCGCATGTTGCGGCGGGCGCGCACGGCGGAGGTGATGATGGCCACTTCGATGAAGGCGAACAGCAGCAGCCTCAGCGGGCCGTCCAGGCCCAGCACGTCACCGGAGAAGCGCCACATGCCCTGGGCCGACACGCCCGTCGCGATGGAGGCGGCCACGATGGTCAGCACGTCCTCGATGGGACGGTTGGCGACGTAGCGGGCGAACAGCCAGGCGGTGACCCGCCAGGCGACGCGAAGCACCAGGAAGGCCAGGATGAGCCCGGCCAGGCTCAGCAGCGCGATCACGGCGGTCGCGAGCGGCTTCTCGGTGATGAAGGTAGTGATTTCCTCAAATGTGGGCATCAGTCACTATCCGTTGAGGCTCAGTCTCGGGGGGCTCGATGACGAGATCATTGCAGACTGTAGCCACCTTGTACGCCAAACTCCGGCTGCTGCCCAGTTTGCACTGATTTCCCCATACGTCCCACCAGCACCGGAGCTGTCGGGGAACGCGCCAAACGGACCCGGAGTGGCCAGTCCCGTGGACGCCACGGCGTCTCCCCGATCCTCACGGAGCGCACCCGGCTCGCCACCCGCTTACCCGGCGGTCGGGGCTCCGTCCGCGAACCCGCCCGTCTACGCTCATCACCGGACGGTTCCGCCCTGGGGGCGAGGTGACCAGGGCTCTTACCTGAGGCTGAGATGAAATCTCGTCCTTCGGGAGGTCACCAGCACGGCTTCCAGGATGGGACCATCTAGCGAGGGATTTATCCCAGCATCGTGCGATGTATCCCAGCAGGACGGAATCCATGTCAGAGTCAGAAGAGTTTCCTCTCGTCCAGTTCATGCGGGAACGGTTCGATCCAGCGGATGAACTGCTCCGCATCCAGGCGGATCACCCCGTCTACCCGATGGAGATCCCCGGCGGGCAGACGGTCTACCTGGTCACCCGCTGGGACGACGTCCGCGGCGTGCTCGGCGACCACGAGCGGTTCAGCAACGACTTCGCCGGCGTCATCGGCCTCGGCTCGAACCAGGAGGACCCGGGCGGCCTGGGCTTCCGCGACCCGCCCGAGCACACCCGGCTGCGCAAGTTCCTGACGCCGGAGTTCACCATGCGCCGGCTGCGGCGGCTGGAGCCGCGCATCGAGGCGCTGGTCACCGAGTGCCTGGACCGGATCGAGGCCAAGGGCTCCCCCGCGGACCTGATGGAGGACTTCGCGCTCCCCATCCCGTCCCTGGTGATCTCCGAGCTGCTCGGGGTCCCATACGACGAGCAGGCCGACTTCGTCAAGGTGAGCACGAACCGGTTCGACTTCACCGCCGGGCCCGAGGCGTCGCTGCAGGCGATCAACGACGCGATGACGTACCTCACCGACCTGGTCGCCCGCGAGCGGCGCGACCCCGGCGACGGCCTGCTCGGCCAGCTGCTGCGCGACCACGGCGACGCGCTGGACGACCGCACCCTGGCCAGCATGGCCGACGGCATGCTCACCGGCGGTCACGACACCAGCACGAGCATGCTCGCGCTCGGCTCCCTCTGGCTGCTGGAGAACCCCGACCAGGCCGCCAAGGTGCGCGAGGTCGACGGCTACATCGACGAGGTGATCGAGGAGCTGCTGCGCTACATGACCGTGGTGCAGGTGGCCTTCCCCCGCTTCGCCCGCGACGATCTGGAGCTGCACGGGCAGCAGATCAAGAAGGGCGAGCTGGTGCTCTGCTCGCTCGCCGCCGCCAACCGCGACCCGAACCTGGGCGAGGACATGAACCAGGTCAAGCCGGGCCGCCACACCGCCGGCTCCCACCTGGCGTTCGGGCACGGCATCCACCGCTGCATCGGCGCGCCGCTGGCGCAGATGGAGCTGCGCATCGCCTACCCGATGCTGCTGCGCCGCTTCCCGACGCTGCGCCTGGACGGGGAGGTCCCGTGGCGCAAGCTGGCCATCGTCTACGGCGTGGAGAAGCTACCCGTGGCGTGGTGAAGCGGTTACGTTCGCAGGGTGAACGAGCTTGTCATCGACCTGAGCGCGATCGCCGCCGTGGTGTTCGACACCGACGGCACGGTCACCGACACCGCCCGCGGGCACGCGGCCGCGTGGAAGCACGTGTTCGACGGGTTCCTGCGCGGCCGCTCCGCGCCGTTCGAGCCGTTCGACGTCCGGGAGGACTACCTGCGGTACGTCGACGGACGGCCGCGACTCGACGGCGTCCGCGCCTTCCTGGCCTCACGGGGCCTCACCGCGCCGGAGGGCGCGCCGGACGACGAGCCTGGCGCGCCGACCGTGCACGGTCTCGGCCGGGCCAAGGAGCAGCTGTTCATGGAGCAGGTGAGGCTGCACGGGGTGGCCGCGTTCCCCGCGGCCGTGGCGCTGCTGCACGAGCTGCGCAACCGGGGCGCCCGCACCGCCGGGGTGTCCGCCAGTCTGCACGGGCGCACGCTGGTGGCCGCGGCGGGCGTGCTGCACCTGTTCGACACGCTGGTCGACGGCGGCGACGCGGCGCTGATGAACCTGCCGGGCAAGCCCGATCCGGCGCTGCCGCTGGAGGCGGCCCGCCGTCTCGGCGTGCCGCCCGGCAGGACCGCCGTGGTGGAGTCGGCGCCGGCGGGCGTCGAGGCGGGCAGGAAGGGCGGATTCGCCCTGGTGATCGCCCTGGCGCCGGCCGGGGAGGGCGCCGACCTGGTGGTGAAGGACCTCGGTGAGCCGGTCGTGCGCGGCCGCGTTCTACCCTTGACCTCGTGACGGTGCTCATCGATCCCCCGCAGTGGCCGGGGCCGCGCGGCCTGATGTGGTCACATCTGGTCAGCGACACGTCCCTGGACGAACTCCACGTTTTCGCCGCCCGGCTGAGCGTGCCCGTGCGCGCGTTCGACCGCGACCACTACGACGTGCCCGAGACCGTGCACGCGTTCGCCGTGTCGCTGGGCGCGCAGGCGGTCACCTCCCGCGAGCTACTGCAGCGGCTGGTCGCGGCCGGGCTCCGCCGCCGGAAGGTGCACGCCGTACGCGCCGGGGAATGACGCCCCGCCCAGAGAGGCGTACGCGTCCTCGGGCACCGGCTCCTCTTCCTCGCCCGGCTCGCCCGACCCGAGCAGGGTGCGGGTCAGCGCCGCGCGCTCGTGCAGCATCCGGTCGAGCGCCCGGTTCAGCAGGTCGCCGGTGATCGCGGGCGTCCCGCCGTCGTGCGCGAGCGCGTCCAGCACGGCCCGGCGCAGCAGCTCCTTGAAGAACGAGGCGGTCGCGCCCTCGGTACGCGCCACGATCGGCTCCAGGTCGGCCCGCAGGGGCAGGTCGCGGGCGTAGAGGCGGAGCAGCGCCGCCCGCCCGGCGGCGTCGGGCCTGGGGATCTCCACGGCCAGGTCGACCCGGCCGGGGCGGTCGGCCAGCGCGCGTTCGAGCACGTCGGCCCGGTTGGTGGTGAGCACGAACGTCACGTCGGCGTCCGCGCCGACCCCGTCCATGGCGTCGAGGAGCGCGAACAGCAGCGGGTTGCCGTCGTCGCCGAACGACCGGTCGCGCGCCACCAGGTCGACGTCCTCCAGCACCACGATCGCCGGCTGCAGCCGCCTGGCCAGCCCGGCCGCCTGCGACACGAACCGGATCGCCCCTCCGGTCATCACGATCACCGTGCAGCCGGTCATCCTGGCCATGAGGTAGCGGACGGTGTGGGTCTTGCCGGTGCCGGGCGGGCCGTGCAGCAGCAGGCCGCGCTTGAGGTGCTGGCCGTGCGCGCGCAGCCGCGGCGCCTGCTCGGCGACGCCGACGATGTGCCGTTCGATCGTCTCCAGCACGCCGTCGGGCAGCACCACCTGGCCGGGCCTCAGGTCGGGGCGGGGCAGGAAGGTCACCAGGTCGTTGCCGCGGTACTCGCTCCACGCGAACGACAGGATCTGCCCCCGGTAGACGTCGTGCTCGCGCATCAGGCGCTCGATCTCGTCGCGCGACTCCTTGGCGGCGGCCCTGTCCGGCGCCAGCACGACCACCTGGCAGTCGGTCGACATGTGCTCCTGGGCGCCGCGCAGCGCCAGCACCACGGGCGTCCCGCCGGGGGCCCGGGTGAGCACCATCCCCAGCGAGATCACCTCGGTCGTCTCGTCGGGGCCGATCGCCACGGCCTCGTAGTCGACCGCGCCCGGCTCGTACCGCTCCCAGCCCCGGGCGGCGCGGGCCAGCATGTTGACGATGTCGTCGTGCTCGCGGCCCTGACCGGCGATGCCGAACCACTCGGCGCCGGGGGTGTGCGCGGCGAGGTAGGCGTCGACGCCGCGCTGCAGGTTGGCGTGCTCCCAGCCGGGGAACGCGGCCACCACGTTGACCACGTGTCTCAGCTCGCAGCCGAGGTGGCCGGTCACGCGGGTCACCAGCTCGGGTGGCGTGTCGAGGGCGAGGGTGTGGTGGGCGTCCTGGATCAGCTCTCTCAGCGACCGGGCCAGTGACCGGGCGTCGTCGGTGTCCATGACCGCCCACACTGACAGATCGCCGGGCCGCGCGCCGCTCCTTGTCCGTCAAGCGCGGTCATGCCGCTCGTCAGCGCTCCAGCTCGGCCAGCTCCGCGCTCACGGCCTCCCGGGCGCGCGCCTCCCACAGCTCGCGCGCCGGCGGTGTCCTGTAGAGGCGGGGTACGGCCAGCAGGCGGCGGAGCACCTGGGCCCGGCCCCGCCTGAACAGCTCACCGGGGACGTGCGCGTACTCCTGCCTGATCTTGGCCGCGTAGTCCGCGTACCCGTCGCCGCCCAGCACCGCCAGGTCGGCGTCGCAGAGCACGGCCCCGTCGCGGTCTCCCTCGGCCAGCGTGTCGTGCGCCGCGGTCAGCCGTACCAGCCTGGACACCTCGGCCACCCGCCGCGCCGGCACGCCGCAGCGGGGCAGGCGGGACCGGGCGAGCTGCGCGCTGCGTTCCTCGTCCCACCCGGGCCTGCCGTCGTAGACGGCGTCGTGGAACCAGGCGGCCAGGCGCACGGCCACGGGGTCCGCGGCCCACTCCTGGATCAGGCCGACGGCGCGCAGGACTGCCCGCAGGTGGTCGAGGTCGTGGTAGCGCCGGTGCGGCTCGGACCACCGGGCGACCAGCTCGGCTCCCACCGCGTCCCCGGCCCGGGACCCGCCCACCAGCGCACGCCACTCCTCCAGCACCCGGCCACCCTAGCCGCGCGCCGTGACCGCCGGGAAGGTTCACGGGTCGCCGCCCGCTTGTTAGCGTGGCGGCATCGAGCAGGGTCAGGGTGCGGGCCGGCGGCTGCCGCGGTGGCGGGAGCTGCGCGCGTTCGTGCCCCGGAGGCGGGCGCGCGGCGGGCTGGCCGGGGCGGCTGACGTGGCGGACGTGCGCCGGCTGGCGCGGCGGCGGGCGCCCCGGGTGGTGTTCGACTACGTCGACGGCGCGGCCGAGGGCGAGCTGTCGACGGCCAGGGCGGCGGAGGCGTTCGCGCGGGTGGAGTTCCGGCCGCACGTGCTGCGGGACGTGGCCCGCGTCGACACCGGGACCGAGATCCTGGGGCGGCGGGTATCGATGCCGGTGGTGCTCGGGCCCACGGGGTTCACCCGGATGATGCACCGGGCCGGTGAGCGGGCCGTGGCCAGGGCCGCCGCCCGCGCCGGGGTCCCGTACACACTCTCCACGATGGGCACCACGAGCGCCCGGGACGTGGCCGCGGCGGCGCCCGGCGGGTGGAACTGGTTCCAGCTGTACGTGGTGCGTGACCGGGGGCGGGTCAGGGAGTGGCTGCGGCAGGCCCGTGAGGCGGGCATGGACGTGCTGGTGGTCACCGTGGACGTGCCGGTGGCCGGCGGGCGGCTGCGTGACGTGCGCAACGGCATGACCATGCCGCCGTCGCTGCGCTGGGGCGGGCTGGCGCAGGCGATGACCCGGCCGGCCTGGTGGTTCGGCTTCCTGACCGGCGAGCCGTTGCGGTTCGCGACGGTGGAGGGGGCGCCGGACGACCTGGCGGGGATCACGAACCTGATGTTCGACCCGGCGGTGACCCTCCGCGACCTGGAGTGGATCCGGTCGGAGTGGGGCGGGCGGCTGCTGGTGAAGGGCGTGCAGCGGGTCGACGACGCCGAGGAGCTGGTGGCGGCGGGGGTGGACGGCCTGGTGGTGTCGAACCACGGCGGCCGGCAGCTCGACCGCTCCCCCACGCCGCTGGAGCTGCTGCCGGAGGTGGCGGCGGCGGTGGGCGACAGGACCGAGGTGTTCCTCGACGGCGGCGTGCGCAGCGGCGCGGACGTCGCGGCGGCGGTGGCGCTGGGCGCGCGGGCCTGCCTGGTCGGCCGCGCCTACCTGTACGGCCTGATGGCGGGCGGGGAGGCGGGCGTGGACCGGGTGCTCGCGATGCTCCGCGGCGAGCTGGTGCGCACGCTCGCGCTGCTGGGCGCGTCCGGGGTGGACGGTCTGGACGCGGACGTGGTGCGGCTGCGCTGAGCCTGGCGGACTACCTGAGCCGGGACAGCCGGTGCTCCATCAGCTCGTCCTCGGCCTGCTCGGCGGCGGTCCGCAGCTTGCGGACCGCCCGCAACGCCTCCTCGACGCCGGTGCCGCTCCGCTCGACCTCCGCGGCCGCCTCCCGGACCCGGCGGAGCGTGGTGGCGATGAACGTGTCATTCATGACCCGACGGTACGCCGGACATACCTCCCCGAACAGGGCCCCTGCGCGGGGCTGTTGAACCCGGGCCGCGCGCTCCGCGTATCCCCGCGTGTGAGTGGTGTTCGCGCACGCGGCGCCCGGGAGGCGCAGGCGACCGGCCGGTCCGCCGTGCGGCTCCTGGGCGCCGCCGTGTTCGCGACGGTCTGCGTGTACGCGGCGCTCGGGACGCACGTGCTGGCCGGTGGTTCCGGGGCCTCCCTGGGGGTGGTGGCCGCGACGACCGTGGCCGCCGGGGCGGGCGCGTACCTGCTGGGCCGGCGCCGCCGGGGCAGGGGTGTGCTGGTGGCGGCCTCGTTCGCCGCCCAGTACGGCATGCACCAGGTGTTCAGCGCGGACATCCCCGATGCGGCGCACGTCCTGGGCCACGGCGCGGGCCACCATGGCGGGGGCCCGCTGCCCGGGGTGGCGATGCCGCTCGCGCACGTGCTGGTCGCCGTGCTGTGCGCCTGGTGGCTGGAGCGGGGCGAGACGGCGCTGGTGACCGTGCTCGTCCTGCTGGGCTGCTCGCTGGCCGGGCTGTCGCGGCCGTCGCCGCGCGGCCCGCTGACTCCTGCGCCTCTCCGGATCGTGCCCGCCGCCGGAGAGCCACCGGTACGCGGGCCACAGGTGCTCGCGTGGGCCGTGAGCCATCGGGGACCGCCCCGCTAGAGCGGGGAAAGACATCGTCCGCCGACGGAGCCACGCCCTGACCACGGCGCCGGAAACCCGCCGTCGGTCCGTCGCGCCGTGATCACGGCGCCGGAACCGCCGTCGGTTCGATCGTGCCGCGGGATGCCCGCCGCTGTGGCCGGTCGCCGTCGCGCGGCCTGATCGTCATGGCCGGATGCCGGCCGTGGCGGCCCCCTCGCTCTCGTTCTTCCGGAGTTGACCATGACCACTGTCCACGCGCGCCCGGAGACCGTCACCGTCCGGCCCGCCCCGTCCTCCTCGCGGCGGTACCGCGCCTTCTGGCGCTGGCACTTCTACGCGGGCCTGTTCGTCGCCCCCGTCCTGCTCGTCCTGGCCATCACGGGGTCCGTCTACCTGTTCAAGGAACCGTTCGAGGAGTGGCGCTACCAGGACGTGCGCACGCTCGCCGAGCCCGTCACCACCGCCCGCCCGCTGTCGGAGCAGATCACGGCCGCGCAGCGGAGCATGCCAGGCGCGCCCGTCATGTCGGTGATCCCGCCGACCGCTCCCGACCGCACGACCCGGATCATCTTCCAGGGCGAGGACGCCGGCCCGTGGGCGGAGGGCGTCTCGGTGTACGTCGATCCGGGGTCGGCCACGGTCGTCGGCACGATCGACGACGCGGCCACGTTCATGCGGGTGGTGCGCACCATCCACGGCGAGCTGATGGCGGGCACCGCCGGCGACCGGGTGGTGGAGACTGCGGCGTGCTGGTCGCTGATCCTGGTCGCGACCGGCACGTACCTGTGGTGGACCAGCCGCGGCAGGCGCCCGGCCCGCTCGCCGAGGGCCAGGCTGCGCCGCGTGCACGCGCTGACCGGGGCGGGCGCCGGCGTCGTCATCGTGTTCCTGGTGATCTCGGGCCTGCCCTGGTCGGGCGTGTGGGGTGACGCGCTGCAGCGGATCCAGGAGCGGACCGGCTCCACCTACCCCGACGCCGGCGACTACCCGAACCGTTCGGCGGATCTGTCGGACAACCCCGACGCCAAGGTGCCGTGGGCCGCGGAACGGCTGCCGGTGCCGACCTCCCAGGACGGCGGGCACGCGGGCCACGACGCGGGAGGCGGGAGCGCCTTGCACCCGGGCGCGCTCCCCCTGGAGCAGGCGCTGGCCGCCGCCCGGCCTGCCATCCGGGACTGCTCGCCGGCCGAGTGCGACCTGAAGATCCTCCTGCCGAAGGACCACGAGGGCGTCTACACGGTCGTCACCGCCCCGCGCCGCGACCCGTCGGCCGCCCAGACCCTGCACGTGGACCAGTACAGCGGCCGCGTGCTCGTCTCGTACGGGTGGGACGAGTACGGGGTGCTGGCCAAGGCTGTGGAGCAGGGCGTGGCGCTGCACGAGGGCCGCCGCTACGGCACGGTCAACCTGCTGGTGATGCTGGGCGCCTGCCTGGCGCTGATCACGCTGGTCGTCTCGGGGGCGTGGATGTGGTGGAAGCGCCGTCCGAAGGGCCGGATGGGCGCGCCCGCCCGGCCGATGGACAGGCGCGCCGCGTACGGGGTGACGGCGATCATGGTGGTGCTGGGGGTGCTGTTCCCGCTGGCGGGCGTGACGATGCTGGCGGTGCTGCTGCTGGACCGGCTGGTGCTGCGCCGGATCCCGCGCCTGGCCGAGATCGTCGGCTGACGGCGCGGGCCGGTCCGGGCGCTCAGCCTCGGCGGACGGGGACTTCCAGCCGGGCGGCCAGCTCGTCGAAGCCGATGCCGTACGTCTCCGCCACCGTGACGCCGTCCGGGCCGAGGTGGAAGATCGCCTGGTCGGTGTAGAGGCGGCTCACACAGGCCAGGCCCGTCAGCGGGTACGTGCACTCCGGGACGAGCTTGGCCGTGCCGTCCTTGGCGAACAGCGTCATCATGACGAACACCTGCTTCGCCCCGATGGCCAGGTCCATGGCGCCGCCGACGGCCGGGATGGCGTCGGGGGCGCCGGTGTGCCAGTTGGCCAGGTCGCCGCGCCACGACACCTGGTAGGCGCCGAGCACGCACACGTCGAGGTGACCGCCGCGCATCATGGCGAAGGAGTCGGCGTGGTGGAAGTAGGACGCCCCCGGCAGCTCGGTGACGGGCAGCTTGCCGGCGTTGATGAGGTCCGGGTCCACCTCGTCGCCCTTGGCCGCGGGGCCCATGCCGAGCATGCCGTTCTCAGTGTGCAGGATGACGCCCGAGTCGGCCGGCAGGTGGTCGGCGACCGTGGTGGGCTGGCCGATGCCGAGGTTGACGAACGCGCCGCGCGGGATGTCGCGGGCGACCACGGCGGCCAGCTCCTCGCGGCCGAGCGGCCCACGGCCCGGATGCTCGACGGTGCTCATGCTGCCTCCCCCGCCTTCGTGTCCAGGATCCGGTCGACGTAGACGCAGGGGGTGACGACGGTCTCGGGGTCCAGGTCGCCGACCTCGACCACGTGGCTCACCTGCGCGATCGTCAGGGCGGCCGCGGTCGCCATGACCGGGCCGAAGTTGCGCGCGGTCTTGCGGTAGACGAGGTTGCCGAGCCGGTCGCCGGCGTGCGCGGCGATGAGCGCCACGTCGCCCTTGATCGGGTACTCCAGCACGTGGTCGCGGCCGTCGATGGTGCGCGTCTCCTTGCCCTCGGCCAGCGGCGTGCCTGCGCCGGTGGGGCAGTAGAACGCGCCGATGCCGGCCCCGGCGGCGCGCATCCGCTCGGCGAGCGTTCCCTGCGGCACCACCTCAAGCTCGATCTCGCCCGCGCGGTAGAGGCCGTCGAACACCCACGAGTCGCTCTGCCTCGGGAACGAGCAGATCATCTTGCGTACCCGGCCGGCGGCGAGCAGCGCCGCCAGGCCGGTGTCGCCGTTGCCCGCGTTGTTGCTGACCACGGTCAGGTCCTTGGCGCCCTGCCGGATCAGCGCGTCGATGAGCGTGACCGGCATGCCTGCCATGCCGAAGCCGCCGATCAGGACGGTCGAGCCGTCCTCGACGCCCGCGAGCGCCTCGTCGGGGTCGGTGAGTATCGCGGTCATGCGGCGCTCACGTTCTCCAGGACGACCGCCAGGCCCTGGCCGACGCCGATGCAGATGGCGGCGACGCCCCACCGCTCGCGCCGCTCGCGCAGCACGTGGGCGAGGGTGCCGAGGACGCGGCCGCCGGAGGCGCCCAGCGGGTGGCCGATGGCGATGGCGCCGCCCTTGACGTTGACGATCTCCGGGTCGATCCCCCAGGCGTCGACGCAGGCCAGCGACTGCACGGCGAAGGCCTCGTTCAGCTCGACCGCGCCGACGTCGTCCCAGCCGACGCCGGCCCGTCTCAGGGCCTGGTTGGCGGCCTCGACCGGCGCGTACCCGAACGCCTGGGGTTCGAGGGCGGCGGCGCCGCGGCCGGCGACGCGCGCGATCGGCTCGGCGCCCAGCCGCCGGGCGGCCGTCTCGGAACCGAGGACCAGCGCCGACGCGCCGTCGCTGAGCGGAGAGGCGTTCCCGGCGGTGATCGTGCCGCCGGGCCGGAAGGCGGGCTTGAGCCCGGCCAGCACCTCGGGCGTGGAGCCGGGCCTGACGCCCTCGTCGCGCGCGAGCTCTGTGCCCTCGACCGGGACCGCCAGGTCGTCGTAGAACCCGGCGCTCCAGGCGGCGTCGGCCAGCGCGTGCGAGCGGGCCGCGAACGCGTCCTGCCGCTCCCTGGAGATGGAGAACTTCTCCTGCAGCTGTTCGTTGGCCTCGCCGAGCGAGACCGTCCACTCCTTCGGCATGCGCGGGTTGACCAGGCGCCAGCCGAGCGTGGTCGACACGGCGGTGACGTCGCCGGCGGGGAAGGCCCGCGACGGCTTGGGCAGCACCCACGGCGCCCGCGTCATCGACTCCACCCCGCCGGCCACCACGACGTCGGCGTCGCCGCTCTCGATCGTGCGCGAGGCCATCATGGCGGCGTCGAGGCTCGACCCGCACAGCCGGTTGACGGTGGTCGCCGGGACCGTCACCGGCAGCCCCGCCAGCAGCACGGCCATCCGGCCCACGTTGCGGTTGTCCTCCCCGGCGCCGTTGGCGTTGCCCCACACCACGTCGCCGATGCCGGCCGGATCCAGCTCGGGCACCCTGGCCAGCACGCCGCGCAGCGCGGCGGCGGCCAGGTCGTCCGGTCGGACACCGGCGAGCGCGCCGTTGAACTTGCCGAACGGCGTGCGCGCGGCGGCGTAGACGAAGGCCGAACCCATCACGTCCTCCCCTTCTGTTCGCTATACGAACACAAGTTCCTTATGCGAACAGTGTGTAGCTTAGCGCAGCACCCGCACCTACCGAAGAGGCATGAGATGTTGCCTTTGTCAGGGTGTCCGCACTTCCCACCGCGGCACCAGAGGGAGCGCCGGAGGTCGTGGAGCGGCTGGTGGCGTTCGGCGCCTGGCGGACGCTGCGCACCGCCAGCGGGGAGCGTGCCGTGGACGTCGCCCGCCGTAAGGGGCATCGGCACCTGGTCGAACCGCTCACGCCCGCGATCCTCCACCCGGTGCCGGAGGGCACGCTGGCGACGATCCAGCGCCACTTCCACGGCCTCATCCGCCAGCGCGCCGAGGACCTGGTCACCCTCCACCGGCTCCGGCTGCCCGAGCTGGAGCCGCTCACCGAGCAGGCGGACCCGTCCTGCTGGTTCCCCGTGCCCGGCATGTACGGCGGGTTCGGCTACCGACTGGAGCCGCCCGGGCTCGTCGTGGAGAGCTGGTGTCGCGTGGTGGGCGGGTCGGGGCAGAGGCACGCGATAGACGAGGGCGGCGTACGGCTCCTCGACGAGGGCTTCGTCTGAGGCGGTCAGGGCTTCGCCGAGCCTGCCAGGGCCGCTTTGTCGATCTTGCCGGTGGCGTTGCGGGGCAGGGTGCCGACCAGGACGATCTCGCGGGGCACCTTGAAGCCGGCCAGCCGCTCCCGGCAGTGGCCGATCAGGTCCTCCGGGGTGACGGCCAGGCCCGGGCGGGGCACCACGTAGGCCCGCCCCACCTCGCCCATCCGCGCGTCCGGCACGCCGGTCACCACGGCTTCGGCGACCGCGTCGTGCCCGGCCAGCGCCTGCTCGACCTCGGCCGGGTAGACGTTGAAGCCGCCGGTCACGTACATGTCCTTGGAGCGGCCGGTGATGGTGAGGTAGCCGCGCTCGTCGAGCCGGCCGCGGTCGCCGGTGACCAGCCAGCCGTCCCGCACGGCGTCCGCCGTGGCGGCCTCGTCGCCGAGGTAGCCGAGCATCACGTTGTGGCCGCGTACCAGGATCTCGCCGTCCTCCCCGGCGGGCACCGGCGCGCCGTCGGCGCCGGTCACCCGCACCTCGACGCCCTCGATGGGCCTGCCGGAGGTGGTGGCCACGGTCCGGTCGTCGTCGTCCACGGAGCAGGCGGTCACCGTGCCGCACGACTCGGTGAGCCCGTACGCGGTGACGACCTCGGGGAACAGCTCGGCCCGCATCCGGCGGACCAGCGCGACCGGCACCACCGACGCGCCGGTGACCGCGAGGCGCAGCGACGACAGGTCGTGCCGCGCGCGTTCCGGGGCGTCCAGCATGGTGATGTAGATGGTCGGCGCGCCGGGCAGGACGGTGATCCGCTCGGCCTCGATCAGCCGCATCGTCTCGCCCGCCTCGAAGACCGGCTGCAGCACCATGGTGGCGGCCCTGATCAGGCAGGCGAAGACGCCGGCCTTGTAGCCGAAGGAGTGGAAGAGCGGGTTGACGATCAGGTAGCGGTCGCCGTGGCGCAGCCCGGTCCTGTCGGCCCAGGCGCGGTTGGTCCTGACGTCCTGGGCGTGGGTGCACATGGCGCCCTTGGAGCGGCCGGTGGTGCCCGAGGTGAACAGGATGTCGGCCACGTCGCCGGGCCGGACGGCGGCGGTGCGGGCGTCCAGCTCCTCGTCGCCGACCGAGGCGCCGGCGGCGAGGAAGTCCTCCCAGGTGGTGGCGCCCGGACGGGGTCCGGCGTCGTACGTGACAGCGGTCAGGCCGGGCGGGGCCGGGACGCCCGCGCCGGGCGTGAGGCCGAGCATGGCGAGATAGCCGTTGCCGAGGAAGCCGTCCTCGGTGAAGAGCAGCCGCACGCCGCCGCGGCCGAGCATCCAGCGGGCCTCGTCGCCCTTGTAGCGGGTGTTGACGGGCACGACGACGGCGCCGGCGGTCAGCGCGCCGAGCGCGGTCACCACCCAGCGGTGGCTGTTGGGCGCCCAGATGCCGATCCGGTCGCCGTGCCGGACGCCGGCCGCGACGAACGCTTTGGCCGCCTCCCGCACCCGGGCTCCGAGCCTGGCGTAGGTGAGCCGGACCGGGCCGTCGACGACGGCCTCGGCGTCCGGGTGCTCGCGGACGGCACGGGCCAGGACGGCGGGGATCGTCAGGTCCTCGTTCATCGGTCCGTTCCCAGCATCAGGCCGCTGGTCGGCACGCCGGTCCCTGCCGTGACGAGGACGTGCCGTACGGACGGGGGCTGGTTCACGGAGGTGCCGCGGACCAGCCGCACGCCCTCGGCGATGCCGTTCATGCCGTGGATGTACGCCTCGCCGAGCTGGCCGCCGTGGGTGTTGACCGGCAGCCTGCCGCCGACCTCCAGGTGGCCGTCGGCGATGAAGTCCCGGGCCTCGCCCCTGCCGCAGAAGCCGAGCTCCTCCAGCTGCGGCAGGACCAGCGGCGTGAAGTGGTCGTACAGGACGGCCGCGTCGACGTCGGCGGGGCCGAGCCCGCTCTGCGCGTAGAGCTGCCGTCCGACCAGGCCCATCTCCGGGATGCCGGTGATCTCGGGACGGTAGTAGCTGGTCATCATGTGCTGGTCGTCGCCGGAGCCCTGGCCGGCGGCGAGGATCAGCGCGGGCGGGTGCGGCAGGTCGCGGGCGCGTTCGGCGGAGACCACGACCAGGGCCTGGCCGCCGTCGCTCTCCTGGCAGCAGTCGAGCAGGCGCAGCGGCTCGGCGATCCAGCGCGAGGCCTGGTGGTCGGCGAGGGTGATCGGCCGCCCGTAGAACCAGGCCGCCGGGTTGGTCGCGGCGTGCTTGCGGTCGACCACGGCGACCCGGCCGAAGTCCTCGCCGGTGGCCTTGTACTCGTGCATGTAACGGCGGGCGAACATGGCCACCCACTGGGCCGGGGTGAACAGCCCGAACGGGCTGACCCAGGCGAAGGCGGCGTCGTCGGCCCCGGCGCCGGAGGGCGCGTCGGCCCTGCCGAGTCCGAAGCGCTGCCCGGACCGTTCGTTGAAGGCCCGGTAGCAGACGACCACCTCGGCGACGCCGGTCGCCACCGCCATCGCGGCCTGCTGGACGGTGCCACAGGCCGCGCCCCCGCCGTGCGGGACGCGGGAGAAGAACCTCAGCTCGCCCATGCCGGTGCTGCGGGCGATGTGGATCTCGGAGCTGGAGTCGGCGGTGAACGTCACCATGCCGTCCACGTCGGACGGCCGCAGCCCGGCGTCGGCGACGGCGGCGAGCACGGCCTCGCAGGCCAGCCGGAGCTCGCTGCGGCCGGAGTCCTTGGAGAACTCGGTGGCGCCGATCCCGGCGATCGCCGCCCGCCCGGACAGCCCGCTCACGACTCCGCCCCGCCCGGCAGCCGCACCGCGACGGTGCCGGTGACGTGCGCGCCGAGGCGGTTGGCGCCGCGTACGGCGATCTCGACCCGGCGGTCCTCGTCGTGCTTGGCGGTGACCGTCCCGGTCAGCACCATGGTGTCGCCGGGGTAGTTGGGCGCGCCGAGCCTGATCTTGATGGCCTTGACCTCGGCGGCCGGTCCCGCCCATTCCGTGACGTACCGGTCGATGAGGCCGTTGGTGGTCAGGATGTTCATGAACACGTCCGGGGAGCCGCGCTCGGCGGCCAGGCCGGGGTCGTGGTGCACGTCCTGGTAATCACGACTGGCGATCGCCGTCGCCACGATCAGCGTGCGGGTCAGCGGGACGGGCAGTTCGGGCAGCGTCTCGCCGACCGTCACCTCGTCGTACGCGCGGCTCCTCATGCCGTCACCGGCCGGAACACCGGGAGCGACAGCTCCGGGTCCGGGTCGAGCCATTCGAGGGCGACCGGCATGTCGATCTCGACCTCCTCGGGGGCGACGCCGACCAGGTTGGTGACGAGCCTGGTGCCTTCCTCCAGCTCCACGAGCGCGACCACGTATGGGGGCTCGAAGGCCGGGTGGCGCGGGTGGTGGCTGACCACGTAGCTGTAGACGCGTCCCCGGCCGGACGCCTCGGCGGTGTCCCATCCGTACGAGCCGCACCGCGGGCAGCAGGGGCCGGGCGGATGGCGCAGGGCGCCGCAGGCGTCGCAGCGCTGGATGACGAGGCGGTGCTCCCGCGCGGCCTCGAACCAGAACGCGTTGTCCCGGTTGACGGCGGGCCGCGGCCGCAGGGCCGCCGGCTCCCGGCTTCCGGGCGGCGTGCGAGCGGGGCGGAACCACAGCATGCGCCAGCGCTGGACGGCCACGGTCTCGCCGTGCTGGTCCAGGTACGTGCGCTCGGTGGTCACGAAGCGCCCGGCGCCGAGCGCGGTCTTCTTCTCCGGCGAGATCGACTCGATGATCTCGCGCACCCCGACGTGGTCGCCGACGGTCAGCTCGCGGTGGAAGGCGAACTCCGAGTCCGTCGCCACCACCGAGGTGTAGCCGCCCTCGGCCAGCAGCGCGATCAGCTCGCCCAGGCCGGACCCGTCGTCCTGCCCGGCGGTGGCGGCGGCGTACCCGCGCATGGTCCAGGCCTGCATCATCGAGGCGGGGGCGACGATCCCGGCGCGGCCGGTCCGGCGGGCGGCCTCCTCGTCGAGGTAGACGGGGTTGCGGTCGCCCATCGCCTCCACCCAGTGGCGGATCATCGGCACGTTGACCGGGTCGGGTCCGGGCCGCGGCGGCGCCGCCTCCCGGCCGGCGAACTCCCCCAGCCGTTTCTCGTAACCGTCCTGCTCTGTCTGGGCCAACGGGGTTCCTCCCTGAGCAACGCCTGCCGGCCTCCGACGTTAACCATCCGGGAGCCCCGGCAGGAGGGCGAATCCCGCTGAACGGGAGCGACGTCAGGCGTTCGAGCGACCGGCGAGCAGGAGGCGGCAGGCGATGCGCAGGTCGCTCTCCATCTGAGGGATCGGCAGCCGCCCGTTGAGCCCGGACTGCAGCACCCCGTACCAGCACTGGACGAGCAGCCGCACCAGCGTGACGTCCATCGGGGTGGGCTCGTCGACGGCCAGCGTCCGCAGGATGATGTCGCGGGAGGTGTCCTCGACGCGCGCGGCGTCGGCGACCACGGACGGGTTGGCGGTGCTGGCCGACTGGAGCATCGCGGCGGCCAGCGCGGGCCGGCGCAGGAGCTGGCGGCTGGCCTGGACGAGCACGTCGGCGACCGCGTCCTCGGGGCAGGCGGCGGGCTCCGGGCGGCGGAGGCTCTCGCTGAACCGGTCGATCTGCTCGGCCAGCACCGCGGTGAACAGGTGGGTCTTGGACGGGAAGTAGCGGTAGAGGGTGGCGATGGCGACCCCCGCCGCCTTCGCCACCTCGTGCATCTGCACGCGCTCCAGGCCCCTGTCGGCGCCGATCCGCGCCGCCGCCCCGAGGATGCGCAGGTGGCGGGCCCGCTGCTCCGGCGAGCTGGGCTCGGCCGGTGTCCTGACCTCGGCGATCCTCGGCACCTTCTCCCCCCGACCGGTCTGTGGGATGGCACGACCCTACACACCCGCGCGCCCGTGGACCTGGGAGTCTTCCACTCAACGGGATCCCGGGGGTGGAATGCCGGAGGGGGGTTTGTAGGTTCGAGTCGTCAAGCGCACGTTGAGGGGAAGCGATGACAGCCGAGTTCGCCGACGCCGAACCCCTGATCGACCCACCTACCACGGCCGAGTTCCGCAGGGCGATGGGCATGTTCGCCAGCGGGGTGACCGTGGTCACCGGCCTCGACGACGGCGAGCCGGTCGGGTTCACCTGCCAGTCGTTCGCGTCGGTGTCGCTGGAGCCGCCGCTGATCCTGTTCTGCGCCGATCACCGGGGCCGCGCCTGGCCGCGCATCAGGAAGAGCGGCCGTTTCTGCGTGAACGTGCTGGGCGAGGACCAGGTCGAGCTCTGCGGCCGGTTCGGGTCCAGCACCGGCCGGAAGTTCGACGGCCTCGGGTGGGATCTGTCCCGCTGGGGCGTCCCCGCCCTGCGCGACGTGCTGCTGCGGGTGCACGGCGAGGTGCGCGACGTGCACGTCGCGGGCGACCACGACGTGGTCATCGGTCTGGTACGGGAGCTCGAACCGGTCACCGAGCAGCAGCCGATGCTGTTCTACCGCGGCCGGTTCGGTCTCGGCGAGCGGCGGCCCGGCGAGCCCGGCGCCAACCTGTGGAGCTGGGGCGACTACTGAGTCCGGCCCGCGAACCCCTGGACAGGAGCAAGGACCGGCCCACG
This sequence comes from Nonomuraea ferruginea, assembly GCF_039540635.1. NCBI lineage: Bacteria > Bacillati > Actinomycetota > Actinomycetes > Streptosporangiales > Streptosporangiaceae > Nonomuraea > Nonomuraea ferruginea. The sequence goes on along the minus strand of NZ_BAABFD010000023.1, from coordinate 42,243 downwards.
ACGATCGTTCGGGCAGGCGCGTGGGCTGCCGCGGGGATCAGGACCGGTCGCCTCGTCCGGCGGTGAGCAGCCGGTCGATCGGTCCGGGGAGCCGTCCCCGGTGCGGCACGCGGGCGGCGTGCCGGAGCGGCTCCGGCTCGGGGAACAGCGCGCGCGACGCCTGCCGCGCGGCGTCGCACACCAGCGGCGCCACCCGCTCCAGCGGCGCGCGGGAGTCGCCCGCCAGCGAGATGCCCGCCACCGGCCCCTCGGGCCCGCGGATCGCCGCCGCGACCGACGTGATGCCGGGGAAGCAGTCGCCGCGTTCGAAGGCCAGCCCGCGGCGCTGCCGGACGCGGTGCAGCTCCTGGTGCAGGGAGCCCGGGTCGCCGATGAGCGCCTCCACCCGTTCCGGCTCCAGCCAGGCGAGGATCGCCCGGCCGAGCGCGGTGGCGCGGGCGGGCGCCCGGCCGCCGACCCTGGACGGCACCGACCGCGCGAACGGGCCGCCGGCCTTGTCCAGGAAGCGCACGTCGGCGCCGTCGAGGACCGCGAGGTGGACGACCAGGCCGGTGCTCAGCTGCAGCTCGTGCAGCAGCGGCGCGGCGGCCTCGCGGATCCGGCCGTGGCCGCCGTCGCCGCCGAGCCCGAGCGCGCGCCGGCCCAGGCGGTAGCCGGACGAGGTGTGCTCCAGCCAGTCGAGCCTGACGAGCTGGTCGAGGATGCGGTGCGCGGTGGAGCGCGGCAGCCGGGTGCGGCGGGCGACGTCCTCCAGGGTGAGGAGGGCGGCGCGGCCGGCGAACGCGTCCATGATGAGCGTCATCCGCTCGACCATGGACGGCGGCGGCTCCGCGCCCGCATTGAGAGGGGTCATCACACCTCCCAAATCTGAAATGAATTCTTGCGTGGACCCTAACAACGGGACGTACCCGTGGGAAGGCCCGGCGCCGTCACGCGCCGGGCCCGGGACGCCGCTGGGGTCAGGAGGCGCTGTGGCCCACCGCCCTCGCGTAGAACGAGCGGTCCACGTACCGGTCCTCCGCGATGACGTCCGCGTACTTCACGGTCTTGAAGGCGATGAACACCTTCTGCTCCGACTCGCCGGTCCCCTGGCGGATCTCCCAGTCGAAGGTGAGCGACGGCGTGCGGGTCAGCGAGTCGCGCGGCTGCTGGGTGCCCTCCGCCATGGCGTCCAGCACCTTGTCGTCCTTGATGTAGTCGCCGTCCAGGTAGGTGTTGACCGTGCGGATGTACGCGCGGACGAACGCCTGGAGCACCTCGGGCCGCTCCTCGATCATCGACTTGCCCGCGTAGAAGCCGCCGAGCGGCTCACCCGCCGGCTGCCCGCCGACGAGCACGTAGCTGTCCGGCTGGTCGGCCGCGGCCAGCCAGTACGGGTCCAGCAGCCAGGCGGTGTCGATGGCCTTGTTGGACAGCGCGGTCATCAGGTCGGCGGCCGGGAGCTGCTTGATCTCCATGTCCCCCAGCGTGATGCCGTGCTCGCGCAGGGCCTTGTCCATCGGGTAGGCGATCGCGGAGGCGGCGCCCACGGTGGAGCCGAGGGTCTTGCCCTTCAGCTCCTTCAGGTCCGGATCGGCCGGATCGGAGAAGATGTCGCGGCGGGCCCACAGCCCGGTCTGCGGCTGGGACAGGTCGGCCGCCTTCGGCTCGACGAAGTTGCCCAGCACCCACTTGATGTCCAGCCCTTGGCTGACCGCGTTGAACAGGCCCGCCTCGGTCCCGCCGTACGAGACGTCCACCCGGCCGGCGGCGAGCTGCGGCATCGCGTCGGCGAACGGCAGGACGGAGAACTCGATCTTCAGGTTCTCCTTCTCGAACTCGCCCTGCGCCATCCCGACGAAGATCGGCGCGAGGCTGCTGGAGCGGGACGCGGAGGTCATGCGGATGGTCGCGGGCTCCTTGAGCGGCTGCGCCGCGGGCGTGCCCGCCTCGCACCGGGCGATCTTGCGGTCCGGGCTCAGGTCGGCGGGGTCGACGTACGAGTCCGGCCCGCAGCCCTCGACGGGCACGACCGCGCCGAGGTCGGTGGCGGGCGCGGCCGACGGCTCCCCGCCGCCACCGCCGCACGCCGCGGCGGACAGTAACAGCAGCGCGGCGCCCAGGACGCGGAATCTGGACATGGGTTCCTCCAGGATGAACATGCGGAAGGGGGGTCAGGTCGGGATGATCGCGTTGTCGTCGGACGTCCACCGGATGAACAGCCGGCCGATGGCCTTCACCAGGAGCGCGAACAGGTAGCCGATGAGGGCGACGAGCACGATGCCGACGTAGCTCTGTTCCAGCAGCAGCAGGGTGCGGCCCTGCTCGATGAGATAGCCGAGACCCTGGTCGCTGATCACGAACTCGATGCCGACGAGCATCAGGACGGAGACGCCGGCGGAGATCCGCAGGCCGACGAAGATCTCCGGCAGCGCGGCGGGGAGCAGCACGTGGCGGAACATCTCCCACCGGTTGGCGCGCAGCATCAGCGCGGCCTCGCGGTAGCCGGTGGGCACCGCCATGACGGCCGACATGACCGAGATCCAGACGAAGAAGTAGACGGTCGCCGCGATCAGGACCACGACCGAGGTGTCGCCGAAGCCGAAGATGGTCAGGAAGATCGGCAGCAGCGCCAGCTTGGGCACGGTGTACCAGGCCCAGGAGAAGGGTTCGAGCGCCGCGCGCAACACCCGCGACATGCCCATGAGCAGGCCGACCACCAGCCCTCCCGCGGCCCCCAGCAGGTAGCCGAGTATGACCCGGCGGACGCTGGTGACGGTGGCCTCGACCAGCTTGCCGTCCTCCCAGAGCGCGACGAGGCCCGGGATCAACCGGCTCGGCGGCGGGTAGAGGAACGGGTCCACCCATTCGAGCACGGCGCTGAGCTGCCACAGCACCACGAACCCCACGGGCACCGAGACGCCGAGCACGACCTTGGTCGCGTTCCAGCGGCGGCGGGTCCGTACGGGATGCAGTTCGGCCACCCCGGGACGGCGGTACAACGTCGTGCTCATCGCGGGTCCTTCCCGGCGTCGAACTGGGCGACGACCTCGGAGTGCAGGCTCGACCAGAGCTCGCCGCGCAACTTGGCGAACAGGGGATCGGTGCGGATGGCGCTGGAGCGGGGGCGCTCGAACGGGACGTCGATGTCGGCGATGACGCGGCCGGGCCGCGCGCTCATCACGACCACCCGGTCACCGAGCAGCAGCGCCTCCTCCAGGCTGTGGGTGACGAACACGACCGTGCGCCGCCTGGCCTGCCAGATGGCCAGCAGCTCGTCCTGCAGCACCTCGCGGAGCTGGGCGTCGAGCGCCGCGAACGGCTCGTCCATGAGCAGGACCTCGGGGTCGATGGCCAGCGCTCGGGCGATGGAGACGCGCTGGCGCATGCCGCCGGACAGCGCGCTGGGGTAGACGTCGGCGAAGTCGGTCAGCCCGAGGCGGCCGAGCCAGTCGTCCACCGTCTCACGCCGTTCGGCGGGAGGCCGGCCGCTGAGCCGGAGCCCGAGCTCGACGTTGGCGCGGACGGTCTTCCACGGGTAGATGCCGTAGTCCTGGAAGACCATCGCGATGGGGATGCGGTTGTCTCCGGAGATCTCGACCGCGACCTCTCCCGAGGACGGCGCCAGCAGGCCAGCGATGATCTTCAGCAGGGTCGACTTGCCGCAACCTGACGGCCCCACCACGCAGAGGAACTCGTCATCGCCGATCGACAGGTCGACTGGTCCCAGGGCGTGCACGGTCGAGCGGCCGGTCGTGACGAAGGAGCGGGTGACGTCGCGGGCGGCGATGCGCCGGCCAACGTGATCCATGGGTCTCCCTGTCGGCGAGGGGATATTAGATTTAGCATTGCTATTATTTACAAGATAGTAATGAGAATAGAGACAAGTCAACGATCAGGAGGCAACGTGGCGGTCCGGCTGCTCGAAGGTGTCCGCGTGGTGGAGTTCGCTCTCCTCGAAGCGGGAGGTGTCGGCACCGTCCTCGCCGACCTCGGCGCCGACGTGGTGAAGGTGGAGCGTCCCGGCGGGGGCGACTACATCCGCCAGGTCGGGTGGCCGTTCGTGAACGGCGTCTCTCTCATGCACCACCACCTGGGCCGGGGCAAGCGCAGCCTCGCCCTCGACATCCAGCGGCCGGAGGGCGCCCGGCTGGCCGCCCGCCTCGTCGAGGCGAGCGACGTCGTCATCGAGGGCATGCGGCCGGGCGTGCTCGCCCGGCGCGGGCTCGGCTCGGCCGAGCTGCGCGAGCGCCACCCCGCGCTGGTGTGGTGCACGGTCTCCGGGTACGGCACCACCGGCCCGTACGCCGGGCTGGCCGCGCACGGGGTGGCGTTCGACGCCTGGGCGGGCGGGCTGCGGCTGGGGACCGACGAGCGGGGGTTCGCCTCGGCCGAGCTGAACGTGCCGCTCGGGACCCGGGTGGCGCCCCTGCTGGCGGCGAGCGCCATCCTGGCCGCGGTGCTGCGGGCGGCGCGCACCGGGCGGGGGTGCGCGATCGACATCGCCCAGGCCGAGGCGGCCGCGTCGGTGGACTGGCTGACGATCGAGGGGCACCGGGCGCATCTGCGGCCGGCGACCGAGGTGACCGGCAACCCGTCCGACGGCGGGGTGCGCCGCGAGCCGGGCACGGCGGGGATGGGCGACAGCGTGCGCTACCAGGTGTACCCGAGCGCCGACGGGCACGTCCTGATCATGGCGACGGAGCGGAAGTTCTGGGAGCGGTTCTGCCACGCGGTCGAGCGGCCCGACCTGCTCGGCGACACCCCCGGCGGAGAGGTCGCCGACCACGCGCTCGGCGACCACCGGCTGCGCGCCGAGCTGACCGAGATCTTCCGCACCCGTGACACGGCCGGCTGGATCCGGCTCGGGCTGACCGCCGACGTGCCGATAGCGCCGGTGAACTCGCCCGCGACCCTTCCCGCCGATCCGCACTTCGCCGCCCGCACCCCGTGGCTGCCCGCCGCCGAGTACGGCGCCGACCTGCTGCCGCTCCCCGTCCACCTGGAGGACGAGGAACTCGCCCGCCCCTCCCCCGCCGCCACCCCCGGTCAGCACACGGACGAGGTCCTGACCTCTCTGGGCGTCCCGGCATCCGAACTGGCCGAACTACGCGAATCCGGCGTTCTGGGCTGACCTCCAGCGGTCCCTGAAGACGACGCACCGCGAAACCGCCACCCTGGGTCTATTCAGGGCGGCGGACCGCGCCGTGAGGTCGGGGCGTCGTGGCCGGCGGTGACGGAGCCCGCCTGATCTGGACGCCCTTGCTCGGCGAGCTCAGAGCACCTCGATGGCCGCCAGGACCGGGTCGCCCGTGCGGCAGACCTGGACGTCGATCTGGACGGCGCAGGCCGGGCAGTAGAGGCGCCGCAGGACGAAACGGTCAGCGCCCTCGTACACGGCGCCGAGCGGGCTGCGCTCGGCCGGGGACGCGTCGGACACGACGAGGTGCTCGTACACGTTCCCGGCCGCGCCGCACAGCACGGTGCCGCACCGCCCGCACGCCACGACGCCCTCCCGGTGCGGCGCGTCGCCGGCCGGTGGGAGGAGGTCGAGGACGGCCGAGAGGGGACGGCCCTGGCGGGAGGGGGCAGGGGGCGCGGGCGGTCGGCCGATCCTGGCGTGCCTGCGGTCGTCGCGGCACCGGGACGTGGCGGGATCGTCGACGCGCAGCCCGTCCGGCCGCCGAGGGTCGCCGGTGACGACGACGCCGTAGTCGCGCAGCGCGCCGCGTACCGACACCAGGCCGTCCAGGACGTCGTCCAGCACGGCGGCCGGGTCGCGGTCCAGCGGGTCGCCCAGCCCGCCGCCGCCCTGGGAGACGGAGACCAGCAGCTCGCCCGTCCGGATCGGCACGGTCGCCGACGGCATGGGCAGCCGCCGCTCCCCCTCGTCCGCCAGTCCCGCGAGATCGGGCACGACGGCCACGACGCTCTGACCGCCGTACTCGCCCCCGCACACCCCCGCCGCCAGCGGATGCTGCAACCCCTGGCCGAACGACATCATGGTCATCGAGGCCCCGTCCCCGTGCGGGGTCAGCGCGTGCAGGGTGCCGACGCCGCCGCGGTGCCGTCCGGGTCCGCCGGTATCGGCCAGTTCGGCGCGCCGCTCGTACAGCAGCGGCAGGTACGCCTCGTTGACCTCGACGTTCGCGCACGAAGCGCCGGGCGAGGTGGTGTAGCCGGAGGAGTCCGCGCCGTCGCCGGACCAGGTGGCGCCGCCGCCGCCGGTGATCTCGTCGAGCGTCATGGTGGCGTACGAGGTGCCGTCGCCGCGCTCCCCGTGCACGGTCCCGCCCCCGCCGCCCGCGGCCTGGCAGCTCGCCATCACCAGGTGCGCCAGGTCCCGCGACGCCTCCAGCATCCTGGCGAGGCACGCGTTGACGGAGACCCGGACCGCCTGACAGGTGGCGGCGGTGCTCATGGCCACCCCGGCGGGCCACCGGGCGTGCACGACGGTGCCCTCGCGGCTGCGGATCCGCACGACCGGCCACACCCCGCCGGGCACCCAGGGCAGGCCGCCGCACAGGTAGATGAGCACGCCGCCGATCGCGAACCCGGCCAGCGCGGGGTAGGCGGCGTTGATGGTGCCGGGCGCCTGCGGGTCGCTGCCGGTGAAGTCCAGCTCCAGGTCGTCGCCGCGCTTGGTCATGGTCAGCCGCACCGCGTACACGGCCTCGGTGGTGCCGCCGTGCGGGCGGTACTCGACGTAGGCGACGTGCCGCCAGCGGCCGTCCGGCAGCGCGCGCAGCCGCTCGCGCAGCAGCGCCTCGGTACGCTCCAGCAGCCGGTCCATGACGGCCGCCACCGCGTCCGCGCCGTACTGCCCGCACAGGCGGCCCACCTCGGCGGTGACGCTCCGGTTGGCGGCGACCTGGCCGACCAGGTCCAGCCGGTTCAGTTCGGCCGTACGGGAGCGTACGAGATATTCGCGTTCGAGGTCGCGGCGCAGCCGGCCGCCCTCGACGATCCGCACCGGAGGCATGGGCACGGCCTCGTCGAAGATGGAGCGGGCGTCGTACGTGATGCCGCCCGGGTTGGGGCCGCCCACGTCCGCCTGGTGGGCGGTGGAGCCGCACCAGCCGACGAGTTCGCCGTCCACGAAGATGGGCGCGACCACGACCACGTCGGGCTGGTGCAGGGTGCCGATGTAGGGGTCGTTGGTGACGAACTGGTCGCCGGGGCCGAAGCCGGGGTTGTCCGCGTAGTTCTCCAGGATGTCCCGTACGACCAGGTGCATCGAGACGACCTGGGCGAGCACGTACCGGCCGCAGCAGACGACCCGCCCGTCCGGCGCCATGATCGCGGTGTTGAGGTCCCTGGCCTCGGCTGCCAGGTGCGAGCCGGACAGCCGGGCCAGCACCGCGGCCGCGTCGTCGTTGATCGTGTCGAGCCGGTGCCTGAGCACCTCGAACGTGATCTCGTCGATCATCACTGTTCCTTCTCAGCTCGGGGATCAGGTCAGGTGGAGGTGGCCGCCGGCGTCCATGCGCGCCCGGCGCCCCGGGGGGAGCACGACGGTGGTCTGGCCGGACTCGACGAAGGCGGGCCCGGTGATCTCGCAGCCGGCGCTCAGGCGGCGCCAGTCGTAGACGGCGCAGCGGTGCTCGGCTCCGGCGAACCACGCGGCCCGCTCGTCCACCGGCTCGGCCGCGCCGCCCGGCCGCGTGGCCGGGGGCGGCACCGGCACCGGGGCCACCAGCTCGACCCGGACGCCGACCGCCTCGACCGGGGTGCCGTCGGCGGCGGTGCCGGCGCCGACGATCTCCTCGTACCGCTTGCGGAACTCCGACTCCAGCCGCGCCAGCTCGGCGGCGTCCACCGGCACGGCGACCGGCAGCTCGATGCGGCGCTGCTGGCGGTAGAAGCGCAGGGCCACGGTGTGGCGCAGGACGGGGGCGCGGCCGGACACCGCCGTGACGCTGTCCACCGCGCCGGGCAGGTCCGCCTCGATGCCGCCGGCCAGCTCCGCCAGCGCGGCCGCGACGGCCGGGCCGGCCTCGGCGACGGGCCCGGGGACGAGGCCGCGCTCGACGCCGATGCTCAGGTCGCTGGACACCGCCCCGTACGCGGACAGCTCGGCGGCCAGGTTCGGGATGATCACGTCCGTCGCGCCGAGCCCGTCGGCGTACCAGCTCGCGTACTGCGGTCCCGCGCCGCCGAAGGCGACCAGCGCGAAGGCGGACGGGTCGTGCCCGCGCTGGATCGTGGTGCGGCGGATCAGGTCGCGCATCTGGTCGGCGGCGATGCGGACGATCCCCTCGGCGGCGGCCACGACGCCGATGCCGAGCGGCTCGGCGATGTGCGCGCGGATCGCCTCGCGGGCGGCCGCCACGTCGAGCGGCATCGACTCGCCGAGCCTGCTCAGGTAGCCGAGGACGGCGGAGGCGTCGGTGAGCGTCGGACGGGTGCCGCCCCGGCCGTAGCAGGCCGGTCCGGGGTCGGCGCCCGCGCTGCGCGGGCCGACCCGCAGCGCGCCCAGTCCCTGGTCGAGCCAGGCGAGGCTGCCGCCGCCGGTGCCGATGGACTCGACCTCGACCACCGGGATGGCCAGCGCGTGCCGGTGCACCATCGGGGTGCTCGCCCGCTGCATGGCGCCGCCGATGACGAGCCCGACGTCGAAGCTGGTGCCGCCGACGTCGGTGGCGACGACGTTGGCGTGCCCCAGCTCGGCGGCGAGCGCGGCGGTGGCGGCGAGCCCGGCGACGGGGCCGGAGCGCAGGGTGTTCACCGGGGCGCGCAGGGTGTGCTCGACGGGTTCGGCGCCGCCGCCGGTGCGCAGGATCATCAGCACCCCGCCGAAGCCGTGCTCGCGCAGCCGTTCCTGCAGCGCGCGCAGGTAGGTGGCGACGACCGGGGCCACGTACGCGTCCAGCACGGCGGTGGACGTGCGCTCGTACTCGCCCACCACCGGGGCGATGGCGGAGGAGCAGGAGACGTGCACGCCGGGCAGTTCCTCGGCGACCAGGGCGGCCAGCCGCCGCTCGTGCCCGTCGTTGACCGGCGACCAGAGCAGGCAGACGGCGACCGAGTCGGCGCCGCGCTCGGCGAGGCGCCGGATGGCGGCCCGGGCCTGCTCCTCGTCGAGCGGCCGCACGACGGCGCCGGACACGTCGACGCGCTCGCTGACGCCGGCGATGCGGGAGCGGGCGACGAGCTGGTCCGGCTTGCGCCAGCGGACCGGCATGGTGACGTCCAGCTCGTCCAGGCCGTGCAGCTTGTTGGCCTTGGCGATGGGCAGCGTGGACTCGAACCCGGCGGTGGTGAGCAGGCCGACGCGGGCGCCGCCGCCGGTGAGGAGCGCGTTGAGCCCGACCGTGGTGCCGTGGGTGAGGATCACCGTACGGGACAGCAGCTCGGACAGGGTGAGGCCGAGCGCGGCGGCGGCCTGCACGATGGAGTCGAGCACGCCCTGCTCGACCCGGCCGGGGGTGCTGAGCGCCTTGCCGACGCCCAGGCGGCCGTCGGAGAGGGTGACCACGGTGTCGGTGAAGGTGCCGCCGGTGTCGACGCCGATGAACGCCTTGACTCCGCTCGCCTCCGTCTGGTTCATGCGGCGGCCCCGCCCGCGACCGGGAGGTTCACTCCGCTGACGAACGAGGCGGCGTCGGAGACGAGGAACTCGACGGCGGCGGCCACCTCGTCCGCCGACTGGCCGCGGCCGAGCGGGATGGTGCGGGCGAGCCAGTCGGCCAGCGGGAGCCCTTCGCGTTCGGCGAGCCTGACCAGGCCGGGGTTGGGGAACCGGGGGTCGCCCGGGTGGACGCCGAGCGGGCAGACGGTGTTGACCCGGATGCCGAGCGGGCCCAGCTCGCCGGCGAGCGCCGCGGTGAGGTGGTTGACCGCGGCGCGGGCCACGCCGACCACGCCGGCGTCGGCGACCGGGGTCAGGCCGGCGTACGAGGAGAGGGTGACGATGGCGCCGCCGCCGGCCGCGGTGAGCGGGGGCACGCAGGCGCGGGCGATGAGCCAGGCGGCGGTGAGGTTCCAGTCCAGGCCGCGCTGCCAGGCGTCCGGGCCGGTGGCCGCGAGCGGACCGTCGCCGAGCGCCGGGCCGGTGGCGCCGACCAGGTTGCAGCAGGCGTCGAGGCGGCCCAGCTCCCCGACGGCACGGGCCACGAGCTCCTCGACCGAGGCCGGGTCGGTGGGGTCGACCGGGAAGGCGGCCACCGGCCGCCCGGCGGCCTCGGACACCTCGGCCGCGACCTCCGCCAGCTTCGCCGCCGCCACCCTGCCGGTGCCCGCGTCTCCCTGGGACACGTCCACGGCGTCGGCGAGGACCAGCCGCGCGCCGGCCCTGGCCAGCCGTAGCGCCGTGGCCCGGCCGATGCCGGGCGGGCGGGCCGCTCCCACCACCAGGATCGCCTTCGCGCTGAGGTCCATGCCACCTCCACTGATATTATTGTCTTATCAATCTTAACCATGATTGCTCTCTTTGAGCTAGGCTTGATCACATGACTTCACCCCCACTCGACGTCAGCGGCCGCCCGCTCGCCCTGCGGGCCATCGACTGGGACCCCCTGTTCGCCCCGCGCTCGGTCGCGGTCATCGGGGCCACCGACACCGAAGGCAGCCCGCAGCGGGCCCAGTGGCGCCAGGCCAGGGAACGCCTGCTCGCCAGGGGGGCGCACGCCGTCCACCCGGTCCACCCGGTCAAGCCCGCCATCGACGGCGTCCCCGCGTACCGCAACGTCCTGGACGTCCCCGGCGACGTCGACGTGGCGATCGTGCTCGTCCGCGACCCGCTGCCGGTGCTGGAGGACTGCCTGGCCAAGGGCGTGCGGTTCGCGTACGTGTTCGCGGCCGGCTTCGCCGAGCTGGGCACCGAGGAGGGGCACGCGGCGCAGCGGCGGCTGGAGGAGCTCGCCCGCGGCCCGATGCGGATCATCGGCCCCAACACGAACCTCAACCTCATCGAGCCGTGGCGCGAAGGCCTGCCCGGCCGCAAGCTCGCCGTGGTGACCCAGTCGGGCAACCAGGGACGGCCCGTCGTGCAGGGGCAGGAGCTGGGCATCGGCGTCCACGCCTGGGCGACCGTCGGCAACGAGGTGGACCTGGAGTTCGCCGACTTCGCCGCGCACTTCGCCAGGACGCCGGGCGTCGGCGCCATCGCCGCGTACGTCGAGGGCTTCGTCGACGGCCGCACCATGCGGCTGGCCGCCGACGAGGCGGTGCGCGCGGGCGTGCCCATCGTCTGCATCAAGGTCGGCCGCAGCGACCAGGGCCAGGCCATGGCCAAGGCGCACACCGGGCACCTGACCGGCCCCGACGCGGTGCACGACGCCGTGTTCCGCCAGTCCGGGGTGATCCGGGTGGACGACATCGACGAGGCGATCGAGATCTCCGGCGCGTTCTGCCACACGCCGCCGCTGGCCGGGGACCGGGTGGCGCTGTGCGTCATGTCAGGCGGCACCGGCTCGCACGTGGCCGACCTGTGCGGCCTGGCCGGGGTGCCGCTGCCCCGGCTGGAGGAGCGTACGATCGCCCGGCTGCGCGAGCTGCTGCCCGGCTACCTGCACCTCGGCAACCCGGTCGACACGGGCGGCGTCGCGACCGCCCGCCCCGAGGGCCGCAAGGTGCTGGAGGCGCTGATCGAGGACGCGAACACCGACGTCCTGCTCGCGCCGATCACCGGCGTGTTCCCCGGCATGAGCGACGCCATCACCCGCGACCTGATCGCGCTGCACGAGCGGGGCGGCAAGCCGATCGTGGTCGCCTGGACGTCGCCGATCAGGGACGCCGACCATCGGGCGCTGTGCGAGGCGGGCATCCCGGTGTTCCACTCCTTCCGCACGGCGGTCCGCGGCATCCGGGCGATGGCGGACTTCTGGGCGCTGCACCGCGGCTACCGGGGCCCGTTCGCGGACGCGCCGCGCGAGCCGTCCGCCGCCTTGGCCGCCGTCCGTGACCGGCTCGTGCCCGGCTCGACGCTGGACGAGGTGGCCGCGAAGGACGTGCTGCGCGCGTACGGGATCCCGGTGGTGGAGGAGGCGGTCGCCGCGTCGCCGGACGAGGCGGTGGCGGCGGCGGCCCGTTTCGGCTACCCCGTCGTGCTCAAGGCGCTCGCCGACGGCTTGGCCCACAAGTCCGACCTCGGGCTGGTCCGGGTCGGGCTCCGTGACGCGGACGGGGTACGGGACGCGTACGCGGAGATCGTGGCCGGGGCCTCGGGGCTGCGGCTGACGGGGGTGGTGGTCCAGCCGCAGGTGACCGACGCGGTGGCCGAGCTCATCCTCGGGGTCAGCCACCAGGCGCCGTTCGGGCCGACGATCACGTTCGGGCTGGGCGGGGTGTTCACCGAGGTGGTGCGGGACGTGTCGTTCCGGGTGCCGCCGTTCTCCCGGGAGGAGGCGCTGCGGATGATCGGCGAGACCCGCGCGCCGGCGCTGCTCGCCGGCGTCCGCGGCCGGCCCGCCGGCGACCTGGACGCGGTCGCCGACGCGGTCATGCGCCTGCAGACGCTGGCGCTGGAGCTCGGCGACTCCATACGCGAACTGGACGTCAACCCCCTGCTGGTACGGCCGAGCGGCCTCGGAGCGGTGGCCGTCGACGCCCTGGTGATCACGTCCTGACGTGAACCCCCGCACGAGGCGGGGCCGGGCCGGGTTCCACACCCGACCCGGCCCCGAACACTTCGCGGCGGCCGGATTTGTCACCACACCTGACCCGGCCCCGCGCACGATGCTGCGGCGAATCCGTCACCACACCCGGCCCGGCCCCGCGCACGGTGCGGCGGCCTGGTCTGGTTACTCTGACCAGTCCTCGGTGCGGTCGGAGCGGGCCGGTTGGCGGCCGATGCGCATGGGGGACAGCGGGGCGTCGACCAGGAGGATGCGCTGGAACGACCGGGCCGTGTCGCGGAGCCGGGTCTTCCAGCCGCCGGCGGCCCGGTCGGCGTCGTTCGCGGCCTCGAAGGCGGCCCACCGCTCGTAGTCCGGCACGGCCCAGAGCAGGAAGCACTCGGAGTCGTCGCCGAGCGCGGTGCGCCAGGCGCCGGCCAGGTCCCAGCCGAAGCGCCCGTAGTGCGGGACGGCCTGGTCGCGGACCCGTTCCAGAAAGTCGGCCGCGTCCCCCGGCGGCACCGTGATCCGCTCGTGCGCGTACACCTCGCCGCGCACCCCGTCGGCGCACAGCTCCTCGATGGTGCGCGTCCACGGCGCGGGCAGGAGCAGGCGGTCGACGCCGCCGGAGCGCATCTCGGCGGCGGCCGCCCACCAGGCGGCCAGCTTCGGGTCCTGCAGCGACGGGTGGCCCAGCTCGTGCCGGAACGAGGACGCCAGGCCGTCCCACCCGTCCTCCTCCCAGATGTTGACCACGCCCGGCCACCAGGCGGTCGAGCCGACGACGCCCCACACCCCGTAGCAGAGCTGGTCGCGCTCCTCCTGGGCGATGGGGCTGAAGTTGGCGGTCATGTGGTGCATGTAGCGGGCGCGGTTGTGACCGGTGACGTCGATGAACTCGTGGATGTACATCTTGTCGTTCACGGGGACCCTCCGGAGGTTCAGGCGCTGAGGCGCATGGTCTGCTCGGCGACCCCGGCCAGGGAGGCGCCGTCCTGCCACAACGCCACCCGGCCGGCGGCGGTGCGGCCGGCGCGGGCCACCAGGCTCACGTCGAGCAGGACCCACTCGGCGACGGGACCGCCGAACAGCCGGAGCGACGCGCTGACGGTGGTCACCCGGGGCCGTCCCGGCAGGGTCCGGCGCAACAGGTAGGGGACGTGGTCGCTGACCACCGCGAGCCGCACCTCGTCCGGCACGTCGCAGAGCACCCGCGCCCACAACAGCACCGACCCGGGCGACCCACCGGCCACCCGGACGTCGAGCATCATCGCGCCGCCGGACCCCGACTCGTACGAGCGCTCCGGACACTCCAACGGCCCGGGAACCCGCGGCGGGCTCGCGACGCCGCCCGAGGTCACCGTCCCAGGGCGAGCGACGACGCCGCCCGGCGCCACCGTCCCAGCGCCCGCGATCTCAAGGAGCGCGGCGGCCCCGGCCGCGGCGTCCGTCTCAGGGTGCGCGGCTGAGGTCGCCTCCACGACGGCGGTGCCGGTGAGGGCCGGTCGGTCGCCGTCGGTGGCCTCGAGGCGGCAGTGGGACAGGGCCCGGCCCTCGGTGAGCACGTCGCACCGTACGGAGAGCCGGGCGCCACGCGCGACGGGCCGCAGGAAGGCCGCGGACAGGTCGCGCAACCGCCGCCCGGTAGCGCGCTGGGCGGCGTCGGCGAGCAGCCCGAGCCCCCAACCGCCGAAGAGCGCGCCGGTCCCGGAGCAGATCTCGCGGGACACGGGCACGTCGGACGGCGGGCCGCCGAGCGGCCAGGTCATCGCCTGATCACGGGTTTGGTCACCGAGTTGGTGCCGCCGAAGCAGAACTGGCTGCGCCCCGCCTTGGCCCCGACCACGAACAGCTCGAAGCAGTCGGCCGACGGGTTGACGGTGACCGGCGTCTCGGGGGCGTCGAGCAGCCAGCGCAGCTCGGGGTGCGAGGTCTCGAAGGCCGGCATCGACTGGTTGAGCATGAGCTGGCGGAAGGGCAGCTTGGTGCGCCGGTGGATGGCCTCCTTGATGTCGGCGGGCGTCCATCCGGCGGCGGCGAACGCGGCGGCGTGGTCGGGCGCCATCAGCAGCAGGTTGGAGAACGTGCCGTGGAACGGGTAGCCGGCCTCCAGCGGCGCGTCCTTCTTGATCAGCCACGCCCCTGCGGACGGCGTGCCGACCGCGTGGGAGGTGAGCGTGGACCAGCTCTCGATGAGCTTCTCCGGGTCGGAGTTCTGGAAGTCGAAGAACTCGGTCATCCCGTACGGCACGTTCACGGTGACCGTGGAGTCTTCGAGGGAGTGGCCCTGCTGCACCCGCCACGGCTCCCACGGGGTGCGCTCCTCGTTCTCCGCCACGCAGGCGGAGAACTTCATCGGCGTGCCGATGGTGTCCATGTCGGTGATGCCGGGGTAGGACAGGCCGACGTTCATCATGATCAGCCGCAGGGCGCGGCCGATGGCGACGTTGACCTCGGAGACGGAGCCGGGGCCGAGGGCGCACATGCCGCGGTTCATGCCGATCTCGTCGGCGATCGGGCCGGACACCAGCACCACGGGCGCCTGCGGGCCGGTGGACATGGCCCAGGTGCGCAGCCCGATGGACGGGTCCAGCACGCACTCCATCATGGCCATGATCACCGGCATGGTCTCGGGCCGGCAGCCGGCCATGACCGCGTTGGCCGCGATCTTCTCGACCGTGCCGATGCCGAAGCCCGGCGCGAAGTCGCCCACGACGTGGCCGCCGTCCAGCCCGGACGCCGCGATCATGGCGTCGACCTTGGCACGCGTGGGCGGCACCAGCGGCATGCCGTCGCTCCAGCCGTTGGCCACGAACCGGCGCTGCATCTCGTCGAACGCCTCCAGCAGGTCGCCGCCTCCGTAGTGCAGCTCGGGGGCGCTCTCCAGGACCATCGAGGCGAACTCGGGCAGCACGTCGAAGACCGGCCGCGGCTTGGTCAGGCACTCGACCACCTCGGCGAACGACTCCTCGACCATGCGGTGGATCTCGGCGGTGTCCTTGTTGGAGAAGCACTCGGGCACGATGACCGGGCAGGCCTCGGGCACCCCGAAGGTCTTGGCGCTGAACCGGGCGTCCTCGTCGAAGATCGCCGCGGTGTAGCCGATCGCCGGCACGCCGCGCCGCTCCACCTCGCACAGGTCGCGGATGAGCCAGGAGGTGCAGCTGCCGCAGTCGGCGGAGGTGCCCACCAGGGCGTCGACCTTCTCCTCGATGAGCGTGAGCTGCTCCTCCGACAGGTAGCGGGTCGTGCCGCCGAGCGCGCCGGTCATCTCGACGAACGTGACGTCCTCGTACGCGGCCTCGATCAGCTCGCGGGCCTTGACCAGCGCGTCGAGGCCGTTCTGCTTGCCGTTCCAGTAGAGCGCCACCGTGGCGCCGTCGAGCGTCTCCGGCCGCGGCGCGGGCGGGAACCGGTCGCCGTCGGCGTGGGAGCGTGGCGTGGCCACCGGGTTGACGATGCTCAGCCGGGCACTCATGTAAGGACCTCCACCACGATCTCCGTTCCTGGGCTGCGGCGGCGCAGTGTCTCCGCCATGAGCTGGCTCAGCTCGTGCTGCGGCAGGACGCACACGTCGTCCGCGCAGTCGGGACCCGCGCTGCCGGGCCGGTAGCCGACCCGGATCGTGCCGGCGTCCTCCGCCAGCAGCACGAGCTCGCCGCCGTCACGGCTGACCATCCGCTCGAACTCCGCCACCAGCCGCGCTCCGGTCGACGTCACGGCCATCACCACCCTTGCTTCCATAACCAGGTACCTAGTTTTACAGCCCGTGCGAGCGGCCGACAAGAGATCTGAGGCGAATTCAGGTACCTAGTTTTTCTCAGCTATGTTTTCTATCATTGCTACGATAAAGTGAAACGGTGGCAACCCTCAAGCGGGTGCGCGCGGGAAAGTCAGGACGGCTCGCGCACGTCCGACCAGTCGATCACCTGGGCGATCTGCCGGGGGTAGCCCTCGCGCAGCCGCCGGCCGAACTCCTCCTCCAGCTCGCGCATCGCGTCGCGGGCCGCCTGCGCGTCACGCGCCGCCACCGCCGCGTGCACCGTGCGCAGCCGGCCCAGCACCTGCGCGCGGTAGCGCTCGTCCGGCACGAACCCGGCGCTGTTCACGATCGCCCGCAGAGCCGGGCTGAGGAAGGCGAACAGCTCGTTGTGGCAGCTCTCGGCCAGGTGGCGCCAGTAGGACTCGTAAGCCGCGGAGAAGGCCCGGTAGGAGCCGAGCCCGCGCTCGATCGCGTCGAGGTCGCCCGCCATCGCGGCCAGCTCCTCGTCGGTGGCGTTGCGCGCGGCCAGCTCCGCCAGGCCGGGCTCGATCATCACCCGGGCGTCCAGCACCGAGCTCAGCGGCGCCCCGGCGAACTGCAGCAGCAGGGCGACGGTGGAGGCGAGGTTGGGCCAGCCGGGCTGCACGATCTCCGGCCCGCCGTTCGGCCCCGGCCGCATCACGATCAGCCCCTGGTGTTCCAGGAACCGGAGCGCCTCCCGGTAGGTGCCCCGCCCCACGCCGTGCCGCCGCATCGCCTCGGCCTCCGGCAGGTAGCGGTCGCCCGGGCCCATGCCGCTGTCGCGCATCGTCTCCACGATCTGCCTGGCGACCTCGAGAGACAGCTTCGGGCGGCGCTCACCGGGATCAACTCGCACCCGCAGATTGTACGCAGCACGCACAGGAGGACCCGATGACCGATCTCGGCCTGCTCGGACTGTGCCACGTGGGCATCGCCGTGCCCAGCGTGGCGGAGTTCACCCGCACCTGGGGCACGCTGCTGGGCGTCTCCGACTGGCTGGTCACCGAGATCGACCAGCCGGCCGGACTCCTCCAGCTGCACGGCGAGCGGCAGGGCCCGTCCCGCTCCAGGATCGCCATGGCCCGCCTGGCGGACACGGCGATCGAGCTGGTCGAGCCGCTGGAGGGCCGCACCCGCACCTCGGCCTGGCTGGAGACCCGCGGCCCCGGCATCCACCACCTGGCCTTCTGGGTACGCGACCTGGACCACGCCGTGGCCGCGCTCGCCGATCACGCCGACGTCACCTACTCCCCCGCCGCCCGCCTCCGGCCCGGGCCCGCCGGGGCGCCGGTGTCCGCGGTGGCCCGCGGCAGCGGCCCGCTTCCCGTCGATCCGGGGTTCTGGCTGTACTCGGAGTCGCGTGACGCCCAGGTGCCCTGGTGCCTGGAACTCCTGGACGCGCGCCGGGCGGACGTGGTGCGCGCCGCCTTCGGCGACCACGTCGTGTACCCCTCTTGATGATCGGCCGCACCAAGGTCTTGCCGGAGGTGTGACGTAGGCGACAATATAAGTCGCTATACGTCTAACGACGCGCCCCTGGCACCAACGGAGGTGGCCTGTGACGATGATCGGCTCGGCAGTACCACGCAAGGAGGACGCCGCGTTGCTCACCGGGCGCGGCACGTTCGTGGACGACATCCATCGTCCCGGGCTGCTCCACATGGTCTACGTGCACAGCACGGAGGCCCACGCGCTCATCACCGGCGTCGACGCCGAGGAGGCCCGCTCGCTGCCCGGCGTGGTCGGCGTCTGGACCGCGCGGGACTTCGCCGGCCTGCCGCCCCGCCCGTCCGTGCCCGGCCTGGAACGCGGCTACCTGGCCGCCGGCAAGGTGCACTACGTCGGCGAGCCGGTGGCCGTCGTCGTCGCCGCCGACCGGTACGCCGCCGCGGACGCGGCGCGCGCCGTGCGCGTGGCGTACGAGCCGCTGCCGGTGATGGCCACGGTGGCCGACGCGCTCGCGCCGGACGCGGTGCCCATCTTCGCCCCGCTGCCCGGCAACCTCGCCCTGGAACAGCAGGTGACGCCGGACGACGTGACGGCCGATCTGGAGGCCGCCCCGCACCGGCTGCGCGCCCGCCTGGTCAACCAGCGCTGCGCCGGAGCGCCGATGGAGCCGTACGGGGTGCTCGCCGACTGGACCGGGGCCGGGCCGACCGTGTGGGCCACGGTGCAGGCGCCGCACCGGGTCCGGGCGGAGATCGCCGAGCGGTTCGGGCTCGCCAGGCACCTGGTCCGGGTGGTCGCGCCCGACGTCGGCGGCGCCTTCGGGGTGAAGTCGTCGTTCATGCCCGAGCTGTTCCTCGCGCCCGAGCTGTCGCGCCGGCTCGGCCGGCCGGTCAAGTACGTCGAGACCCGCGGCGAGCACATGGTGCACACCTACCACGGCCGCGACCAGCTGCAGGACGTCGAGGTGGGCTTCGACGACGAGGGCCGCATCCTCGCCCTGGACGTGACGCTCACGGTCAACATCGGCGGCGTGCCCGACCCGGTGGGCATCGGTCTCGCCACGCTCACCTCGTACATGCTGGGCGGCTGTTACAAGATCCCGAAGATCGCCGCGCGCTACCGGAGCGTCGTTACCAATACCACGCCTACCGCGTCCTACCGGGGGGCGGGACGGCCCGAGGCGAGCTTCCTGATCGAGCGGGTGGTCGACCTCGTCGCCCGCGAGCTCGGCAGGGACCCCGCCGACGTCCGGAAGGCGAACCTGATCCAGCCGGGCGAGATGCCGTACCAGACCCCGTTCGAGGGGATCGTGTACGACGAGGCCGACTACCCGGCCGCGCTGGACCTGCTGCTGGACCGGCTCGGCTACGCCGGGTTGCGCGAGGAGCAGGCGCGGCGGCTCGCCGACCCGCGCGCGCCGCTGCTCGGCGTCGGGCTGTCCACGTTCGTGGAGATGGGCGGGTTCGGGCCCACGCCGCTGTTCGAGCAGTTCGGCTACCTCGGCGGCTGGGAGTCGGCGAACGTCCGGATGCAGCCGGACGGGTCGGTGATCGTCCTGGTCGGCACCGCCCCGCACGGGCAGGGCCACCAGACGGCGCTGGCCCAGATCGCCGCCGACCAGCTGGGCGTGCCCTTCGACGCCATCAGCGTGCTGTACGGGGACACCGCGGTCGTGCAGGAGGGCACCGGCACCATGGGCAGCCGCGGCATGCCGGTCGCGGGCAACGCCGTGCGGATGGCCGCGGTGGAGGTGGCGGACAAGGCCAGGCGCATCGCGGCCCACATGCTGGAGGCCGACGCGGACGACCTGGTGCGGATCGGCGACGGGTTCCAGGTCAAGGGCGTGCCCGACGCGACGGTGACGCTGGCGGAGGTGGCGGAGCGCGCCTTCAAGCCGCACCTGCTGCCCGAGGGCGCCGCGCTCGGCCTGGAGAACACCTCGTACTTCGAGCCGAAGAACCTCAGCTACCCGAGCGGGGCGCACGGGTGCGTGGTGGAGATCGACCGCGACACCGGGCGGGTGTCGATCCTGCGGTATGTCTGCGTGGACGACTGCGGCACCGTCATCAACCCGATGACGGCCCGCGGGCAGATCCACGGCGGGGTCGCCCAGGGCATCGCGCAGGCGCTGTTCGAGAAGGTCGCCTTCGACGCCGGCGGCCGGCCGCTCACCGCGTCCCTGGAGGACTACATGGTGCCGGGCGCGCTGGACCTGCCCCCGTACGAGACCCACCACATCGAGACGAGGTCCAGCTTCAACCCGCTCGGCGCCAAGGGGCTCGGCGAGGCGGGCGCGACGGCGGCGCCGCAGGCCGTGGTGAACGCCGTGGTGGACGCGCTGGCCCATCTCGGCGTGCGCGATGTGGAGATGCCCTGCACGCCGGAACGAGTCTGGAAGGTCATGCACGATGCGAGTTGAGATCACCGTCAACGGGCAGGCGCACAGCCGGGAGATCGAGCCCCGGCTGCTGCTCGTCCACTTCCTGCGCGACACGCTGTCCCTGACGGGCACGCACGTCGGCTGCGACACCTCCAGCTGCGGCGCCTGCACGGTCCTGCTCGACGGCGAGGCCGTGAAGTCCTGCACCGTCCTGGCGGCGCAGGCCGACGGCCTCGCGGTCACCACGGTCGAGGGGCTGGCCGGTGAGGACGGGCTGTCGCCCGTGCAGGAGGGCTTCCGGCAGTGCCACGGGCTGCAGTGCGGGTTCTGCACGCCGGGCATGGTGATGGCGGCCACCGCGCTGCTCGCCGAGAACCCCGACCCGACGGAGCAGGAGATCCGCGGCGGGCTCAAGGGCAACATGTGCCGGTGCACCGGCTACCAGATGATCGTCGAGTCGGTCCAGTGGGCCGCCGCGAACGGAGGCGCGAAGTGATCCCGGCCGGCTTCTCCTACGTGCGCGCCGGCTCCGTCGAGGAGGCGCTCGACGAGCTCTCCCGGCACGGCGACGCCGCCAGGCCGCTCGCGGGCGGCCACTCGCTGCTGCCCGCGATGAAGCTGCGGCGGGCCGAGCCGGGCGTCCTGGTCGACATCGGCCGGCTCCGCGAGCTGTCGTACGTCAGAACGGACGGCGACCGGATCGCGGTCGGCGCGCTCACCAGCCACCGGACCCTGGAGCGCGACCCGGTGGTGGCCGCGCAGGTGCCGCTGCTGGCCGCCGCCGCGTGCCGGATCGGCGACCCGCAGGTGCGCAACCGGGGCACGATCGGCGGTTCGCTGGCGCACGCCGATCCGGCGGCCGACCTGGCCGGCGCGGTGCTCGCGCTGGACGGGGTGCTGGTGGCGCGCGGCCCGGCGGGCGTACGGGAGATCCCGGCGCGGGAGTTCTTCACCGGCCGGCGCCGTAACGCGCTGGCGGCGGGCGAGCTGCTCACCGAGATCCGGCTGCCGGCCGCGCCCGGCCGGTCGTACGCGTTCGAGAAGTTCAGCCGCCGCGCCCTGGACTGGGCCGTGGTCGGGGTCGCGGCCCAGGCCCGGCCCGGCGGGGGCGTGGCGATCGCGCTGATCGGCATGGGGCCGACGCCGGTGCGGGCGACGGCGGTGGAGGAGGCCCTGGCGGCGGGCGAACCGGCCGCCGAGGCTGCCCGGCTGGCCGCGTGGGGCTGCGAGCCGCCGGACGACGCGGTGGCGAGCGCGTCCTACCGCGCCCACCTCGCCGAGGTGCTGGTGACCCGCGCCCTGGCCGCGCTGTAGAAGCCCGGGGCCCGGCCGCGACCTCGCGGCCGGGCCCCGCTCGTTCAGGACGTCGGCTTGACCTGCTGGAGGAGCGGGAGCACGCGGTACGGGACGCGACCGCGCAGGGCTACCTCGGTACGGGTGCGGACCACGCCGGGAAGCGCGAGCAGGGCCTGCACGATCTGCTCCAGGTGACCGTTGTCCAGGGCGGCGATCCGGCACAGCAGGTCGCCCTCTCCGGTGGTCGAGTGTGCCTCCAGCACTTCCGGGAGCTGGCCGAGCCGCTCGGTCACGTCGTCCAGCCTGCCCTGCGCGAGGTGCAGGTGCACGAACGCCTGGACCGTGTAGCCGAGGGCGGCCGGCGACACGTGCGCGGCGTAGCCGGTGATCGCCCCGCGCCGCTCCAGCCGCGCGATGCGGGCCTGCACCGTGCCCCTGGCGACGCCGAGCACCCGCGCGTACTCGCGGTAGCCCGCGCGCGGCTCCTCCAGGAGCAGGCGCAGGAGGGCCAGGTCCAGGTCGTCGAGGTCCACGAGACTGTCAGCCCGCGAGCACGGGGGCGATCAGGGCCCGCCAGGGGGCCAGATCGGTGTAGTCGCGGAAGCCGGTGATCAGCTCGCGGGCGGGATCCACCTCCGCGACGCCGTTGCAGGCGACGCTGTACTCCCGGCCGTCGATCCAGAACCGGTCGACCCGTTCGAGCCACGCGCGCTCGTCCGTGTAGCTCGCGGTCACCAGCTCCCACCGCACCCGCTCGGCGCGGCCCAGAATCGGCCGGAGCAACGCCGCTACGCCGGCCCGCCCGGCCACGGGCGCATGCGGGACGTTCGCGTAGGTACCGTCCTCCGCGAAACATCCGGCCGCCGCGTCCGCATCCCTGGCGTGCACCGCCGCCAGAAAACGCTCCGTCACCCGATACCCGGCCGTCATCCGTTCCCACCCACCCTCCCGTGAGCACCCGCCACCCCGTGAGCGCCCAACACCCCATAGCCGGTCCTCACCGCACAAGCGGACGCCACCGCACAGGCAGATGTCACAGCGCGAGCGGATGTCATCGCCTGGTCAGGCGTCACCGCGCAAGCGGACGCCACCCTCCGGGCGGATGGCACCGCCTGGTCGGATCCCACCCCACAGCCGGTCGTCACCGCACAGCCGGTCGTCACCGCACAGACGGATCTCACCGCGTAGGCCGATCTCACCGCGTGGGTGGATGTCATCGGAACAGCACTGGATAGGAGGCGAAGTGGTCGCGGGAGGAGTTGGGGTCGCGCCTCGGCGGATGGTGGGGGTCGGGGCGGGCGCCGGCGGTGAGCAGGGCCGACAGCATGAGGGTGACCGTACCGAGAACCTGCTCGGCGTCGTCCGCCGCCGGGACACCGCCGGCGAGTTCGGTGCCGATGCACGCGTGGGTGCCGCCGCCGAAGGCGTGGCCCCAGCGGGGGACGCCGGCCGGGACCTCGCGCAGGGGGTCGAACTCGTCCGGGCGCTCGAACACCCGGGGGTCGCGGTTGGCCGCCGCGATGTCCAGCACGACGAACGCGCCCTCGGGGATCTCGGTGCCGCCGCGCAGCACGGCGGGGGCCAGCGCGCGCCGCTGCGCGACAGGGCTGGCCGGGTGCAGCCGCAGGGTCTCGTGCACGCAGCGCTGGAGCAGGGCCGGATCGTCGAGGGCCTTCTCGGCGGCGGCCGGGTCGCGGCGGACCCAGGCGAAGAACTCGTCGGCCGAGTGCGTGAACGCATCGGCGGTGCTGTGCGAGCCGGCCTGGAGGTAGAAGGCGCATTCGCGGAGCAGGATCTCCTGGTCGATGCCGAGCTCGTCCCAGTGGCGCAGCAGGCCGGTGAGCACGTCGCGGGGCAGGTCCTGCTCACCCAGCTCACCGGCCGCGTGCCGGGCCAGCAGCGCCCTGCGGCGCTCCAGCGACGGCCGCATGAACGTGGCGTCGAACTCGTCCAGCGCCGCCCGCACCTCGGCCCGGACGACGTCCGGGTCCCGGGTGGTGTGCACCAGGGTGGCGCCTTCGGAGAACTTCTTCGCGTACCGGTAGAGCGCGTCCGCCTCGGCCGCGGAGCCGGTGGGCCGGTCGATGCCGGCGACCAGCGCGGTCAAGCTCATGATCGTGCGGTAGCCGAGCTCGACCAGGTCCGCGCGGCCGTCGGCGGCGAACGGCGCCAGCGTGTCGCGTACGACGTCGTGCAGGAACTCGCGCTCCCAGTGCCGGAACGTGCCCCGGCGGAACAGCCGGTTCTCCACCCTGCGCCGCACGCGGTGGTCCTCCCCGTGCAGCACCAGCAGGCAGTCGGCCATGACGACCCCGCCCTCGTCGTAGAGCGCCTGCTTGAAGTCGCGCAGCCGGAAGGCCTCGCGTACGTCGGCGTAGCCGTCAAGAGTGATCGTCGTCATCGCCACGCGCTCCCTGATTGACACGGGGTTAGAACACTAACGACGCTACCAGCGGACACCGGCCTGCGGAAGATGTGACCCTGCGTACCGCCCTGTTAGTCGTCGTTAGGGTCTTGACGCCGCTTGGTGCGCCACGAGACCCTCAGCAGGGACCGGCAACCCCCCGATCCGGTCGTGCGCAACGGAGGAGCAAGTCCAGATGACAGCCGTCGCCGAAGAGACAACGATCGTCCTCACCACGTTCGCGGACGCCAAGGACGCCTATCGCAGCAAGGACCTGCGCCAGTCGCTCTACGACGAGGGCGAGGTCGTGATGGCGGAC
The DNA here is from genome assembly GCF_039540635.1 of Nonomuraea ferruginea. Lineage (NCBI taxonomy): Bacteria > Bacillati > Actinomycetota > Actinomycetes > Streptosporangiales > Streptosporangiaceae > Nonomuraea > Nonomuraea ferruginea. Next base: position 18,075 of record NZ_BAABFD010000023.1, on the reverse strand, counting down.
GTGCTGGTGAACCTGCACGGCGACGAGCACCGGTCCCGGCGCCGGGTGGAGAACCGGATGTTCCGCCGCGAGGTGTTCGAACGCTACGAACGCGAGCTGTTCCCAAGGGTGATCGAGCAGACCCTGGCCCCGTACCAGGCGGAGGGCCGGGTCGACCTGGTGCACCTGGGGCACGAGCTGATGCTCAACCTCGCCGCCCTGACCGCGGGCGTCGACCGCCCCGCGGGCACCGCCGAGGAGACCGGCCGGCTCTACGCGTACATGATGAGCTTCATCGAGGGCGCCACGCTCGCGCACTCGACGAAGGACAAGGACGAGCAGCGGCGCGTGATCGCGCGGGCTCTCGAAGACTGGGACGCGGAGTTCCTGGCCCCGTCCATCGCCCGCCGCCGCGACCTGCTGGAGCGGGAGGCGGCCGGCGAGGACGTGGACGTGCCCAGCGACGTGCTGACCACGCTGCTGCGCCACACCGGGGAGCTGCGCCTGCCGCACGAGGTGATCCGCAGGGAGGTCGCGTTCTTCCTGCTGGCCGGCGCGCACACCAGCGCCACCGCGTTCGTCCGCTCGGTCGATCACATCCTGGGCTGGATCGAGGCGCACCCCGAGGACGCCGGGCTCGCCGCCGCCGACCCGCTGTTCGTCCAGCGCTCCGTGCACGAGACCGTACGGCTCAACCCGTCCAGCCCGATCGGCCGGAGGCGCGCGCTGGCTCCGGTCTCGCTGCGTTCCGGCATCGAGATCCCCGAGGGCGCGACCGTGGTGATCGACCTGCAGTCGGTCAACCGCGACCCGGAGGTCTTCGGCGCGGACGCCGCCGCGTTCGACCCGCACCGCACGTTCCCCCCGAACGTGGCCCCGTTCGGGCTGAGCTTCGCCGCGGGGATGCACGTGTGCATCGGCCAGGACCTCGCCGCCGGGGTCGTGCAACGGGCCGGCTCGGATCCGGACGACCACCTTTTCGGCCTGGTCACCGGTGTGGTCCAGCGGATGTTCGCGGCGCGGGTGCGGCGCGACCCGGACAACCCGCCGCAGCGTGACGCCAACACCCAGCGGCCCTACTGGGGCTCCTACCCGGTCCTGTTCGGAGGCGGCGAGTGACGTACCGGATCCAGCTCGACCGGGACGTGTGCATCAGCTCCGGCAGGTGCGTCGCGGAGGCGCCGGAGTCGTTCCGCTTCGACGACGACGAGATCGTCGCGCTGGTCCCTGGCGGGCCGCGGCTGACGGACGAGCAGATCTTCGACCTCGCCCGCGACTGTCCCTCCGGCGCCATCCGCGTCTTCGACGGGGACGAGGAGATCGATGTCTACTGAGGGCGCCTTCGCGTCACGACTGATCCCGTTCGTGAACACCTTGGGCGGGCCGCTCGGGCGGTCCGCCGCGCGGCGCGAGCCGTAGTCGTGGACCTGGGAATCCGGGGCCGGCGTGCGGCCGTGGCGGCGGCGAGCGCGGGGCTCGGTCACGCGAGCGCGGCCGCGCTGGTCGCGGAGGGGGCGCGGGTCACGATCTGCGGCTCCGACGAGGAGCGGGCGCGCGCCGCGGCGGAGCGCCTGGGGCCAGGCGTGCGGTGGCTGCGCGCCGACGTCTCAGGACCGGACGGCGCCGCGGCGTTCGTGGAGGAGGCCGCGGCGCTGATGGGCGGGCTCGACATCCTGGTGGTGAACGGGCCGGGCCCGCCGCCCGGCACGATCGCGCAGACCCCGCTGGACGCCTATCGACCGGCGCTGGAACGCAGCCTGCTCGCCGTCGTGCGGATGTCGCTGGCCGCGCTGCCGTTCATGCGGGAGGGTGGCTGGGGCCGGATCGTCGCGATCACCTCGCTCGGCGTGCGCCAGCCGTACCCGAACCTCGCGCTGTCCAACACCGCACGCGCGGGCGCCACGGGTTTCCTGCGCACGCTGGCCCGCGAGGTGGCCGCGGACGGGATCACGGTGAACTCCGTGCAGCCCGGCCTGCACCGTACGGAACGGGTCACGCAGGTGTACGGCGACAGCCCGCCGGTCGGCGACGTGCCGGCGGGACGGCTGGGCGAGCCGGCCGACCTCGGCGCGGTCGTCGCGTTCCTGTGCTCGGCGCAGGCCGGTTACCTCACCGGCGCGGCGGTGCCCGTGGACGGAGGGGCCTACCAGGCGCTGCTGTGACCCGTCGAACGTTGTGAACAAGGCACGCCGCCGCGTCCACTAGCGTAGTTAACCTTATGACGACGCTTGGGACAGGCCGACAAGGGGAGAGAACAGCATGACGAAATGGGCCGTGGTCACCGGGGCGGCGCACGGCATCGGAGCCGTCATCGCCGAGTACGCGGTGAAAGAGGGCTACCGGGTCGCCGCATGGGACGTCGACGGCCCGGCCGTCGAGCAGACGGCCCGCGACATCGGCGACGCGTGCGCGGGCACGGCCGTCGACGTCGCCGACGAGGAGTCGGTGCGCGCCGCGGCGGCGCTGCTGCCGGAGCCGCCGCAGCTGGTGGTGAACAACGCCGGCATCGTCCGGTTCGGGCCGCTGCTCGACCTCCCGGTGGCCGAGTGGGAGGCCGCGCTGCGGGTCAACCTGACGGGCACCTTCATCGTCGCCAGGACGCTCGCCAGGGCGATGGCCGACGCCGGCGGAGGCGCGATCGTCAACCTGGCCTCGATCAACGGCATCGCGGCCGCCCCGAACGCGGGCGCCTACTCGGCCAGCAAGGCCGGCGTCGTCCGGTTGACCGAGCACATGGCGATGGAGTGGGCCAGGCACGGCATCCGCGTCAACTGCGTGGCTCCCGGGCTCATCCACGCGGGCATGTCCGACGCCATCTACGCCGACCCCGAGGTCCGGCGCGTCCGCGAGGGCGCGGTGCCCCTGGCCCGGCTCGGCTCGGCCGAGGACATCGCCGCCGCCGTCCTCTTCCTCGGCTCCGAGAAGTCCGCCTACGTCAGCGGCCAGACCCTCGCCGTCGACGGCGGCCTCATCAAGAGCACCCTCGCCTCCCTCCCGCGCCCGGCATCAGTGGACTCCGTCGGCTTCGCCGAGGCCTGACGACTGGGGGCGCGTCACGTCGTACGTGACGCGCCCCCGCCGTCGTGTGCACGGGCTGCTCGCGCACCTGCGGGGCCGTCTCGCATGTGCGAGCCGTCGCGTGTGCGGGGCGTCTCGCGTGTGCGTGCCGTCTCCCTGTGCGTGCCGTCTCCCGTGTGGCGGGCCGTCTCGCGTGCGGCCGGCCGTTTCATACGCGCTGGTCGGTACGGCGGTGAGGGTTGTCTTCACACGTGCGGGTGCGGTTTGGGGTGTGTGGGTCAGCCGTGGGTGGTCCAGTGGATGGCGCGGCGAAGGATCTCGCGGTGTTCGGGGACCTCGTACGACGGCGGGTGGTGGCCGAGGGCGTCGTAGACGATGCGGCCGCCGGCGTGTTCGCGGGCCCACAGCAGGGGGTGACGGCTGTGGGTGTCCGGACGGGTGGGCTGGGCGGCGGTCAGGAGTGGGACGGTCCCGGGTGCCCGTTCCAGGTCCCCGTACACCTCGTCGACGACCGTGAACGGGTCAAGGCCGTCGACCAGTTCGTGCCCGCCCTCCGGCCGCACCTCGACCGCGGGGCCGATGGGCGGGTGGTGCGAGCGGCCCCACACCCAGGCGGCGCCGAGCGTCCGCCCCCACTCCGGCCAGTCGTCGAAGCAGATGCTCGCCGTGTGCATGCCGAGCACGCCGCCGCCCGCTTCGAGGTGGGCCGCCAGCCTGGCCCTGGCGCTCTGGGACGGGCTCGCGCCCTCCGTTCCGGCCAGTTCCCGATAGCGGTCGGGGGTTCCGGGCCCGGTCATCGTCCAGCGCAGCGCGTTCACCACCAGCAGCGCCGCACCGGGCAGGGCCCGCAGGGCGGCGTCTACGTCGGTATGGACCTCCGCCCGGATCCCTTGCCCCGACAGGAGCTCCACCAGGCAGGCGGTGGTGGCGGGGAAGTCATGGGTGAGCCCTCCGGACAGCACAACGGCACGCATGGGGTGTCCCTTCGCAGTTAGGTGTCAGATCAGCCTGAACGCCTCTGCGGCAGCCGCCGGGGCAAGCTGGTTATCCGCACGAAGGCTTTGTCCGTACGAAAGCTCTGTCTCCGCACGGGCGCTCCGTCGCCGCACGAAAGCTCTGTCTCCGCACGAAAGCTCTGTCTCCGCACGAAAGCTCCGCCGCCACACGAAAAGCTCCGTCGCCGTACGAAACGCTGCACGAAGAGGCTGTGGAGGGCATGGGATCGTCAGGTGGCTGTCCAGGCGCCGTCGACCGGGATCACCGCGCCCGTGAGGTAGGAGGCGCCGCCGGAGAGCAGGAACGCCACAGCCGCCGCGACCTCTTCCGGCTCGCCCACGCGCGCCATCGGGACGCGGTTCATCAGCCACGCCGCCTGCTCGGGTGCGCCGAGCCGGTCCGCTGTCATGGGGGTACGGATGACGCCGGGCGCGATGGCGTTGACCCGGATCCCGGCGGGGGCCAGCTCGGCCGCCGCCGCGCGGACCAGCCCGGCGACCCCGGCCTTGGCGGCCACGTAGTGCGGCTGTCCGGCGACGGCGTGGGTGCCGGTCACCGAGCTGATGGTGACGACGGCGCCGCCGACGCCGGCCGCCAGCCAGCGCCGGGCGCAGCCCTGGATGCCCAGGAACGTCCCGATGACGTGCACGGACAGCATGCGTTCGAACTCGGCGACGTCGAGCTCGGTGATCGCGCCGCGGCTGCGGTGGCCGGCGCAGTTCACCAGGGCGTCGAGCGGCCAGGCCGCGTCGAGCACGCGCTTCCAGGACTCCCGGTCGGCCACGTCGAGCTCGTGCCGCCCCGGCCCGGCGCGCAGGTCGGCGACCTCGACCTCCCAGCCCTGGGCGGCGAGGAGCTGCGCGCACGCGAGGCCGATGCCGGAGGCGCCACCGGTGACGAGGACGCGGCAGGATGCGCTGGCCGAATCTCCCACGTGGCCGAGGGTCCTCGCCGGACTTCCCACGTGGCCAGGCGCCGTCATCGGACCTCCAGCAGACTTCCCTTGCGGCCGGGCAGCGTCATCGGACTTCCCTCGCGGCCGAGCACCGTCATCGGACCTCCAGCAGACTTCCCTCGCGGCCGGGCAGCGTCATCGGACTTCCCTCGCGGCCGAGCACCGTCATCGAACCTCCAGCAGACTTCCCTCACGGCTAGGCGCCGTCATCGGACCTCCCACACGGCCGAACGCCGTCATCGGACCTCCAGCAGGTCAGGGCGGCGCAGGAGTCTGGCGGCGTTGGCGGCCAGGACCGCGGGGTCGAGCCCCGGCCCCTCGTGGGCGCCGGAGTCCCAGCCTGCGAAGTTGGTGCCGAACACCAGCCGCTCCGTCCCCGCGTGCTCGGCGAGCAGGTGAAGCGACAGGTCGTCGTGCACGTGGGTGTCGAACCACAGGCGGCGGTAGTAGTGCTCGAACCCGTTCTCCCGCAGTTTCGCGCCGGCCCACGGGCGCTTCTCCACGGCGCGGGCGAACCGACCGGCGACGAACGCCGCGGCGCCGCCGCCGTGCGAGACGCACACGTCCAGGCCGGGGTGCCGGTCGAGCACGCCGCCGAAGACCAGCGCGGCCACGGCCAGCGTCTCGTCGCGGGCGAACCCGAAGAGCAGGTCGAGGTCGAAGCGGCGCAGCCGGGGGTCCTGCGGCGGCCCGTCCGGGCCGAGCGGCGACGGGTGCACGAACAGCGGCACGTCCAGGTCGGCGAGCGCCTCGTAGAGCGGGTCGAGCCCGGGATCGTCGAGGGTGCGCCCGGCGGGGTCGGTGCCGATGTACACGGCCGCCATCCCCAGCTCGCGCACGGCGCGCCGGGCCTCGGCGATCGACGCGGGGACGTCCTGCACCGGCAGCTGGGCGGCGCCGAGCAGGCGCGCCGGGTGCTTGCCCACCGTCTCGGCCAGCGCGTCGTTGTGGGTGCGCGCGTAGGCCACCGCCGCGCCGGGGTCCAGCCGGTCGAAGTAGGTCAGCGGGTTGGGCGACAGCAGCTGCACGTCGACGCCGGCCTCGTCCATGGCGGCGATGCGGACGTCCACGTCCATGAAGGGGCTTCCGGCGTAGCGCACGCCGTTCAGCACGTACCCGCCGACGCGGTAGAAGGGCGTGCCGTCGGGCGAGACGCCCAGCTCGGGCCCCGCCGCGCCGGCCGCCCCGAGGCTGACCTCCAGTACGGCGTGCGCGTGCACGTCGATCACCGGGGAACGCCGGGAAGGAAGCTCGGGGTGGTCAGACACGGGCCAGCTTCTCCAGTTGATCCTCGGTCAGGGCCAGCCCGCGGGTGAGGGGGCAGGAGGCGAGGAACCTCACCTGGTCGGTGGAGCGCATGCGGCGCTCGGGGATCGGGGTGGTGAGGTCGATCCGGCGCCCGCCCTTGATCACCTCGGCGATCCGGGTGCGGTCCTGGAGGATCGTGACGTCCTTCAGCGGGTCGCCGTCGACGATGAGGACGTCGGCGAGCCGGCCGGTCTCCAGGGTGCCGACCTCGCCTTCCATGCGCAGCGCGAAGGCGCCGTTGCGGGTGGCGGCGACGATCGCCTCCATCGGCGTCATGCCCATGTACTGGACGAACATCTCCAGCTCGCGGGCGTGCCACTCGCCGACGGGGGTGACGGCGAAGCCGGTCTCCGAGCCGGTGAGGAACGGCACGCCGGCGGCGTGCGCCTTGGCCATCTGCGCGGCGGTGACCTCGATCTCGGCGCGGAACACGTCGAGCAGCTCGGGCGCGCTGCCGATCTTCTGGCCGTAGTCGGCGAGGTTGCCGAGGAGCGTGAACGTCGGGCACAGCGCGCTGCCGGACTCGACGACGGCTTCGAGCGCCTCGTCGTCCATGTAGGAGGCGTGATAGATCAGGTCGACGCCCGCCCTCGCGGCGTCGCGGGTGCTCTCGGAGTTGCGGCAGTGGGCGACGACCTTGGTGTTGAGCTCGTGCGCGGCGTCGCAGACGGTACGGAGCTCGTCGAAGCTCCAGACCTTGACCTCGGGGCCCTTCATGGACGGGATCAGGCCGGTGACCATGATCTTGATCCAGTCGACCCCGTACTTGATCTGGCGTCGTACCTCTTTGACCATCATGTCGCGGTTGTGGACGACGGTCGCGTAGCCGGTGGTGCCCTCGTCGCGGATCATCCGGCCGGCGGTGCCGCCGAGCATGGTCATCAGGGCCTGTCCCCCGGCGCGCATGCGGGGGCCTTCGACGATGCCGGTGTCGATGGCGTCCCGCAGCTCGACGCCGATGGACCACAGGCAGTCGGCGTCGAGCACGCCGGTCACCCCGGCGCGGAGCACCTTGCGGGCGTGGTAGGCCGACAGCATCGAGCTGTAGCCCTGCGTGCGGTGGTTGAGCAGCTCGTCGTTGCCGGTCGGTTCGCCGAAGCTGAGGTGGGTGTGGGCGTCGATCAGGCCGGGCATGACCGTGCGCCCGCCCGCGTCGATCCGCTCGTCCACGCCGCCCGACTCGGCCTGGGCCAGCGCCTCGGCGCCCAGGGCGGCGATCCGGTCGCCGCGCACCAGCACCGCCTCGTCGGCTCGCGGCGCGGCGCCGGTGCCGTCGATGACGGCGCCTCCGGTGATCAAGATGCTGTCGGCCATCGGCTCTCCTCGGACCTCGTTATGCGTCAGAAGGTTAACTACTATGAACCCTCCTGGCTAGACTGGCCTGGCGGTGATCGGAATTCGTCCCGGAGCCCGAGGTGATGCGACGATGGCAACGTGTCTCAGCAGAGAGTGATCGAAGAGCTCCAGCGCCTCGGCATGTCCGGTTACGAGGCCAAGGCCTACGTCGCGCTCGTGGCGGCCGGCGCCCCGCTCAACGGCTACGAGGTGGCCAAACGATCGGGAGTGCCGCGCAGCACGGTCTACGAGACGCTGGGCAAGCTCGTGGGCCGGGGAGCCGCCTACGAGGTGCGGCTCGGCGACGCGGGCGTGGGCTACATCTCGCTGCCCCCGATGTCGCTGCTCGACCGGATGCGGCGCGAGTTCGACCAGTCGATCAGCACGCTGCGCGAGTCGCTGCCCGAGGTGGCCTCGCCCACCCAGGTCCGGCTGATCCACAACCTGACCGACCGGTCGTCGCTGATCACCCGGGCCGAGGACGTGGTCTCGGCGGCGCGCAGAGACCTGTTCCTGTCCGGGTGGCCGGCGGAGCTGGAGCCGCTCAAGCCGCTGGCCCGCAGGGCCGAGTCCGACGGCGTCGACGTCTCCACGGTCGTCTTCGGCGACGACCCCGACCCGGTGGGCCACACCACCCAGCACCGCTTCTCCAGCCCCAAGGTGGCGCTTGAGAACCTGGGCTGCCGGCTGCTGGTCGTGGTGGCCGACCGCGAGCAGGCGGTCATCGGCGGCGTGATCAACGACGACGCCTGGGGCGTCTACACCGACGACCCGGCGGTGGTCCTGGTCGCGGTCGAGTACGTGCGCCACGACATCGCCATGCACCTCATCGTGGAGAAGTTCGCGGCCGAGGACTTCGAGACCTTCTGGAAGTCCGATCCGGCGCTGCTGCGGCTGCGCGCCGACCACGGCGCCCCCGCCACGCTGCTCAGAAGGGGCGCCGGCGCGCCCCCGCCCGCCCCCGGCCGCCGGCGCGGGAACGACACGTCCCGCTGATCCGCTGACACGGGGGCGTCCGGCGGTTCGCGGCGGACGGACCCCCGGATCCGCCCGACGGCCCCGCCCGCCGATCCGGCGGCCGGGCCGCATCGGGATCGCGACGGCGTCCATCTGACGATGGGCGCCGTTTTCGCGTGCCCGCAGGCCGGGCCGCCTGATCGCGCTCCGCTCGCTCCCGTCCCGCCGCGTCGTTGCCAAATCGGGACTGTCGCGTCTTCCCATTGGACGTTAGCATCCTGACGACTAGCGGCTGGAGGCGTAACCGTGTGGCAACAGATCATCAGCGGCTTGCAGGCGGGGAGCTGGTACTCCCTCATGGCACTGGCCATCGTCCTCGTGCTGAAGGCGACCGACGTACCCAACTTCGCCATGGCTGAGCTGGGATTGTTTCCGGCTTTCTGCACCTGGGCGCTCATCGACGGCGCGCACCTGTCATGGTGGCTGGCGGTACCGATCGGGTTGCTCATCGGCGTCGCGCTGTCCGTAGTGGTGGAACGAACGGCTATCCGTCCGATCCTGGCGGAGAACCATTTCGCCACGGTCCTGATGACGATCGCGGTCTTCGTCGTGATCAACGCGGTCGTCCAGCTCGTGTGGGGATCCGAGCCCCGCAAGATCGACTCCCCGTTCGCGGGCTCGTTCACCGTGGCCGGGCAGGTCGTGGCGTACGAGCAGCTGCTCAGCATCGCGGCCGGGCTGGCGGTGATGGCCGGGCTCATCCTCTTCTTCCGCACGCCGCTCGGCGTGCGGATGCAGGCGATCGCGGAGGACCGCGTGACGCCGAGGCTGCTCGGCGTCTCGGTCACGACGGTGTTCCGCACCTCGTGGGCCCTGGCGGGGGCGATCGCCACGATCGCGCTGCTGCTGCAGGGGCAGGCTTCGCTGCTCACCGACCAGAACGGCTCAGGGCTGCTCATCAAGGGCTTCGTCGCGGCGACGCTCGGCGGGTTCTCCAGCATCACCGGGGCGTTCGTCGGCGGGCTCGCGCTCGGCGTCGCGGAGAACCTGGCGGGCGCGTACATCTCGACGTCGAGCAAGACCGCGATCGCGCTGCTGGCCATCGTCGTGGTGCTGTCGATCAAGCCGCAGGGGCTGTTCGGCCGCCACCAGGTCCGGGAGGTCTGATGACACCGCTCGCGCTGCTCTCCGGCTCGCCCCGGCGGGTCGCCGGCGTGGCCGGCGCCGTGGCGGCGGCCCTCGTCCTGCTCGCGCTGCCCGGCCTGGTCAACCCGTACCTGCTGTTCCAGGCGTGCCTGGTCATGGTGACGGCGACGGCCGGGCTGGGGCTGGTCCTGATCATGGGATGGTCGGGGCAGATCGCGCTGTCCCAGGCCGGTTTCCTCGGCGTCGGGGCGTACGCGACCACGTACCTGGTCGCGCAGGGCTGGGCCTGGCCGCTCGCGGCGGTCACCGCGGGCCTGGTCGCCGCGCTGTTCGGGGTGCTGATCGGGCTGCCGGCCACCCGGCTGCGCGGCTTCTACCTGGCGATCGCCACGCTCGCGTTCGCCGAGCTGATGATCCGCGTGTTCGTGGAGGCCACGCCGGTCACCGGCGGCATCGCCGGCACCGCCGTGCAGGCCGTGGTGCTGCCCGGGATCGACGTCGACGGCAGCCGCTGGTACCTGTGCCTCGCCGTGGCGGCCGTCACCACCGCCGTCGTCATGCGCATCGGGCGCGTCGGGCTCGGCAGGCGCCTGCGGGTCGTGCGGGACGCGGAGATCGCCGCGCCGTCGCTGGGGGTGAGCCCGATGCGGACGAAGCTGCTGGCCTTCGCGCTGTCGGCGTTCATCGGGGGCGTCGCCGGGGCGCTGTACGCGCAGTGCCTGTCGTACCTGACGCCGGAGATCTTCGACATGGGGCTGCTCATCGAGTTCCTGGTCGTCGCGTTCCTCGGCGGCGTGGGTTACGTCGCCGGGCCGTTCCTCGGCGCGGTCGTGGTGGTGGTGCTGCGTGACCTGCTGCAGGACCTGGGGAGCTGGCAGCGGCTGGTGTACGGGCTGATCCTCGCGCTGGCGATCGCGTTCCTGCCGCGCGGGCTGGCCTCGCTGCCCGCCCGGCTGCGGGCCAGGCGCCCGGCCCCGCCGGCGCCCGAACCGCCGCCCGTGTCCGGGCAGGCCGACCTGACGGGAGCCGCCCGATGAACGCGCTCGAACTGTCCGGGATCGCCGTGCGCTTCGGCGGCAACGAGGTGCTGAAGGGCGTCGACCTCGCCGTCGGCCCGGGGTTCACCGGGCTGATCGGCCCGAACGGCGCGGGCAAGACGACGGTGTTCAACGTGGTGACCGGCTATGTGCGGCCGGTCGCAGGGTCGGTGCGGATCGCGGGCGAGCCCGTACGCGCCGGACGCCCGGCCGTCGTGGCCCGCAGAGGCGTGCGCCGGACCTTCCAGACTCCCCGGCTGGTGGCCGAGCTGTCGGTCGAGGCGAACGTGCTGGCCGGGCTGGACGCCGGGCTGCCTCCCGGCGGCGGGCTGGCCGACTTCCTCGGGGTCTCGCGCGGGGCGCGCGCCGCCAGGGAGCGGGCGCGCGAGCTGCTCGACGCCTTCGGGCTGGCCGCACGCGCCGCCGAGCCCGCCGGCAACCTGCCGCTGGGCAGCCAGAAGATCGTCGAGGTCGTCCGCGCTCTGGCGCCGCGGCCGCGCATCGTGCTGCTGGACGAGCCCGCCGCCGGCCTGTCGGCGGCCGACGTCGACCGGATGGTGGCGCCGCTGGCCGAGATCGGCGAGCGGGACGAGCTGTCGATCCTGATCATCGAGCACGACCTGGAGCTCGTCTCGCGGCTGTGCCCGCGGGTCGCGGCGCTGCACTTCGGGCGCATCCTGGCGGACGGCACTCCGGCCGAGGTCGTCGCCCATCCCGATGTCGTCAAGGCCTACCTGGGAGCCGGCGTTGCTACTGTCGATTCGTGAGCTGACCTCCGGCTACGGCCGGGTCCCGGTGCTGCGCGGGGTCGACCTCGACGTGGCGGAGGGCGAGATCGTCGCGCTGCTCGGGGTCAACGGCGCGGGCAAGACCACGACGCTGCGCGCCGTCTCCGGCGTGCTGCCCACCTGGTCGGGCTCGGTGAGCTTCGACGGCGCCACGCTCGGCGGGCGGCCGCCGGAGGCCAGGGCCAGGCTCGGCCTCGGCCACGTCCCCGAGGGCCGCGGCATCCTCTCGTCCCTCACCGTGCGGCAGAACCTGCGCCTGGGCGCCACCGCCCGCGGGCGCGGCGCCCGGGACGTCGCCCAGGACGAGGAGCGGCTGCTGGAGGTGTTCGACGCGCTCCGCGACAAGCTGGCCGCGCCCGCCGGTTCGCTGTCCGGCGGCCAGCAGCAGATGCTGGCCGTCGCCAGGGCGCTGCTCGGCCGGCCGCGCCTGGTGATGGTGGACGAGATGTCCTTCGGCCTCGCGCCGATCCTGGTCACCCAGCTGCTCGGGCTGGTCGCCCGGTTGCGGGCGGAGTCGGGCACCGCGTTCCTGCTCGTCGAGCAGAACTCGGCCGTGCTCGACATCGCGGACCGCGCGTACGTGCTCGCCGGCGGAGCCGTGCACACCTCGGGCCCCGCCCACGAGCTCGCGGACTCGGAGAACCTCGTCCGCGCCTACCTCGGCTGAACCACTAGCACCATTCTGACTGGAGGGTCCCATGAGGCCACGACGGTTCCCGCTCACCGCCCTGCCCGTCCTGCTGACCGCGCTCGCCGTCGCGGGCTGCTCGTCCCAGGCGGCCGCGCCGTCGGACGCGGGCGGGACGGTGCAGGGTGTCACGGACGACACCATCACCATCGGCACCACCCTGCCGCTCTCCGGCGGCGCCGCCACCTCGGGAAAGGGCTTCGAAGCCGGGCTGAACGCGGCGGTCAAGGAGATCAACGACAAGGGCGGCGTCCTGGGGCGTCAGGTGAAGCTCGTCGTGCTCGACGACGGGTTCGAGGCGGCGCGCAGCGTCGCCAACATCCGCCGCCTGGGCGACCAGGAGAAGGTGTACGCGGTCGTCTCCCCCGCCGGGTCGGCCAACATCCCGGGCAGCTATCCCTACCTGGCGCAGAAGGGGATGCCGCTGTTCGCGCCGGTGCTGCCGCCCGACCCGGAGCAGGACTCGGTGTTCCTGCTCGGCACCAGCCAGCGTGACCAGGCCAGGGTGATCGTGGACTTCCTGGCGGGCAAGGACGTCAAGAAGGTCGCCGTCATCGGGCAGGACAACGAGCTCGGCCACGCGATCCGGGACGGGGTCAAGGAGGAGGCCGCGGCCATGGGGGTCGAGGTCGTCGCGAACGAGACGACCGAGCCCAACTCGACCGAGGTGAGCTCCGCCGTACTCAAGGTGCGGGAGGCGAAACCGGACGCCATCGTGCTCGGGACGGACAACACGCAGTCGGCGCTGATCATGAAGGCGGTCGGCGAGCTGGGCTGGAAGCCCACAATCATGGGCACCTCCTCGACCGTGACCACGGGCAGCGCGGGCACGGTGGGACCGGCGGGGCCCGCGGCGAAGGGCATCTACGGCACGTTCATCTCCGAGCTGCCGACGTCGGACGCCCCGGAGGCCGCGGCGTGGCGGACCGCCCAGCAGGCCGTCGCCCCGGACCAGGCCGGCAGCGCCTACGCCCTGCAGGCGTACGCCAACACGAAGATCTTCTTCGAGATCGTGAACCGGATGGGCGACGACCTGAGCTGGGCGAGCTTCCAGAAGACCGCCGAGTCGCTCAAGGAGCACGCGTCCGGCATCTACCCGCCGATCACCTTCGGCCCGGCCGCCGGCGGCGGGCACGTCGGGACGACCGGCGCGAAGGTCGCGGAGTGGGACGGCTCCGCGTGGAAGCTCGTCAGCGAGGACTGGCTGGAGCCCGGCAAGTCCGCGTCCTGACACGACCGGAAGGGCGCGTGGTGTCCCCACCACGCGCCCACCGCCGGTAAAGGCGAGGACCGCGCCGCGCACAGGCCCGTCCGTGTCGTCAGGCGTTGGTGACGCCGAGGCCGAGGCCGCCGTCGATGGTGAGCACGCCGCCGGTCGCCCACTCGGCCGTGATCAGGTATTCGACGGCCTCGGCGACCTCGGCCGCGGTGCCCGCCCGGCCGAGCGCGTGGGCGGGGCCGAGCGAGCGCATGCGCTCGGCGGCGGTGGCGTCGTCCATGAGCCCGGCCCGCTGGTTGATCTCGGTCAGCACGCCGCCGGGCCGCACGCAGCCGACCCGCACGCCCTGAGGTCCCAGCTCCGCGGCCAGCACCCCGGTCAGGGTCTCCAGCGCGCCCTTCGTGGCGGCGTACGGGGACGCGCCGGGAAAGGCGCGCTGGGTGTGCACGGAACCGAAGAAGACCACGGCGCCGGAGCGCTCCCGCAGGTGCGGCAGGGCGAGCGCGGTCAGCATCATGGGGCCGATCGTGTTGGAGGCGAACACGTCGTGCAGCGCCTGCTCGTCGAGGTCTTCGAGCGCGCCGCGGTACATGTTGCCCGCGGCGTGCACCACGGCTTCCAGCCCGCCGCCGTGCTCGACCGCCCGCGCGACCATGCGCTCGCGGTCCGCGGCCACGGTGACGTCGGCGACGACGCCGCACGCGCCGGAGCCCGCCTGCCTGGCGACCGCCTCGACCCGGTCCGCGCGCCGGCCCGCGAGTGTCACCTTCGCGCCGGCCTTGACCAGCCGATGGACCACCGCCTCGCCGATCCCAGAACCGCCCCCGGTGACGAGCACCGGCATCCCTTCGAGCGAACGCCCCACGGAAGCCTCCCGACCTCATTGCCTTTGGACGGGATGCTAATGACGACTACACCGCTCCAGGAAGCCGTATTCGGTGACTTTTTAGCCGTTAACAGGTTAGCGACTAGCCAAGTGCCCAGTGGGCCCGCCGGCCGACCGGCCTCTTCTGTGCCAGTGGCCCAGACCCTCTTGAGCCCGCCGCGCCCGCCTGGCTGAATCTCGCCCAGCCACCCATGGAAGGGGGACGGACCGGATGCGGCTGGAAGATCGCTACGAGGCGACGACTGGACGGGTCCAGCTGACCGGCGTGCAGGCGCTGGCCCGGCTGCCTATCGACCAGCACCGCCGGGACCTGGCTCGCGGCCGCCGGGTCGCCACCTTCGTCTCCGGCTACGAGGGCTCGCCGCTCGGCGGCTACGACCTGGAGCTGCACCGCCAGCGCCGCCTCCTCGACGCCAACGATGTCGTCTTCCGGCCGGGGCTGAACGAGGAGAGCGCGGCGACCGCGGTGCAGGGCAGCCAGCTGGCCAACACCCTCGACGGCGCCCGGTACGACGGCGTGCTCGGCATCTGGTACGGCAAGGCCCCCGGGCTGGACCGGGCCACGGACGCCCTGCGGCACGGGAACCTGATGGGCGCCCACCCGGACGGCGGCGCGATCGTGCTGGTGGGCGACGACCCGGCCGCCAAGTCCTCCAGCGTCCCCTGCTCGTCGGAAGCGGCGCTGGCCGACCTGGCCATGCCGTTCCTGTATCCGGCCGACTCCCAGGACGTGCTGGACCTGGGAGCGCACGCCGTGGAGCTGTCCCGGGCCACCGGGCTGTGGGTGGGACTGAAGATCGTCACCGCCGTGGCCGACGGCTCCTCGACGGTGTTCCTCGACGACGAGCGGCCCGAGCCGGTGCTCCCGCCGGGCGCCGGGCGCCACCGGCCCACCGCGCGGCTGCTGCAGCCCACGCTGGGGCCGCTCGAACGCGACCTGGTGACCAACCGGCTGCGGCTGGCCGTCGAGTACTCCCGGCTCAACCGCCTGAACCGTGTCGTGGGGGCGGCGCCGGGCGACCGGGTCGGCGTGATCGCCGCGGGCCGCACCTTCCTGGACGTGGTGGAGTCGCTGCGCCGGCTCGGCGTCGACGAGCCGGACCTGCGCGCGAGCGGGCTCCGGCTGCTCCGGGTGGGCATGCCGTTCCCGCTGGAGCCGGAGACCGTCAGGGAGTTCGCGGACGGCCTGGCCGAGATCGTGGTCGTCGAGGAGAAGCGGTCCTTCCTGGAGACGGCCGTCCGCGACATCCTCTACGGCGGCCCGGCCGTCCCGCTGGTCACCGGGAAGCGTGACCAGGACGGCGACGAGCTGGTTCCCGCGTACGGGGAGCTGGACGTGGACGCGATCGTCCCCCGGCTGCGCCGGCGGCTGCTCGCCAACGGCATCCCGGTGACGCCGGGACCGCGCCCCGACCCGCGCCGTCCGCTGCCGCTCCTGCGGCGCGCGCCGTACTTCTGCTCGGGCTGCCCGCACAACACCTCCACCAAGACGCTCGAAGGCAGCCTGGTCGGCGGCGGGATCGGCTGCCACGCGATGGTGGTGCTCATGGACGAGGCCCAGGTCGGCTCCGTCACCGGGCTCTCCCAGATGGGCGGAGAGGGCCTGCAATGGGTGGGGATGGCGCCCTTCGTCGAGCGTGACCACTACGTGCAGAACCTGGGCGACGGCACCTTCGACCACTCCGGATCCCTGGCGATCCGGGCGGCGGTGGCGGCGGGCGTCGACATCACGTACAAGCTGCTCTACAACTCCGCTGTGGCCATGACCGGGGGGCAGCGGACGGTCGGCGGGATGGACGCGGCGCGGATCGTCGGCGTGCTGCTGGCCGAGGGCGTCTCGAAGATCATCGTCACCACCGAGGACCGCCGCAGGTACCGCCGGATCCGGCTGCCGCGCGGCGTCGAGGTCTGGGACCGGTCGCGCGTCGAGGATGCGCAGCGGGTCCTGGCCGGCACCCCGGGCGTGACCGTGCTCCTGCACGACCAGGAGTGCGCGACCGAGACCCGCCGCAAGCGCAAGCGGGGCCTGCTCCCGCGACCGGCGACACGGGTCTTCATCAACGAGCGCGTCTGCGAGGGCTGCGGCGACTGCGGCCGCAAGTCCAACTGCCTGTCGGTGCAGCCGGTCCCGACGGAGTACGGCCGCAAGACGCGCATCCACCAGGCATCGTGCAATCTCGACACCCGTTGCCTGGACGGCGACTGCCCCGCCTTCATGACGGTCTCCGCCGCCCCGGTGACCCGCGAGGGCGGCGCGATCGAGGCGGACCTGCCGGAGCCGGAGTCCGTGGTGGGCGGTGACGCCTTCGGCGTCCGGGTGCTCGGCATCGGCGGGACCGGCGTCGTCACCGTCTCCCAGATCCTCGCCACCGCCGGGCTGATCGCCGGATGGAACGCGCGGTCGCTCGACCAGACGGGGCTCGCGCAGAAGGGCGGGGCGGTGGTGTCGGACGTGAAGTTCTCCCGCGACCGCAGGCTGACCTCCAACCGGCTCGCCGAGGGCGAGTGCGATCTCTACCTCGGTTGCGACCTCCTGGTCGCCGCCGACCCCGGGAACCTGACGGTCGCCTCGCCCGAGCGGACCGTCGCGGTGCTGTCCACCTCCGAGGTGCCCACCGGCCGGATGGTCGCCGACCCGGCGGTGGGTTTTCCCGAGCCGGACGAGGTCACCGGCCCGATACTCGACCGGGTCCGCCCCGGCCTGGCCCGGCTGCTCGACGCCCGCGCGCTGGCCTCCGACCTGTTCGGGGACGACCAGACGGCCAACATGCTGCTGGTGGGCGTCGCCTTCCAGCAGGGCGCGATCCCGCTGCCGGCCGAGGCGATCGAGGAGGCCGTCCGGCTCAACGGCGTCGCGGTGGAGGTCAACCTGCGGGCGTTCCGGCACGGCCGCAAGTTCGTCAGCGACCCCGCCGTGCGGGACGCGCCCGGGCCCGCTCCGCAGGAGGACGTGACGGGGATCGTGCAGGCGCCTCCGGGGTCGGAGCTGGCCCGGCTGGTGGGGCTCCGGTCCCAGGAGCTGCTGGCCTATCAGGACCTCGGCTACGCCCGCCGCTACACGCGCCTGGTGGAACGGGTGCGCGCCCTGGAGGCGTCGCGGGTGCCCGGCTCGGCCGCCTTCGCCGAGTCGGTCGCGCGCCACCTGTTCAAGCTGATGGCCTACAAGGACGAGTACGAGGTCGCCCGCCTCAGCCTCGGCGACGACGTCCGGTCGGCGCTGGCGGAGCGGTTCGGACCCGGCGCCAAGGCGTCGTGGAAGCTCCACCCTCCGCTGCTGCGGGCGATGGGCGTGCGGCGGAAGCTCACGCTGGGCCCGTGGTTCCGGCCGGCGCTGGTGGCCCTGCGCGGCCTGCGCCGCCTGCGCGGGACCGCCTTCGACCCGTTCGGCCGTACGAGGGTGCGCCGGGTCGAGCGTGAGCTGGTGCGGGAGTACGCCGGCCTGGTGGAGCGCCTCGCCGGCCGCCTCTCCCCGGACAACCTCGCGCTCGCGGTCCAGCTGGCGGAGCTGCCTGACCTGGTGCGCGGGTACGAGGACGTGAAGCTGCGCAATGTCGAGAGATACCACGAGGAGCTGGCGAGACTGCTCGCCCGGTTCGAGAACGGAGTTCAGGAGCTGTGATCAAGCAGGTTCGGCAGCTCGATCGGGTGATCATCCGGTTCGCCGGTGACTCCGGTGACGGCATGCAACTCACCGGTGACCGGTTCACCGCGGGCACCGCCGAGTTCGGCAACGACCTGTCCACGCTGCCCAACTTCCCCGCCG